>CALZHT010000001.1 GCA_945787445.1 uncultured Desulfobulbaceae bacterium
AGCCGTCCGGTGAATTTTATGGGAGTGGTTAGAAACAAAGTGGAGAGCCCGGGACAATCAAAACCTTCCCCTATCAGTTGTAAGGTGGCTATGAGTATGTCTATTTCGCCATTATGGATCCTTTCAACCAACCTTGCCCGTTCTTCAGTCGGAAGCTGGCCGGTAAGAACCGCTGTTTCGAAGGAATTTGCCCCTTCCCGTTCGTTTTCTTCAGCAACCAGGATCCTCAGCTGTTCACAATGGGCTACTCTGTCACTGACCACCAGAATGGTCCCTGATCCGCTTTTAGCCTCTGCAAGGATATCCCGGACAATCTGTCTGTTTCTCTCCTTGTTTTCAGTAAGGGCTTTCATCAGAGCCTGGTAATTGCCCCGATAGATATATGTAAAGTGGGTAGGTCGCTGAATAAATATCGGCTTGAGAACAGCGCCGCTGGTGTGGAGATCATCCGGATTTACCTGGTAAGATCTTTCTCCAAGATAATAATAGATGAGGTTTGTAAGCCCGTCTCGCCGATAAGCAGTTGCGGACAGCCCCAATAAATACTTACAATCAAATGCGGTAACCACATCGGTAAACAGTGAGGCTGGCACCCTGTGGCATTCATCCACACAAACCTGGCCGAACTGTTCGGGAAGTTCATCAAGGCGGTTTCTGGCGCTATTAACGATGGCAACGGTTATGGGCTTTATGTCGAACCGGCCATCTCCAATGCAGCCGGCCTCAATTTCCAAAAACTCCCGTATCCTTTCCAGCCATTGATACAGGAGTTCCTTGCTATGAACGATGATGATGGTAGGTTGTCGCCGTTTGGCGATAACAGCAAGCGCAATTATGGTTTTTCCCGATCCTGTACCTGACTCAAGCACACCAAAATCATGGTTGAGGATATGATATACAGCTGTTTTTTGATAGGGACGCAGTTTGCCGTGAAAAACAAAATCGACTTCCGGTAACAGGCGGCGCTGGTCTTCGATCAAAAGGGTTGCGTGTTGCGCTAAAATTTTCCTGCTGAACTGCACTGCCTGCCGGGCAAAACCCCGTGGAAAATGGAGCCCATCTTTCCACTCCTTGTAATAATATAAATATGGTTTGAGCTTTTTACCGATCCAGCGCCCATATTTTCGTGCATCTCGGTATTTCGGGTTGGCAATGGTCAGTCTTTTTTTGAGTCCATTGATCAATGATGGCGGTGCATTCTGCAAACAGCAGTCTGCTGCAACTTTCAATATAATCTTTTTGTTCATAAAAAATGCTTCCGGGACACTAATTCCCTCTGAACACGATCAACAAGCACGGAGAGCAAAACGTATACTCTCAAAGATTTACCTCTGTGAGCTTTGTGTTTTCTGCGCTGAATACATAGTTTTTAGGTTCTATCCTACTTGGCAATGGCGGCAGAAAGAACTTTAGCCTTAATTCTTACCGGGTATTGCTCAGATTCCCTGGATATACGGACAGGAGCAGAATAGCTCCCCATTGGCTTAATAGGGCCGGGAATTTTGACAACATCCCTATTATACACTTTGCCGGAAGAGTTTAATGATTCAACCTGCACGGTAATATCCCGAACTTGCACGGGGGCCCTGTTTTGCACCTGGATAAAAGTCTGGCCGCCTTTATCCATTTTCACCGCAGCCGCGAGATATTTATGCGGTTTTTTGGGAAGTTCAAGCTGTGCCAGAATGACCCCTGCCTTTTTTCCAAGCTCGGATTCACTTGATGCGGCTACGTTGAGATGCTCTATTGCCTTTGAATGCTGGCCGCTATGCAAAAACAGTTCACCCAATGCATAATTTGCATTGGCTGTGGGTAATAATGCATTGCTCTTTTGCAGGTCTCGAATCGCCGCGGCCTCCATGCCCAGTTGCTGTTGAATAATTCCTCGCCGTGAATACCAACTGTAATAGCCGCTGTTCAAAGCAACGGCCTTATTGTAGGCAGAAAGTGCCTGCTGGGGCTTATTCTGCAAAAGCAACGCTTCACCCCGCAAGCCATGAAAAAATGACTCCTTCGGTTCCAGAGCAAGGGCCCTGTTGGCAAATTCCATTGCCTGGGAGGCTTGACCTTTACTAATCGCTTGCAGCCCTTTATCATAATTGGCATATGCGTCTTTTGTTTTAAAAATTGCTGCCATTGTTTTTCGGTACTCTTCTTGGCCCACAACGCCACCGGAGGGTAGATCCTGCCGCATCCTGGCATTCTTATTCACCCTTTCCTGTGAGGGCGGATGGCTAGCAAATAATCCTTGCAGCCAGTTCGGCCTTCTTTGTCCGCTTAAACGGACAAATTTTTGTTGCAAAGTTACTGCGGCGTTTGGTTCATAGCCGGCCTTGGACATATAAATCATGCCATAATGGTCTGCTTCAAGCTCATGAGCCCGGCTGTATTTCTGATTGATCAAGCCCAAGCCGACAGCGGCGCTGCCGACCAGCAGGTCGGCATACTTGCTGTCTGCCGCAGCAACGCCGACTCCCATCGCCCCGGCCTGAAGAATCATACCCCTTTCTACTCCCTTAGCACCATGGCGTGCTGCGGCGTGGACGATCTCATGCCCTAAAACAGCAGCCAATTCGGCTTCATTCTCCAATTCCACAAGCAAGCCCCTGTTAATTGCGATCTTTCCTCCTGGCAGGGCCCAGGCATTGGGGACGGAATTGTTAAGCACTACAAATTCATAGGGCAAATCAGGCCTGTCGCTGATTTTTGCCAACCTTTTGCCGATAGTGCTGACATAATTACCTACTTCCGGATAGGTATTTAATTTTCCCCCTTGCGACTGCTGGGCCGGCAGGTAATTTTCGCGCCCCAGGTTAATTTCACTCGCTTGGGAAACAAGGTGCAATTCACGCTCGCCGGTGACCGGATTAACCGCACACCCTCCTATACCCGTGCCAATTATGGCACAACAAAAGAGCACCATCCAAAAAAATGGGTACTCAGTTATCGTGCTCCTTTTTTCCGTGTTCTGAGAACACAACCGTCCTATCAATTGCATATCGATCCAGCCCCTTCTTTCTTTTTAGCGAAAAGAGATGATTTCATAGTACAAGTAATTGCGAGTGCTGTAAACAGCCATGGCACCTGTGGGAAGGCAGCACACCCAACCGAATAATATCAGGTATACTGGCGCATTTATGGACGCTGTCATGCTCTTATTATCTGATACTATGATATTCTCGCGTATACGTTTTTATCAGGCATAAAAGCCTTTCACCAGTAAGCTGTTATGAGAAAAAAATATCCAATCCACCGGAGAAAAAGTATATTTCCGTTCCCAATCACCAGGAGTTTTACTTTAATAAAAGCCTTAATGTTCCTACCTTCATTAAAGAATACAGAAAAGCTGATAAATGTTGTCGATTCAGCGAATTACTTGTGGTCAAATACCGTCACGCCATCCCATGTTTCCAGAGGCGGTTTGGCCCTGTATTGTTCAATACGCTTTATATATAATGAGGAAGGTTTATCATCAGGCACTTCCTGTAGTATCTGTCTGAATATCTCCTCAGCCTCATCCCAATTCCCGGTCCGGAAGGCAACCAAGCCCGTCTCAAAAATATGCACTCTTTCAGGCCAGCTCGGGTCCATCTTTTCCCGGAAGCCCATCAACTCATAGATGGTCACGGCTTTTCCCTTACCCTTTACCCGAACCAGATCAAGGTCGCGCAGCAGAAAACGGTCATCGAGCCGTTTCGCCATGGAGTCGCTGACTATAACGTGGGTGCCATACACTTTGTTCAATCCTTCAAGCCGTGAAGCAAGATTGACATCATCGCCGATGATGGTGTAATCCATAAACTCCCGGCTCCCCAAATTCCCCACTGTTACTACGCCGGTGTTCAAGCCTATGCCTATATCAATCTGTGCCATGCCCTCATCTCTATGTTTGCTATTAAGGACAGCAAGCTTTTCCAACATGGAGAGGGCTGCTTCCGCAGCTTTCACCGGATGATCAGGGAGATCTACCGGGGCGCCGAAAAAGGCCATAATGGCATCGCCCATGAGCTTATCAAGGGTGCCTTTTTTATCGAAAACCAAGGGAATCATGGCATCAAAGTAATTATTGAGCAGAATACCGGTCTGTCTGGCGCCCAATCCCTCGGAAATCGTGGTAAAACCACGCAGGTCCGAAAACAGGATGGAAAGCTCCTGGCTCTTGCCTTCCAGTGATACGGTGATATCGCCACGGATGAGTTTGTTGACCACGCTTGGTGAAACGTATTTGCCGAACAAGCTGGTGACCATCAGTGATTTCTTCCTGGCAAATGTTTTTTCCAGAGCCACGCCCACGACAAACTGGGTGAAGAAAACCGCGATCAAGGGGGCCGTATCTATCCACAACAGCTTTTTCAGAAACAGCATATAGGAGATCCACACAAGGAAAAAAATGCTGATTAGGAGAACACACGACTCCAAAACCGTACCCACCCTAGGTGAATAAAACATCAATCCAATAATCCCAAGCAGGATGATCAGCATGGATACAGTGGTCGTGGGCATCCTCACTATATAGTTCTGATTGAGGATCGTTTCTGTAGCATGGGCATGGCAGGCAACCCCTGGTTCTTTTTCCCCTAAAACACCTCCTACTAAAACACCAAACTTTTCCTTGTATCCACTGATCCCTTTAAACCTTGACAATGGCGTACTGAGAAAATCCTTCTGCGTTGCAAGAATGCTCCCGACAAGGACGATTCTGCCTTTTACGATTTCTGGCTCAAAACGATTTAGAACCACATCTGCATAGGAAAGATGGACAAATGATTTATAATCACCGTAATAATTGATTAACAGCTCCGGGTAAGGCAATCTCAGCTGCTTTTCTTCCTTGGCACCAAGGAAGAAATATTCTTCTTCTGAAAAATCAAAATCATACGAAAGGTTAAGAAAAACTCTTGCGATCTCTAACGAAAATGCGGGAAAGAGCTGAAGTTCTCCATCAGCCTGAGGCTTTGCATTAAAAAATCTGATCTTCCGCAAGACTTCATCCGTATCAAGCGGGACATCAATAAATCCATCACCGATCATTCCCTCCTGAAAAAGTGGCAGGGGAGCTATTTCTTCAATGCCCGGAGCGGACGACACTCTGGCAAGCACAACATTATTACACTCGGCAATGGTATGGGCTAAGATAGTATCCGCTTGAGGATCAAGATCAGGGGCGCCCAGTATCATATCCAAGCCAATGATCTCCGCACCTGCCTGGCAAAGATTCCTCAGAGCCTCACTTAATTGACGGCGCGACCAGCTCCCTTTTTTTCTCTTAAGCTCAATTGCACTTTTTTCATCCAAGAGGACCAAGACAATCTTTCCGGATGTTTCAAGGGAGCCACGCCATTTAATGCGCAAGTCGAATAAAAAGTTATCCGCTCTATTGAACAGGCCGGTATTATATAATGAAATTATGCTGATGAGAATAAAGGCGGTACACAGCAATGACAAAACGACTTGTGACAGGTTGAGCCGTTTGGCTGTCATGTTCAGAACCTGGGAGCAGATGCCAGATAGCGCGGCACTTTCCCTTCAATGCCTCCAATGGGGCTCGAAACAATAACGATTACCCGGCACTTCTTTAGAATTTGTGAAGCGCGATCTTCTGCCTTTAACTTCTGGGCGTCTTGTTCACTTATGACAAGATTGGTTTTGGCGAGTCCTTCGACCTGTTGAGCATCTGCAACAATGAACCGGCCCCGTTTTTTTCTCTTGCGGCTGTTGGTGGCATGGGCCTCTTGCACCGGTAATAAAAAGCCGGCCCTGGCGAGTATCCGTTCGATGGAGCCTCTGTCTGAGCGCAGTTCATCTTTGGACTCCGAGGATACAACATACTGCATCATGCCGCGGTTGATTAGAGCAGCTTCCTCAATCTCTTTCAGCTCGTAGACTGTCTCGCCGGTTTCACTTTTGATCTTTGGAAACAAAGCGGGCTCCACTTTCTTGTCAGTATCAAGATCGCGGGCATCGACGACCAGCCACGGCTGATCCTCATCATCAAGCTTTGAAATCAAAGGTTTAATGGGAAAATCTTTCCAGATCTTGGTAGATTTCAGGTGGGTGAGGAGTTTGGCGGTTAAGCCCTGAATGCCCTTTATTTGTGCGACTTTGGTAACTTCATAATAGGGCTTTTTCACATTATCCACAAACACGCTTTTATACGTGCTGTCACGCATAAACGCTTTGAGATGAACAACAACCCTTCCTTTGCCCAGGGCTTTTAGGGTGTTTTTGTCATCAAGATGCAATCCTGCTGCCAGTTTGAGAATATTTCCTGAGGCGACAACACTTGCCGCTGCCTGCGCCCTTGGCCGCGAACTGGCGTTTTTGTATAAATACCCCCTGCCGATGCCGTAAATCTTGCCGTTTTTCCAATCGATCCAGCCATTGGCATGCTTTTCAATATATGGTTCAAAGCGTTCTTTATCTACACTGCCAGACACAGCCGGCAATAAAAGTCCACATAGCATCATAAAGATGAAAAGCTTGCCGTGGCGGAGCAAATAGCAATTATAAAACGGTCTGATTTTCATATCTTCCCCCAGAGAGTATAAATTCGTAAACAACAGTAAAAATGCAAAAACATCGCTATTTAATTCTGAAAAGCCCAATGTGTCAAATAATACCACATTTCAAAATTGATGATCCCACAAAAAGTTGGGAAAGCCGTTAACGTGCCATGTAATTTCAACTAATTATAACGTAATACATCGATGAAATCGTATTTTTTACGATTTCATCAAAATTGATGATCCCGCAAAAAGTCAAGAAAAAGCATACTGTTTATGCCCAATTACACTCTTTAACCCGCATTTCTCACAAAGAACGTCGCAAGAAGCTGGAAAGCGTTGTGGATACAAGGCGCGGGCAGGAAAATACCCGCAGGTGCCGCGAAGCAAATGCCCTTGGAGTGCATACTTGTCCCGCCATAGGCGGGATTGAGGGTGTTTTCCAAGCGCAAAGCAGTAGACGCCATGCTTGCCGGCTTCGCAGTTGGTCCGCTTGTGAGAAATGCGGGTTAAGCACCTTCTTGGTATTCTCCCTCAGATCGCGAGCCACTCCATAGGCGGACAAAATTTCATTTGACATGTATTGCCCAGGCGGCTATAGCCATATACCTGATTCCGTGAGCGTCCGACAGTGGTTCGGATGCGCGAAGGTAACGAATTTGATTATCCTAGTGCGATATCAAAGAGTTACCGACAGGTACGCGAGCCTGCGAGACTCCGAAGCAGACGCCCCGAAGGAAGTGCCCCTGGGGTGCGAGCCGCTGTCGGATACCCCGCAGGGCGGCATGGTGAATATGAAGCCACCATGAATAGCAGACTATAGTGTCGTAAATTCTTTTGCTCAAGCAATACAGCAGGCTCCTGCCGTCACGGATTCAGGATACTTTCCACCAATACCTTCATACAACCAAAACATTCTGAGGATATACTTTCCCCATGAGCACAGAACCTAATAAAATCATCTATTCCATGATCAGTGTCAGCAAATTTTACGAAAAAAAACCGATACTGAAAGACATAAGTCTTTCCTATTTTTATGGCGCCAAAATCGGGGTATTGGGCCTGAACGGTTCCGGAAAAACTTCACTGCTCCGCATTTTAGCCGGTGAAGATAAGGAGTATAACGGCAAGACCTCTATTTCTCCAGGATTGACCGTGGGCTATCTCGAGCAGGAACCACATCTTGATGAGTCAAAAACCGTACGGCAAATTATTGAACAAGGTGTACAGGAAACAGTGGACCTTATTAATGAATTTAATGAAATAAACGAAAAGTTTGCCGAACCCATGTCTGATGATGCAATGAACAACCTTATCGAGCGTCAAGCCGCAGTGCAGGAGAAGCTGGACGCTTGTAATGCCTGGGACCTCGACAGCAGGCTTGAAATGGCCATGGATGCGCTGCGATGTCCTCCGGGCGATACTCCCATCACTGTCCTTTCAGGGGGCGAGCACCGGCGGGTAGCCCTTTGCCGCCTGCTCCTCAAAAAACCGGACATCCTGCTGTTGGACGAGCCTACCAACCATCTTGATGCTGAGACCGTGGCCTGGCTGGAGCATCATTTGCAGCGCTACGAAGGCACGGTCATTGCTGTGACCCATGATCGGTATTTTCTGGACAATGTTGCCGGCTGGATACTTGAACTTGATCGCGGTCGCGGTATCCCCTGGAAAGGGAATTATTCTTCGTGGCTTGAGCAAAAGCAGAAGCGTCTGGAAATTGAGGAAAAAGGAGAAAGCAAACACAGGAAAACTCTGGAACGTGAGCTCGAATGGATACGGATGAGTGCCAAGGGCCGTCACGCCAAATCAAAGGCCCGGATAAAATCCTATGAGCAACTGCTTTCTCAGGAGAGCGAAAAACGTAGCCAAGACCTGGAAATTTATCTGCCACCGGGGCCAAGGCTTGGAAAAGTGGTTATTGCGTCTGAAAATGTCACTAAAGCCTTTGGTGAGAATATTCTTGTGGAAAACATGACTTTTTCTCTGCCCCCTGGCGGCATCATTGGTATCATTGGCCCTAACGGTGCTGGCAAAACTACGCTTTTCCGCATGATCACCAACCAGGAAACACCCGATTCCGGCACAGTAAAAATAGGTGAAACTGTAAAGCTCGCTTATGTGGATCAGAGCAGGGATGTCCTGGACTCTGAAAAATCGATCTGGGAGGCAATTTCAGATGGGGAGGAAACCATTACCATAGGAAACCGGGAAGTCAATTCACGCGCCTATGTTGCCCGCTTTAATTTTTCCGGAACCGAACAGCAGAAAAAAGTGGGATTGCTTTCGGGTGGCCAGCGTAACCGAGTGCACCTGGCACGCATACTCAAAGAGGGCGCCAATGTCCTGCTTTTGGACGAACCAACCAATGACCTGGACGTTAATACCCTGCGGGCACTGGAAGAGGCCCTTGAGAACTTTGCCGGTTGTGCCGTGGTAATTAGCCATGACCGCTGGTTTCTTGACAGGATTGCCACCCATATCCTTGCGTTCGAAGGCAACAGTAAGGTTGTCTGGTTTGACGGCAATTATTCTGAGTATGAGACAGATAGAAAAGCCCGTTTAGGAGCTGAAGCTGACCAGCCCCACCGCATTAAATACCGGCATCTCACCCGGGATTAATGGCAAAATAATGACACAAAGGCGGCCGAACACTATTTGGAAGCTGGTTTCACCATGTAGTTCCAAACAGATATCGTAGACTACCGCTCCAACAATTCCGTCTTTTCGGAAACTTTCCGTTTTTCTGAACACATTCTCTGCTCAAATCCAACCGTCATCTCCACCATTCAGCCGCATCCGGCTAAAAACACACAATTTTTTGTTGGCAACACTCCTTGGCATCTATCTTGCTATAAAATACTTCAGACAAACCATCCGAGCCGAGGAAATGCTGCCATGACCGAGAGAGAGGCTGTAAAAATATTAATGATGAGCCCATTTTACTTTAGGTTGGGGCTTGTGGACCGCAAAGAGCTTGTAAAGGAATTTACTCAGCTCATGAGAAGCTCGCAGAACACTGAGGCCGACAGCAGCCTCGATTTTCGCAGAATTCCTTTTTCTAATTATTCGTAATTCCATCCCGTGTCATTTTGCCCACATGACTGCAGGGTTTTCAACATCCTATTAATATGTAAGGGGAAGGCCGTTCTTTTTCCAGTTATCGATTCCGCCCTCGAGATTATACACTTCCGGATAGCCAATACTTGAAAGAAATTTACCCACTGCAAAACTGCGCCCGCCAACCGCGCAAATGAGAAGGATCGGCCGGTCTTTGGGGATATCGAATTTCCCCTTGGCAATATCCCAGAAGGGAAGCAGATAGGAGCCGTCAATCTTTCCTTCACTTAATTCACCAGGGCTTCTAACGTCCACCAATAGCAGATCCTTGCGTTCCTTGATAAGTTTCATACTCTCTTCCGGAGATACTGTTTTAAAAACTGGTGCAATAGTATTCACCTGGCCTTGAGAGACAGGCTGGTTGCCGGACCAGGCACCCTGAATACCAATTCCTCCTAAAAGAACAAAAAACATAAGACCTATTACTAACCTACTCATACTATCCTCATTTATTAGAAAATTTATATATGCGAATACCCTAAATTACCCAGTGTGACAACATTCCGGGAAAAATGTTCGCCACGACATTCAATAATTTTTTTTAGTGGAATTCTTGATCAGAGGCCATAGCTGCTGATCGTGATCAATACATGGCGCGCCCGGAGGGATTGTCTGCTCACTATGTTGCGCGGACGTTAATATGTAATCTACTTTGATAATGTTATCGGAAAAAGCTCCTTGGAGTCTCTGGCGCGCCCGGAGGGATTGTTTGCTGCGCAAACGTTAAATCCTGGCAGCCTTCGATTATGTTCACGGAAAAATTACTTTGGAATTATTGGCGCGCCCGGAGGGATTGTCTGCTCACTGCGTTGCGCGGACGTGATGACCACCTTTATCTTTGGCACCATCTACGGCAAAAAGTACATGGTATTTCATGGCGCGCCCGGAGGGATTCGAACCCCCGACCTGCGGATTCGAAGTCCGACGCTCTATCCAGCTGAGCTACGGGCGCAAGCAATGAAGTCCTTTATGGCGTCGGCAAAATACCACTATCTCTGCTTCAGGTCAACCGCCTATTCTATTCACAACATAATAATCAAATCCAGCACATTGATATCAATACAAAATATGCTTGCTACTCCCGGTTTATCCCATCAACATTGCCAGCCAGAAATATTCTGAGGGTCCGATAACACAGACCAGGTCCGTTCGATAATCTCGTCAATCTCCGCAATGGTTGCTGATATGGGCAGCCAGAGATAGACAACATTGCCCAATGGCCTGAGAATGAGTCCCTTTTCCAAGCCTTGCAGATATATTTTCCACCCCACCCGATCAGTAAAACTGAAGGGCTCCTTGGTCTTTTTATTCTTTACAAGCTCCAGGGCGGAAATCATACCAAGCTGCCGCAGGTCACCGACCCAAGGCAGCTCCAAAAAACGGTTCATACTTTGATGAAGGTGAGGAATGGTATTCTGCAGCAGGGTAAAAGGCTTTTCTTCAGCAAAAACCTTGAGGGATCCCAAGGCTGCTGCAGCACCCAATGGATTGCCGGTAAATGTATGGCCATGGTAGAAGGTTTTGTTCTCAAGATAATCCGCATAAAAAGCCTGGTATACTTCTTCCGAGGCCAGGGTGGCGGCCAGAGGAAGATAACCGGCGGTCAAACCTTTGGAAATGCAGACAAAATCGGGCTCAACATCAGCAAATTCCAGGGCGAACATTTTTCCGGTCCTGCCAAAACCCGTGGCTACCTCATCCAGAATGAGATGGATTCCATGTTCCCTGGTGAGTTTTGCCACTCTTCTCAGGTATTCGGCAGGATAGACAACCATACCACCGGCGGCCTGGATTAAAGGCTCAATAATCATTGCCGCGATAGTGTCTCCCTCTTCAGCCAAAAGCTTTGACAGAGGCTGCAGACAATCAATATCGCAGGAACTCCTCTG
Source organism: uncultured Desulfobulbaceae bacterium (assembly GCA_945787445.1). Taxonomy (GTDB): domain Bacteria; phylum Desulfobacterota; class Desulfobulbia; order Desulfobulbales; family CALZHT01; genus CALZHT01. The sequence goes on from CALZHT010000001.1 coordinate 11,513, forward strand.
CTTGCCCACAGGACACCGGTAACAATAGGGTGAAGGAACGCGGTATGAATCAAACAACATGCCCTTAAAGGCCTGATGAAATTCTGGAACACCACCTAAACTCATGGTACCGATGGTATCGCCGTGATATCCCCGTTCCACGGCAACCAACTTTGTACGATTCTGCTTGCCGGTGTGCTGCCAATACTGTAAGGACATCTTGATCGCCACTTCACAGGCGGTTGAGCCATTGTCGGAATAAAAAACCCTATTGAGAGATGAAGGCATCAAGCCAATGAGTTTTTCAGCAAGATGGATAGCGGGCTCATGCGTAGTGCCGGCAAGGAGAACTTGTTCGAGCCGCTCCAGTTGTTTTCGGATTTCTTCCTTGATAATGGGGTGATTATGGCCGTGAAGGATGCACCACCAGGATGAAATGGTGTCGAAATAACTCCTGCCCTGCTTATCAAACAGCATTATACCATGAGCCCTATCAACCAACAGCATGTCCCGATCAGCATAGTCCTTCATCTGGGTATAAGGGTGCCAAAGAAATTGTTTATCTTTTTCCTGTAATGTTTTTGTCATTTTTCCTATTTTTTCCAGAGTAGTATTTGCAATGATTACAAAGCCGCAAAGAGGAGGCACCGGAGTCAAACATACGAATATGCCAAAAAGCCAACCCGCAGCCACCTAAGTTTCTATTTGGACACGGTTCCTATTAATCGTGTCCAGTTAAATGGTAGATCTCATGATAGTGTCGGTGTTTTTCAGCATAATCTAGACCATAACCAACCAGAAACCCTTCCCGCACCTTAAAACCTCTATAATTTATATCCAACGGTAATTGCCGCCGTTCTTTCTTGTCGATAAGAACGCAAACCGCAATGCTTTTTGGACCAAGGCCCTCCATAACTTCTTTTATAAACGCCAGGGAACGACCAGTGTCTACTATGTCTTCTACAAGCAATACATCTTTTCCCCTTATGGAAAGCTCTATGCCTTTGGTAAGGCGTATCTCTTCAGATGAATACGTTTTAGATCCATAACTTGCTATCCTTACAAAGTCTATTTCAAGGGGAAGGTCTATTTCACGTACCAAATCAGCCATGAAAACAAAAGCGCCATTTAAAACACCGATGACAACCAACTGTTTACCAGAATAATCAAGTGTAATCACCTGACCAAGCTCTTTCACCCGGTTTTCGATTGCTCTTCTGGATATTATAAGCTTCTTATTTCCTTCCATGTGTTGATCCTTGTTGTATGAGGTTGCCATCAAAACAATAAATAAGCAGCATAAGGGAAGCGCCGGTAAAGCAGGGTGGAACCGACAGCGCAGCCAAAAAAAGTTTGCGCTTGAATGCGGCTTTTAGTAATCACCTTTTCACGATTTCAGTGTTATTATTTTATGAACAAAAAAACCTTGACTATCTTATACAGAAATTCAATAGTAACCTACCCGCAAAAAGTCGGGAAAGCATTTAACGTGCCATGTAATTTCAACTAGTTACAACGTAAAGCATTGATGAAAAGCAATAGCGAAGACCACTCCCCTTGCTTGTCGGAGTTTAATGGAGATCGTGTTTAAGCGGGGCAGGGGATTACGCGAGCGGCGGCAAAAAACAGTAAAAGCACCTTAGGTCTGGAGGCCTCCTCGCGGGAAGCTTCAATACTGTAAAAAAATGTCAAGGTATTCATCCTATTCATAAAAAATTGTTTCGACAAGGAGACGTATCATGCAAAAATATGAATGTCAGGTTTGTGGTTATATTTATGACCCTGCAGAAGGAGATTCGGAAAACAGCATTTCACCAGGTACAGCTTTTGAAGATCTTCCAGAAGATTGGGCGTGCCCGGTGTGCGGAGCAGATAAAGACCAGTTTACAGCTGTTGACTAATAAATTCGGCTTTCGACTAATGGGAAGTTATTAGGTTAAAATCTCCCCCATAATTTCATCCCAGGCCTTGTCAATCTCATCATTAATCGAGGCAATAAAATTATACAGATTTACTTCAATAAATGAAGGGCTTTGCTCCTGTATAATAATCCATCCAAATGATTGCATGATTTCTTCAATGGTCAACCCGGCCCTTCCGCCTTCCATACTCATTTCCCTGCTTGTGGCAAAAGTGTCGGCCAGGTGCACCAGAGCTACCAGCAGAGCATTTTCTCTCGCGTTTTCAGGGTGGTGATGGAAACGCATTGCATCAAGAAAAGGTTTCGGAAGACCCATTATCTCTCCAACCCATAATCCTGCCTGGCCATGATCAATACCGATATATTCTTTTTCGGCCTCAACAAGGTTATCATAGACCGGTTCCGGGCGACTGAGTTGCGGATAGAAGCGCGGCTCAACTTTATCGAGAGCCATAATGCCCAGATCATGAAGCAAACCTGCAAGGTAGATATCCGCTGAAATATTTATTTGTATAGCATCGCGCAACATCTCAGCCACCTTCCCTACAAAGACAGAATGCTGGAAAAATGACTGACTTAACGTGGTGATACCATTAAAGAGCTTTATTTCTTGGCTCTTATCCAATGTTTCCTGGATCAATTGCTGAATCTGCTTGATACCTATGGTGATCATGGCATGCGGTACACTGGCCACAGGTGTCGCGCGCCTGTAAAAGGACGAGTTCGCCATTTGTATCACAAAAGCACTTAAGCCGGGATCAAGCATGATCAGCTCAGCAAAGCTCCGGGTATCTTCCACCGGGCCCACTAAAAAAGAAGAAAGCCGGGAGGCAAGATTTGCATTCACCCCTACACATTCATCAACGCTTATTCTGCGCTTGAAGGAAAGAGGCGACATCCTGGCTCTTTTTTGCGGCATGGGTGGCAGGGCCCCGGTTTTTATATGTTTTAACGCGACTGCATCTGCACCTGCCTCAGGATCACCTGGCAATCTTTTCTTTTTCCTTACGCCCAAGCGCTCGTCGATTGCAGGCTTGCCGTTTGTAACGAGTTTTTCTTCAAGCTTAAAATTGGCAGCAGTCTGCTGAGGGGATTGACCTGCAACCCTTGCGTTAGCAGCAATCAAGCGGCTTACCAGGATTTCACAAAAACGTTTATAGAACTTTAACTGGAGAAACACATTTGATGTGCTGATAATTTCAGGCTCAACCATCAAAATAATTGCTTCGGTATTGGTAATTACTCCGGCGGTCCTTTTAATTTCAGACAGCATGGACATCTCACCAAAGCAGTCTCCGGCAGAAAGGGTCGTAAGCTTGATCGTTTCACCGGTATCGGATTTCGTTTTAATGACGGAAACATCTCCCTGCACAATAATGTAAAAGCCTCTGCCAATTGAATTTTCTCGGATGATGAGGGAGTCTTCAGATACCATCAGCCACTTGCTGACGGCAAGGAATTGTTTGAGTTCGTGATCGTCAAAGTCGTGGAAAAAATCAATTTTCTTTAGAAAATTGATCTGCTGATCGAGGTCAACCTGCTTTATCCCTTTCTCCTGCACGCTTTTTGTCCTACTCTTGCGTTTTCATTCTGCAATAAAATGGTACATGATCTAATGTACTAAAAATACTATACAAGTTGGAATGAAAAGCGTCAATCCGAAAGGTTGCCTGTAGCAGGTGCCTGTAACCGAGATGCCACACAGAGTAACATTCACTAGGATAGCGAGGCCATTAGAGAGAAGGCGGCACAAGTCCGTCGCAACGGACAGAGAAGCCGGTTATGCAGGCGACAAAGCAAACCCTTGCCTGGGATATCGGCTCATTTGCCGATGCAAAACTGGGAGAATATGATGTCCAGCATATCTTCCACATCTGTTTCGCCAACTATATCCCCTAAATAATCAAGGGCAGACTGCAGGTCTATGGCAAGCAAATCAGGCGGCAATCCCTTGTTGATCCCATCCATAACTTTTTGAATAGAGTGCAATGCCTTTGTTAAGGAAGCACTATGACGAATATTCGGAACGCATGTTTGAACAGGGTCCCATTTCAGTGCCCCTCCTGTCACCAGCTCAAACAGTGAGATTTCAAGCTGTGCAAGCCCTTCGCGTGTTTTTGCAGAGATTGCTACAAGAGGTGAGCCGGGAAAAGCCTTCCCTGTTTCATGGATTGCCCCTTCAAAGGCGATATCGATTTTATTGACTATAAGAAGATGCGGCTTTCCCTTTATGGATTCAAAAAGCTGTTTGTCTTCCGCGGAGAGAGACTCGGATGCATCAAACACAAGGAGCACAAGATCAGCATCATCAAGTTTCTGCTTGGATCGTTTAATGCCGATTTCCTCTACAGCGCCTTCAGCTTCTCGTATACCTGCAGTATCTATTATCCGTACTGGTATTCCTTTAATTCCTATAGACTCCTCAATGGTGTCACGTGTTGTGCCGGGAACTTCAGTGACTATGGCGCGCTCTTCCTGCAATAGGCTGTTCAAAAGACTGGACTTGCCCACATTGGGCTTACCAAGAATTACTACAGCAATGCCATCTCGAAAAATTTTTCCTTTTTCAGAGTTTGCGATCAACGTTTCCAACGGGAATATACCTTCTGCTGTCAGCCTTTTCTGCAGCTCCTGCTGGTCAAGTATTTCCACATCGTCTTCAGGAAAATCAATGGCCACTTCCATGGTCGCACGCACAGAAAGTAGTACATTTCTGATTACGGTAATTTCATTGTAAAGGCGCCCCTGCAGCCTTGACATCGCCAGCCGTAGGCCCTCCTTTGTTTTGGCCTGCAGCACCTCAAGGACAGCCTCGGCCTGGGTCAGGTCGATACGGCCGGCAAGAAAGGCCTGCTTGGTAAATTCACCCGGTTCTGCGAGTTTGGCGCCGGACTCAAGGATGAGTGACAATATTTCCTGTAATATTAAATAACTACCATGAGTGTGGATTTCAACCACATCTTCGCGGGTATAGGTGCGGGGTGCTCGCATATATACAACGAGCACTTCGTCGATCACTTCCTGAGAAACAGGATGAACAATCCAGCCATAGTACATTTTATGGCTGGTAAATTTCTCAGCTGGCGTATGGCGTGGCTTGAAAAGACGGGTCAGGATGGGAAAGGCCTCACGGCCGCTGATGCGGACAACACCAATGCCCCCTGGCCCGGGCGGGGTAGCAATTGCTGCAATTGTTGTCTCTGCATGCTTAAGATTCATTGGGATTTCGTAGCCTATCGAATATAAGGGAGCAAAAGACAGGAAATATTGGAGAGATAGACCAACAACAGGCGCTCTGCACCTAAATATAATAAAAACTCTGTCGATATTGATGTTTTTTTTAAATCAGCTTGTTACCGTAGCCGCAGGCCCAGTTAAACTTTATAGCGCTGGAGTCGCGTTTAACACAAAATTGCTGTAGTTCGCACTTTTGCGTAGTCCCTTAGTGGTTTTTCCTTGCACATTTATATCAAAAAAGACTTTTTGTCATGCAAAGCAATCCAGCTTATCTTGGCTAGGGTTTTCTGCGCGGCCCTCTACGCCGGGAAGGGGTCTTTTTCCGGGTCTTGCCTGGTACATAAATAAGAATTCTTTTAAAAAGACTGTCCCCCACGCTCCTGCTTCGGATGGTGGTATCATCCTGCAATGCCAGATGTACAATGCGACGTTCTGCCGGATTAAGGGCCTGAATAGAGCGGGTTTTTCCTGACTCTTTGACCTCTTGTGCCATTTTCAGGGCCAGCTCTTCAAGCTCCTTGGCTCGCTCTGCCCGGAAATCGCCGGCATCAAGAGCAAATAGTATTTTATCGGAAAATTTCTTACTGATAATTTTTCGAAGTATATATTGGAGACTGTCCAAGGTTTTTCCATCCTGTCCGATTAATTCCTCCATTTGCTCACCAACAATTGTGGTGACGACTTTTTCATTCTGCTTCGTAACCTGCACATCATTGGCAAATCCCATTAGACGAAGAATTTGTACCAAATCTAATCGGATAGCCTCCATGGTCTCTTGAGAAACAGGCGCTGCTTTTCTTTCTCTTTTTTCGGGGCGGTCTTTTTTTTCAGGTTCCGCTAACCCAAAAACCGATACGTTTTCCTCACCTGCTTGCTGATGAATAACGGCACCACCAATACCTTTCTCGGAAACTAAAATTTTTGCCATTTTCTTGCCCAATCCGAAAATTCCCGCTGAGCCGGTCGCCAGCACCTCTATTTCGAGCTTTTCCCGGGGCACATTTAACTGAAGGCATGCCTTCTGTATAGCATCGTCAACATCACTTCCTTGATATTCCATTTTGTCAGCCATTTCTTTTCCTCCTGAATGGAAAGCAGCCACTCGAGTTCCTTAATCCGTCTGCCGATTGATTACGTACTGCTGGGCCATTGACAAGAGGTTATTAACAAACCAGTAAAGAACAAGGCCCGAGGCAAAATTGAGGAACATAAAAGTAAAAATCAGTGGCATAAATTTCATTACCTTGGCCATCTCTGGATTGGCCGCGGTTTGCGGGGTCATCTTTTGCTGAAAAAACATACTTGCCCCCATAAGCAAGGTCAGCACCGGCAGGCCTCCCAGCATAGGTATGTCAAAGCCTATATAGAGCCGGTCCGGCGCAGAGAGATCGTTAATCCAGAGCATGAACGGAGCATGCCGCAGCTCTATGGTCTGCAAGAGCACTTTGTACAAAGCAAAGAAAACAGGAATCTGCAGCAGCAGCGGCAAACAGCCGCCAACGGGATTAACCTTATAGGTCTGGTAAAGCTTCATCATTTCCTGATTCAAACGATCCTTGTCATCCTTGTATTTCTCGCGGATTTTCGTCATTTTCGGCTGCAATTTTTGCATGGTTTTCATGGATTTCATGCCCTTGTGGGAAATCGGCCAGAAAATCAGTTTAATGAGAACAGTGACCAAAATTATGGCAATACCGTAATTACCGATGAAATTATAGAAGAAATTCAGCAGGTACAGGGCTGGCCGCGCAAGGGCATCAAACCATCCGAAATCAACGATGCGTTGCAGGTTGTGCCCAATTTCCTTGAGAACAGACAACTTCTTAGGCCCCATGAATATGAGATAACGATACTCTTTTTGACCTTGGGGTGGAAGAATGTCTGCGCTGGCGGAAAGAAGGGAGGTAATCTTTTCTTCTCCTCCTGCTGAAAATGTTACTGTGTTCTGAGTTTGTTCCTGAGGAATAATGCTGCACATAAAATATGTGTCTTCATAGGCAACCCAGTCTATTTGGCCGCTTAAGGTTTTTTTGCCTTTCTCAAGATCATCCGTTTTGATTTCCTGCAAAACACCGTCAAGATAAAGAGCTGGGCCATTAAAAAGAAATCGGCTCGAAGAAGTTGGAGAAAATGGACGATTTGTGAGGCTGAGATAGGGAGAGCCCTGAAATGATTGCTGCGTGGCATTGCGAACCGTTACCCTCAACTCCATGAGGTAGCTTTGCTCAGTGAATTGCAGTGTGCGGGTCACTTCAAGACCGGATGGGAGCTTTGTGGTCATGGATAATTGCGCTTCCTCTGCAGGGACATTTGCATCTGAAAGATCTATCTTCTCCTGGTCCGCTGTAAAGATGGGAAGCATTGATCTGGAAGGCTCTATTCCCCATGAAAAAAATAATGGCAGCTCCCGCGGAGTATCTGTACCAACCAATTGCTGAAGGTCTGATTCCTTATCAAGGGAATTATTATACTTTTTCAATTGAAAACTCTTTATGCCTCCGCCTGTTTCTGAAACAACGGCGGAGTAAAGGCCCGTCTCAACAGCGATGTCTCGCCCCTGCCGTCCTGAAGCATCAGAAACTTGGAAACTATTTACATTTTCAGGGAGCGAAATGGCCTGTTGAACAACCTTGGCATCAGGAGAGGCACCCGAATCAGGAGCTGCCGCCGGAAGGCTTTGGCTGGCGGTATCTTGGCTTTGCTTTTGCCCCGTATCTTGAGGGATTGGGGCCTTGGGCACAAACAGATACTGATACCCAAGTAAGATGAGCAAAGATAACATTATTGCCAGAAAAGCTCGTTTCGTTTCCATAATTTATTGTTTTCCTTTACTAAGGCTGCGGCATATCACGCAGAAAATAGTTTCTTTCTATTACTGTTTCACCGGGTCAAAGCCTCCACGGCTGAAAGGATGACACCGCAGTATTCGCTTCAATGCCATATATGTTCCCACCATTGCACCGTGATATGTAATTGCTTCAATGGCATATTGGGAGCACGAGGGAAAATAACGACAACAAGGAGGAAACAAAGGTGAGAAGGCTAGCTGATATGCCCTAAGTAGGCTGATGATTACTTTTTTCACAAGGTCACCCAAAGGCCAGGCAGATAGTGAGCTAATAGGCAACCTGTTAACATGTCTTGATCGGCAAGAAATAGCGTAACCTAAAGGAGGTGCGCCACAAGCGATTCATTATGTTAATTGACGACACAATTGTTTGCATCGTTCATTGATCACCGTATTCTTTCCGCTACGGAGCGGGAATCCACTGGCCAAAAAATTATTGCTGTTACAGACAACCCGCCTTTACAAAACAGAGGGGCCGGTGCCAAACAGGGTTAAAAAATTACCTCCATGCGCCAGGGGATACAAAGAAAGGAAAAAACGTAATGAATCAGAAATCGTAGGATATATCTTTTACAAGCGGCCAGACCATATTTTCAAAATCTTGCAATCGATCTGCCTTGAATCCTTTGCGGATGGCAAAAATCACATCCACAGAAGGGGGAATAAAATTTCTGTTCAGCCGGAAAAATTCTCTGATAATTCTTTTGATCCTGTTTCTTTGAACCGCTTTTTTGATTCCATGTACACTAATGCCCAGCCGGTTGCCAATACCCATATTGGGATGGTAAATCAGGCTGAATTGCTCGCCTTTTAGCCGCAGGCCCTGGCGATATACTCTTTGAAATTCCCTGGGCTTTTTCAGAAATTGTGTTTTGGCGAGCGGTTGAGGCCTCCTGGTTGTATCCATTTGCCGGATCTAATTCCCAAAATTAGGAAATACTTAGACAGCCAAGCGATGTCTACCTTTTGCCCTTCGTCTGTTAATAATGGTTCTGCCGGCTTTTGTTTTCATCCTTACCCGGAAACCATGTGTACGATAGCGTTTCGTATTACTCGGTTGGAATGTTCTCTTGCTCATTTCAATTTCCTTAATTCTTGTGTTTTCTGTGCCACGAAACTCCTTTCAGAAGAAGGAAAAACTTTTTCACCTGCAGTGAAAAGATAACTGTCTAAACAGTAGACGGTGCCTGAGAGGGATTTCGCGCCTTTTTCCATCATGTCCACAGAGTATACCTTTATTCTGTCTAAGAGTACCCTCTACGAACTCCTTGTTATCCGTAGTAAATGCATAGTTTTGCAAGTTTGTCAATCCACGACAAATCCATCATTTATTGAACAAAGAATATTAACCACATGATCATGACTATGTCAAATAAATAAAAAGGCAAAAAAACAAAGGATTGATGAAATCGTAAAAAATAGGATTTTATCGATGTATTACGTTGTAACTAGTTGAAATTACATGATACGTTAACCACTTTCCCGACTTTTTGCGGGATCATTAAGGATTCCCTTCTGAATATCCGAAATTATTCGGATGACATTCGGTCCTCAGCTGATTGACCCGAATCGAGCCCAAAAAGCTTTCTGGTGAGATCAAGCTTCTGCTCCTTATCTTCCGGTGCGCATTCAGCTTTCAGAAAAACGATGGGATTATGGAGAAGCTTATTGACAAGGGATGTGGCCAGCATCTCGATTGATTTTTTATCTTTAGTAGATAAACCGTTGAGGCTGGATAAGGTCTTTGCCAGCTCTTTTTCTCGAACCTCTTCTGCTTTTTTTCTGATGGCGACAATGGTTGGTGAAATCTCCATGTTTTCCAACCATTGTTGGAATTTTAAGGTTTCTTCTTTCACAATGCGCTCGGCAACCATTGCCTCTTTGTCTCTTTCCGCCTTATTGATCTCCACAACATGGGTGAGGTCATCAATATCATAAAGATACACATTGTCCAAACCGTTCAGTTTTGGATCAAGATCACGCGGAACAGCAATATCAATCAAAAACAAGGGGCTGTTTCGTCGTTTACGCATTATGGGCTTTACCTGACCGCGGGAGAGGATCATATCGGGTGAACCGGTAGAGCTTATCATAATATCCACATGCTCGAGCTGCGGCACCAGCTCATCGAGAGCAACAGCCGTTCCCTTAAAGCGCCGGGCTAGCTTCATGGCCCTCTCAATAGTGCGATTGGCCACGACAACCCTTGAAATTCCTTGGGTAACAAGGTGCTCTGCTGCAAGCTCGGCCATTTCTCCGGCGCCGACCAGCATGACTCTTTTGCCGTTGAGGTTGCCGAAAATCTTTTTAGCCAATTGGACAGCGGCAAAGCTGATGGAAACCGCACTGCTACCTATATTTGTCTCGGAACGGATACGTTTGGCAACGGAGAAGGCTTTATTCATTAGGCGATTTATAATTACGCCCGTGCTTTTGAACTCTGCCGCATCCCTATATGCGTCCTTGAGCTGGCCAAGGATCTGGGGTTCCCCAACTATCATTGAATCAAGGCTTGAGGCGACTCGAAAAAGATGGGTAATTGCCTCAGTACCCTGATGAATATAACTGTACTCTTTCGACTCTTTGCTGGTTAGGCCACTTTTTGTAAACAGAAAGTCGAGGACATTTTTTATTGATTCTTCTCTCTGTTTGGCAACAAAAAAAACCTCAACGCGATTACATGTTGATAGAAAACAAAACTCCTCACACCCGGGTATTTTTTCAAGTTTCTGTAGGGGGATCTTGCAGTCGCCGCTAAAGGCCAGCTTTTCGCGAATCGCAACCGGGGCGGTTTTATGGTTTACTCCCAGCGCAACTATTGTGTCAGCCAACATAGGAATGTATCCCCCCTAGAAAGTAACTCACTCCCCATAGGGTAAAAAGTGCGGCTGAGAAGCCGATAATGGCCATAATGGCTGCCCGTTTGCCCCGCCAGCCCACGGTAAGACGTTGATGAAGGAGTGCGGCGTAGATAAACCAAGTAATTAACGACCATGTTTCCTTTGGATCCCATTGCCAATATGACCCCCATGCCTGCTTGGCCCAGACCGAACCGGTAATTATCCCCAATGTCATAAGTGGAAAGCCTATGGCCAGGCAATGGTGATTCAAGCTGTCAAGCGCTTCAAGGGAAGGAAGCCGGCTATAAAACATGCCGAAACGTTTCTTTTTTATTTCTTTTTCCTGCAGCAGATACATAATCCCGCCGCAGAATGCCAAGGCAAGAAAGCTATTGGCTATTAAAGCAATGCTGGCATGAACCGGCAGCCAATTGCTTTGCAGGGCGGGTGGCAGTTCATTTATTTGATTCGATGAAAGTAATGCAACCAACATTAATAAAGAAATCAACGGACTGACAAATGTTCCAAAGTTCTTTACCTGATAGCGCCAGCGAAAAGAAAGATAGCCCCATGTCATGGCAAGAGCAAAGAAGGAAACGGCTTCGTGGTTACTGGTGAGGGGAGTATGACCGGCCATGATATAACGGGATATAAGATAGACCAGATGAAGCACACCAGTTGCCAGCAGAATTGAACGCGCAACTGTTCTGAACTGCTTGTTTTGGTTGTAAAAAAAGATAACATAATTGCTGGAGGCCAGCACATAACCAAAAAATATGATTGAGAAAAATAATGCCATGGTTAATGCTTACGTATTTTTTCGATTTGTTTGATGTTTACTTAACTGACAATTCCACATCCATCCCTGTAACGGCCTGAATATGCTTCGCAATTTTTCCCCATTCCTTGTTACTGGCCCATGTGAGCATATCAGAGGAGAGCACGGCATTAAAAATCTTTTTATTGTCTTCATGTGAATTTCCTTGCTCTAATATTGTTTGCCGCACGTTCCCCATAATATCTAAGAGTAAACCATATTCATCGCCAAACTGCTCTTCAAGTTCTTGTCGCAAACGTCTTGCAAGAGCAGGGCTTTTGCCGCCGGTTGAAATTGAAATGGCCAGATCCCCTCGTCTCAGACTGGCAGGAAGGATAAAATTGCACCATTGTGGAGCATCGGCAACATTAAGTAAGATATTTTTCGCTTCGGCCTCTGCAAAGACCGCTTTTTGGACCTCCTGGTCATCCGTCGCCGCGATGACCAGGAATGCTCCTTCAAGATCGCCGTGCTTGTAAACACGATTTTGCCACTGGAATTTACCGGCTTCTCTAAGAACAGCCAGCTCAGCAGTCAGGTCTGGGCTGATAATCCTAAGCCTGGCGCCACATTCGAGCAAGCTTATCGATTTTCTTTCAGCAACTGGGCCTCCGCCGATTACAATGCACAAACGATTGGATATATCTAGATTGACGGGAAAGTAATGCATTATCCAATAGTATCGCCAATAAAGGCGCCGATTTTTACCTTTTTATATCAAGGGAAATTATATATTTTATTTTGAAGAGCATAGTAACACAATTAATTTGATTTTACATCCTCCTTGCGCCATATAAGCATGGAGAGCGATTCAGGTGATTCGCATACAAATTGACAGGCAGGAGTAAATTGTATTACAGATAAACAGATCACTGGTTCGTTTTGTTTTCTTAGAGGCAAATTTTAATCGGCATGGTAAGAGGTCTTTTATGCAAAAAGGAATATTCAGCATCTCAACTTCAAAAAAAATGGAATTCGCTGATATCACATCTAAAATCGCCCATGAAATCTCAAATTTGGGTGTTGAAAGCGGTGTCTGCTTTGTGTACAACCCTCATACCACGGCCGGCCTTACCATTAATGAAGGCGCCGATCCGGCGGTCCAAGAGGACATCATTTCTGTGCTTAAAGAGATTGTGCCCCAGAAATTTCACTATAAACATCTTGAAGGCAACTCCCCCTCCCATGTTAAGGCCTCTTTAATGGGCAGTTCCATTTCGGTTTTTATTGAAAACGGCGAATTGCAGCTTGGAACCTGGCAAAGGATCTTTTTCTGTGAATTTGATGGGCCACGAACAAGGAAGGTATATTGGAAAGTACTTTAACGGCTTGATTTAATGAGAAATAATGGAAAACTCGAAATATTCGTCTGAAAAAAGAACAAACATCCATGAAATATGTTTCGGCTTAAATAGAGAAACAGATGAACAATCTCTTATCGCATTTCTCAAGCGCTTCACAAATGATGCACTTATTGATACCTTAATTCCTCGGTTGGAATCTCAAGAAATCAATGATCTTGTCGACTTTCTCACCGGATTAATGCATGCCCATATCACAAAAGAAGAATATCACAGACTGTTTCTTAAATAGCGTAAAACAGGGGTAACAAGCTTATAAAGCATATACTTTTTTTACAGGAAATTCATTAACAAGGGACGAATTACTACTTTGCGAAATTCAAAAAATAGAGAAGTCATTAAAGATCTCCACAGTTTTCTAGTATTGCTACAAAAGGAATCCGAACTCCACGAAATAGATATCCCTGTTGATCCCTATTTGGAAATTGCTGAAATACACCGTAGAGTTATCGCCCAAGGCGGACCGGCTCTGCTGTTTACCAATGTGAAGGGCAGCCGGTTTCCGGTGGCTACCAATCTTTTCGGTTCACACCGCCGGCTTGAGCTTGCGTTCGGCCGTCGCCCCCAACAGTTTGTCACCGATGTGGTAAGGGCGGCCGAAACCCTCTTGCCGCCGTCCTTTTCGAAGATATGGTCTTTTCGTCACCTATTTGTGCAAGGCCTTAAGATAGGGACCAAAAGAATCTCCACCGCCCCTATTCTCGAAGAAAAACAAGTCCCTGCGAGACTTATGGAACTGCCTCTGCTCACCTCATGGCATACGGATGGCGGCGCTTTTGTCACCTTACCCTTGGTCTACACCGAACATCCGGGCGGAAAAGGCCATAACCTCGGGATGTACAGAATCCAACGCTATGATGACCAAACAACCGGTATCCATTGGCAAATTCATAAAGGAGGAGGCTATCACTATCATGAAGCGGAACTACGCGATGAGCCTCTGCCTCTCTCTCTTTTTATTGGCGGCCCACCTGCGCTTATGATGGCAGCCATTGCTCCTCTTCCTGAAAACATACCCGAGCTGATGCTTGCTTCGTTGCTTTTGGGAGATAAATTGCCTTTGATCAATGATCCTGCCGGTGGCCATCCCCTTGTTGCCTCTGCTGAGTTTACTGCAAAGGGCGTTGTGCCCCCCCACCTCAGACGGCCTGAAGGACCATTTGGCGACCATTACGGTTATAATTCACTAACCCACGATTATCCTGTTTTTCAAGTTGATCGGCTCTACCACCGAAAAAATGCGATTTATCCGGCCACGGTTGTGGGCCGGCCCCGCCAGGAAGATTTTTATATCGGCGATTTTCTGCAGGACCTACTTTCGCCATTATTCCCGTTGGTTATGAGCGGAGTGCGACAGCTCAAGACCTTCGGAGAAACTGGCTTTCACTGCCTGGCTGCGGCACGAGTTCAGGACCGCTATCCCAGAGAAGCTTTTGCTTCAGGCCTTCGCATTCTTGGTGAAGGGCAATTGTCTTTGACTAAATTTCTCATCATAACCGATGGAGATATTGATGTTGCTGACTTCAAAAAACTTTGGGTCCATGTGCTTGAGCGGGTCGACTGGCAAAAGGACCTGTTTGTTTTTGCCAATGTCTCGCAAGATACCCTGGATTATACTGGTCCTTCGGTGAATACCGGCTCAAAGGGGATGCTTATGGGTCTTGGCAAAGATCCCAGAAACATTCTGCCTGAAAAATTTACTGGCGATCTTCCCCATGGTTGCAGCGCTCCCAAAGTCTTTCTGCCCGGCACCCTGGTAATTCAAGGTGATACTTTTCAAGCTGATAACGGTTTCGCAGATCGTCTGGCAAAATCGCAGGAACTAAAAGATTGGCCCATTGTCTTGCTGGTCGACAGCACTGCTCAAGCAACAGAAAGTCTGCAGGAATTTTTATGGGCCTTCTTTACCCGGTTTGAACCGGCTGCAGATATTCATGCCAGTTTAAGAACTGAAAAACGTTTTCATGTAGGGCTCAAGTCGCCCATTGTTTTTGACTGCCGCCTGAAGCCCTGGTATCCACATGTTCTTGAAGTTGATCCCAATACCAAAGCTTTGGTTGATGAAAAAATGGTCAAAATATTACCTTCCCAATGGCGCTAAAGATGCAATTGCTCTTTTAATAAATTCTTTAATGCTTGACCAAAAATATGCCGACCAGATACTATACAGGAGAAAATAGGAGGAAGGCTCATGAAAATAAACGAACTGTTCGGTAAAAAATTTGCCGACGTCATACAACCTGGTAATAATAAATCATCATCAAGCCAACTGTTTGACGATATACTTAGGCAAGAAGTTGAGCGTGGTGGCCAGGCAGCGCAAACCTCTGAAATCTCTGGAACCAGAAATGAAGTTACCCCCATCTCCGCTGAACTGCGACTTAAAGGGTTGGAGTTAACAGAAAATACCTTATCTACCCTTGCCACCTATAGCCGTGCTCTTGAAAATATACAGCACAAAGCTTCGGACCTGGAACCCTTTATAGCGGCTCTCGAACTAGAGACCGCTTCACTTCTCGAAGTGAAAAGCCAACTGGACCAAAATGATCCTTTGGCAAAACTCCTTGACCAGGTGTCAACGGTTAGTTATGTGGAAACCGTCAAATACCGGAGAGGCGACTATACCGCCTGATTTTTCCCTCTTTTCGCATCCCCCTTGTATCCATGGAAGAACGGCTTCAAAAAATTTTAGCCCGTGCTGGTATAGGATCGCGCCGGAAATCAGAAGAATTCATAAAGCAGGGAAAGGTTGCCGTTGATGGTCGTATCATTACTGAGCTTGGCTTTAAAGTTGACCCACAACGACACTCCATCTCTTTTGAGGGAAAGCCTCTGTCCCTTGATGAAAAAAAAACATATATCTTACTGAATAAGCCGAAAGGCTATGTCACAACGCTGCATGATCCCCAGAAACGGCCCATTATCTCTGCTCTATGTGCAGATATTCCTGTTCGTTTGTATCCTGTGGGAAGACTCGATATAGATACCGAAGGAGCATTACTCCTAACTAATGATGGCGAATTGGCACATAAAGTCCTGCATCCTCGTTATGAAGTAAGAAAAACATATATTGCCAAAGTTTATGGACATCCTTCAGCAAAAAAATTGCAGCAGCTTGCAAAGGGTATTGCCATTGAAGGCAAGGTGACCGCGCCGGCCTCCCTGAGGATTTTAGAAAAAAAGCAGTCAACAACCTCTCTTGAGATAATCATTCATGAAGGACGCAAACGGCAGGTACGTAAAATGTTTACAGCTATTGGGCATCATGTAATTGCTTTAAAAAGAGTTGCTTACGGCAACCTGAAACTAGGAAAGCTACCCCTTGGAAAATATCGTGTTTTAGGAAAAAAAGATATTGCCAGAATATTTTCTTATAAAAATCCTCTTTACAATCCATAAGTTACTGGTATAAGATATTGTAACAATCTGTATTTAATTGGTTTTATTAAATTTAACAGCGCCCAACCGTTTAAGGAGTCTTGCAATGAACAAATCTGAACTCATAGAAACCCTTGCCCAGGAGATCAACATGCCCCTTCGTGAGGCCAGTTCTGTTATCAACACCATCCTAGAGTCAATGATCGAAGCATTGGCCTCCGGCGATCATATTGAAATACGGGGATTTGGTAGCTTCATGATCAAAGAGTATGAATCATACCACGGCAGGAACCCGAAAACAGGCGAAAAAATCAAAGTGCCACCCAAGAAGCTGCCCTTCTTTAAAGTTGGTAAAGAACTCAAAGAGCGTGTAAACAACCTGTAATATTAAAAATAACCTTATCCTTTCTTTTCTTGGGTGCCAACTATTTCGCCAACTAAATCATAGGTGTGCGCTTCCGTGATTTTGACGTTGACAATCTCTCCTGGGGAACTGACTCCGTCTGTTATATAAACACAGCCATCAACATCAGGTGCCTGGTATTTCGTACGGCCCTCAAGGAGTAAATCTGTTTCAGAGCTTACTCCTTCCACCAAAACCTTCAGGTTGTGCCCGACCCATTTGTTATTCTGTGCAAAGGAAATGTCGGCCTGAATTTCCATGATCTGTTGCCGACGCGCCTCTTTTTCTTCATCCGGCACCTGATCTGCATATTCTGAAGCTGCACTTCCCTCTTCATTGCAATAGGTAAAAACACCAACATGATCGAGCTTGGCACTCTTGATAAAATCTATGAGTTCTGCATGATCATCTTCTGTTTCACCCGGAAATCCTACCATAAAGGTGGTACGAATGGCCACGGGAGACAATTGTTCCCTTATTTTCTTAAGCAGCAGCGCAATGTCATTTTTTCCATAAGGCCTTTTCATAGCATGCAATACATGATCACTGACGTGCTGAAATGGGACATCAAGGTAAGGCACTATCCTCGGATTGTCTTGCATTACTGCGAGCACGCTATCATCCACTTTGGATGGATAGAGGTAAAGCAGCCTGATCCATGGAATCGAACAATTTTTGAGTAAAATCGTTAATAATTCAGGAAGTCGAGGTCCATTATCCCCCTGCTCAGATCCATAGGCTGTTAGGTCTTGGCCAATAAGGGTAAGCTCTTTAACACCAGATTCCTGCAAGGCGCAAGCTTCAAAAACAAGATCATCTATGGATCTGCTCCGCAAATTTCCACGAATTGACGGGATCAGGCAATACGAACATCGATTTATACACCCTTCTGTTATTTTTAAAAAAGCACGGTGCGATGGAGTAGACAGACGCCGCGGGGTATTATGGGTCATTATGTATGACGGGCTACGCAATGCAAACACCGGCTTCTTTGCCTGCTCCATTTGGTTAATTTTATCGACAATGCGATGAAAACCTTCTGTGCCGAGAAACAAATCAACCTCCGGCAGCTCTGCCTGCAATTTCTTGCCATAGCGTTGAACCATACAACCGGTAACAACAAGCTTTTTTGTTGGATTTTCTTTTTTAATCCGTGCCAAGGCCAGTATTTCGTCAATCCCCTCCTCAAGGGCCGGCTGAATAAAGCCACAGGTATTGACCAATAAAAGATCTGCCTCTTCCGCAGTTTTGCTGATTTGAAACCCATCCCGAGACAAAAGGCCAAGCATAACTTCGGAATCGACCAGATTTTTTGAGCACCCTAAGCTAATGAGAAAACACTTCTTATTCACAACTATCCTGACTTTATGGTATTTTTTTGCTTGTTTCCTAACCCGTATTTCTCACAAAGATTGTAGCGAGATCCTGGAAAGTACTGTGGATACAAGGCGCGGGAAGGAAAACACCCGCAGGCATACTTTCAGTACGTTGAGGATGTTTTTCAAGCACCCCAAGAGTATTTGCTTCGCGGCACGCAACGCAGTAGACGCAATACTTTCCGGAATCGCAGTAGATCGCTTGTGAGAAATGCGGGCTAAGCAATCTTTCCAGCAAACTGACAATAATCAAACAATACGTTCATGACTTGGCTGCTTCGCTTCTTGAATTCTCTAGTATTGAAACCCTTCTGCCAATGTCCGCTCCACAGCGCATCTGATACCAACGATACGGCACAGATGGAAATATTTCGAAAGGCAGCAACGGTACAGAGGGCGGTGAACTCCATATCTACGCCGAGAACACCTTGATTTTTATACCCAATCACCTTGTCTATCGTTTCTCGATAAGGTGCATCCGTGGTCCAAATAGGTCCTTCTATCACATTCATATTATTTTTTTGCAAAATTTTCCTGATTTTGCCTCTGGATTTTTTGCTCGACTCAGGCTGCTCAAAAAGGGGATAATGCTGGGATGTCCCTTCTTCGCTGACTCCCCAGGTAGGTATCAGTATGTCGCCAATTTTCAGTTCAGGAGTCAGTGTCCCGCACCATCCGAACACAATAATTTCCCTTGCGCCTATGGCAATAAGCTTTTCCAAGGTCATTACCGCCATCGGCGCGCCAACAGCAGGACCAGTCACAAAAAAGGGCTTTCTGTCGCTATCTGAAGCCACGTGCATAAGTTGTGCATTAAAGATTCTATACTGCCTGCCACCAAGATCCTGGGCCGTTTTTATCCCTTTAATGGTCTCTGTCGGATTGATGATCAATATGCCGGTAACGGGCAGCAGCGGATCTTTCTTGTCTCTTATTGGCTCAATAAGTACTTCTTTTTGCATTTTTGCGCCCGAGTAAAGATAATCACGAATAAATCGGCAACCTGGCACCTGTGCCTTGTGGTTTCGAGGAATTGAAACAGATTACTTTGATGAATCTATACTTGTGGGAGTTAATAGTGTTTGTTTCATTAGCAGATGATTCAATAAAAAACAGGTTTTGTTTTTATCCGTTTTCCATCCACAATACAATGATTTCCGGTCAAAAAAAAAGGCCACGGGAAAATTCCCGTGGCCTTCAAGTGCTAAAAAGCTGGATATAGCTGATCGTTGCTATCTGTTTTTTTATTAGCCAAGCAGCGGATTGGCAAAAAGTAGAATCAATGAAACAACGAGACCGTAAATGGTCAGAGATTCAATCAGCGCCAGACCGATGATCATGGTTACGGTGATTTTACCGGAAGCTTCAGGATTTCTGGCAATACCGGAGCATGCGCCACCGATACCGGTACCCATACCGATACCGCAGCCGAGAGCTGCAACACCGACGGAAAGAGCCGCTGCCAAGCAGATCAGGGCAAGGTTAGCATCCGATGCAGGTGCTCCACCCTCAGCAGCCATTGCCAGTCCGGACAGGCAGAGCACCATGAGCGCTGAAAGAAGCGAGGTGACGGTAATCTTTTTCATTTTCATATTCCTCCTAGGTAGTTGTTATTTGTTTGGCCTTCTTCCACTATTTTTTCTGTAAACCAAAAGGTATTCTTTCATATTGTTAATGGGCGTGCTCCATGGCGGCGGAAAAGTACAGGATTGAAAGGAGCACAAAAACCAGCGCCTGTACAACTGATACGAATACGCCCAGGCACAGGATCGGCAGCGGTGCAAAATAGGCGCCGGCCAGCATAAAGAGGATGCCGAGCAGGGTCTCTTTTGCCATGATATTGCCAAAAAGTCGAATGGACAGGGAAAGAATACGTGCCAAATGGCTGATAACTTCGATGGGAAATATTAACGGAATCAGCCAGGGAACAGGTCCGAGAAAATGCTTAATATAGCCAACACCATGGAACTTCAGGCCGAGAATATGGGTGGTCGTGAATACAATAAGTGTGCATCCAAGGGTAACATTCAAATTGGAGGTGGGCGACATGAAGCCCGGCATTAAACCTATAATATTGGCGACAAGAATATAAAAAGCAAAGGTGGCGAGCATGGGAAACATCATTCTGGCGCCCTCTTTGCCCATGTTTTCTGCCATAAATCCTTCAAGGCCGCCTATAACCGCCTCCCAGAAGTTCTGGCCCTTGCCTGGAATCATCTCCATTTTGCCCATGGTAAGCTTGGGGATGAGGATTAAAAAAGCCATAGCCAACCAGGTATAGGTCATGTGCGGCGATACAAGTTTCGCCAGAAGGGTTTCCCCAACCAAGGTATGGGGGACAGGGAGCCCCAATGCTTCCAAAATAACAGAGATAAATAAAATCGGATGTTCCATGGTCTCTTACGAAGCCTCCTTAGCCTTGAAAAATATTCTTTTTGCCTCGCTGGCAACTGCTATCATAACACTCAGAACAACAGTCGATAATCCTGCCAGAAGGCCCATTGTATGGACGTCTTGGTGCTTTATGAGCACATATAGTATCACTGCAAGCAGTGTAAATCGTGCGTAATATTTTATAAAAAACCGTATCTTTACAACTTTTAACGGCCCGCCCAGCAATGCTGTCAGATCTTTTTTAAGCAGCGCAAAACTCAGATTGGCTACTATTCCGCCAATGAGTATCGAGAGTGCTATGTGCAGTGAAAACGTCAGCCACCCTGCCGCTGTCATCGCAGCTAACAGAATCCAGGTATATGCCTGGATTCTTGATAGGGAAAATTCGGCATCAATCTGCGTTATTTCCGCCATGCGCTTCAAAGATCCTTTCTCTTGGCCATCCTAAAAAGATTTAAAAAAGCTGCCGCAATTCCAAATCCTAAAAATATCAAGGTCAGCCACGGAGAAGTTCGGCCCTTAAAAACCTTGTGGTCCAAGTAATAACCAATACCTACGCCAATAAAAATGGAGAAGGCAACGGTCATCCCAATAGTGCTGAAATCCGCCAACAGTTTCATTATTTCTTTGCGGTCGTTGGACATCTGATTTTTCTTTACATCACTTTCAGTATGAGATGACCAAAAATGAATAACGCTTCATTTCCTATCATGGCCAATCCTCAAAGTCAACGGATTTTTTTGCTCTCAGGACAATTTTTTGAATGACGATTCATTTTTTTCCAGGGCAAAATTAAGGTCGTCCGAACTATGAGCCGCCGAGATAAAAGCGGCTTCAAACTGTGAGGGCGCCAGATATACCCCCTGTGCCAGCATCTCTCTATAATAGGCGCCGTATTTTTCAGCGTCAGCCTTCATGGCAGAATCATAGTCTGTCACTGCCTCGGCGGTGAAAAAGCCGGTCATGGCTGAACCAACTCTATTTAAGGTTATATCCATGGAGTATTTCTGCGCCAGCGCCTTTAATTCCTCGGCATAGGAGGCCGATTTTTCCTCCAATTTTTTATAGAAATCCTTCTCTTTCAACACATTAAGCGTTGCAACTCCAGCAGCCATAGCCAGAGGATTACCTGACAATGTACCTGCTTGATACACCGGGCCAACCGGAGAAATCAATTGCATGATTTCTTTTTTGCCGCCATAGGCTCCCACCGGCAGCCCACCACCGATAATTTTACCAAGACATGTCAGATCGGGCATGATGCCGAATCTTTCCTGGGCCCCGCCATAGCTGAGACGAAAACCGGTAATTACTTCATCAAAAATAAGGATTATATTATTTTGTGAAGTGAGATCCCGGAGTTTTTGTAGAAACTCTTTGGCAGGTGGTACAATTCCCATATTACCGGCTACCGGCTCAATAATGACACAGGCAATGTCCTGCTCTTCGCCCAATGTTTTTTCTAGAATGTCCGTATTATTATAAGGAATAGAAATGGTATTTCTTACTATGTCTTCAGGGACTCCCGGGCTTCCCGGTATTCCCAGAGTTATTACGCCTGAGCCTGCTTTTACAAGAAAGGAATCGGCATGGCCATGGTAGCAACCATCGAATTTAACGACTTTTTTCTTGTCTGTGTATCCTCGCGCCAACCGTATAGCGCTCATTGTTGCTTCAGTTCCTGAATTTACGAAACGCACGCTTTCTATTGACGGCACTGCATCGATAACAAGCTCGGCAAGTTCTATCTCAAGCGGAGTGGGTGCACCATAACTTGTACCATTGGCAAGAGCTTTGGCCACCGCCTCTTCAACTGCCGGATGATTATGACCAAGAATCATCGGGCCCCAAGAGCAGACAAAATCAACATATTCATTGCCGTCAACATCATAAATTTTTGATCCAGCGGCTTTTTGGATAAAAACCGGATCACAGCCCACTGATTTACACGCTCGCACAGGGCTATTTACTCCCCCCGGTATAAGTTCTTTCGCTCTTGAAAACAATTTATCTGAGATATCTCTTTTCATAATATTATCTCCCATGGTTCATTTTGCCGTTTCATATTCGTAATCTATCAATTCGTTGAAATAGTATATTGAAATAAAATCATCAGATAAGGTAACCGTCCCTCTGCTGCTTGATTTTGCTATAAATATTAAGTGTTTCATCCCATATTCTTTTGCCGACTGTAAAACTTTTTCAGTATCATCTGCAAGCAATGTTCTCTCAGGGTCGAAGCGTATTTTGACCTGCAGTTTTTTCCAAAACAAAGGATCTTCTTTTGCCATTCCTATATCGGCTGACAATACTATCCCATCAAAAAAAGGGCCAAGATCGGTTTTTTTCATTTTTATGTCTAATGTCTTTCCATGAGCATTTGAAACCAAGTAGATTTTTTTTGCATTTTCTTTACAAAAAGTCAAAAAATCAATGACATATGGATGAACTTTGATGAGATGATCTATTTTTATCTTTAAAATCGGGATATCGAGACCCAATTCATTAGACCAATAGTCAAGATCTGTCCATGCCAACTTACCTTCCTGTCTTTTGTATTTGGCGAGTAATATATCTTTTGCCTCAGCAACGGTAATTTTGTTTTTCAGGGAATAATGTTCCGGTACATACTGCTCCCAGAAATAATCATCAAAGTGTTTGTCCAGCAGGGTACCATCCATGTCTAACAGGACAGTCTCAATTTGTTGCCAATTGACCGGTTTGTTGTTTGTTTTTTGTATACCTGTTGATACTGACATATTCTTCTTTCTTTGTAAAAATTCTACCCAAAATTGCGAACTGCAACAATTTAGTGTTAAACGCGACTTCGTCGCTATAAAGTTTCAACTCAACCTGCGCCTGCTGTAGCAAGCTGATTTAACAAGACAAACATCAACATCGACTAAATTTTTGTTATTATTAGGCGCAGAACGCTCAAAAATTACGGCTACTCTGCTGGCAGCAAACACTTTTCAAGTGATAAACTGCAATGCTCGGCAAATGGTTTCCCGGCTATTTCCTCCTGAAACAGGCGGGTTATTATTTGTCGTACTCTTCCTAATTCTTCTTGAGGAATTAAAAATCCCCCTATTTTCTCATTTTTCAGGAGTCGATCATTTGCAAATCGCACGGCCGTTGCCTTGGCTTTATTTTTTTGCTGTTCCACAATTTTGTCTTCATTTGACATCACGAAAATAACGTCATTCAAGGTTCCCCAATACTCCCCCGCATCGATGTGCTCTATGAGCTGCATCCAGACCGTATTCAAGGTAAGAAATAGAGGCGGAATCTCAGCGCTGCCAAATTCTACGCAATTCTTCAGGGAGATAAAACTTCTACACCCAAAAGGCCTCACCGGATAGATACTGCATGAATCTTCTTTTAAAAAAATGCATGGCTTGAAATTCCAGGTCTCTTTTGCCTCATTTTCAGGTAAATTTTGATTGAGGTAATAGGTGGCGAACTGATTGGTTGTCATCAAAGGCTTTACAGGTTCATTTTCGATAATTACCAACTTTTGCTCACGGTATTTTTTACATAACCTCTTGTTATTATAAATAAAATTTAAAATTTCCCTGCTTTCAACACTGGTAATTGTCACGCTTTGCGTGCAGCAATAAGCGCACCCTTTTTCGCATACTATTGAAGAGCTTTTGCACCATGTTGCATGTTTGTATAAGGCCATTAAAAGTTGCTTTCGGATTTTTTGTCGCATGAATACATATGGTCAGAGGGCTCAAACTTTAAGAGACCCTATTATTTTTCTTACTGAATCAATTTCATGTTCCTGTAAATAGTTTTTGATCCCAGTAATTATTTGTTCTGTTATTTGGGGATTTATGAAATTTGCCGTGCCGATTTGAATTGCTGAGGCTCCGGCTATCAAGAACTCAATAGCATCAGCAGCAGATGATATTCCTCCAATCCCAATCACCGGCACGTTTACACATTGTGCTACTTGCCATACCATACGCAGTGCCACTGGCTTGATTGCCGGCCCGGAAAGTCCGCCAACCACATTCCTGAGCTTAGGCGTGCGGCTTTGTATGTCTATCGCCATGCCTAACAAAGTATTAATGAGCGAAATGGCATCGCACCCGGCTTCCTCAACAGCTTTGGCGATAAGCGCAATATCAGTGACATTGGGAGAGAGTTTTACAATTAACGGTAGAGAGGTCGCCTTTCTGACCTTCGCAGTTACTTCAGCCGCCATTTTATGGTCAGTGCCAAATGCCACCCCGCCCTTTTTAACATTCGGACATGAAATGTTTATTTCTATGGCACCAATCCCTTTGTGGTCGGAAAGCTTTTGTGCGAGTTCAGCATACTCTTCAACACAATCGCCCAAAATATTTACAATAACTTTTGTACGTGTTTCCAGCAGAAAAGGGAGTTTATCTGAAATAAATGTATCAAGACCAACATTTTCAAGGCCTATTGAATTGAGCATCCCACAAGGTGTTTCAACTATTCGTGGCGGAGGATTTCCCTTTCGGGGTTGTAAAGATATCCCTTTAACAATGATTGCTCCCAAACGATGCAAATTGACATATGGTGAAAATTCCTCGCCATACCCAAAAGTGCCAGAAGCTGTCATTACCGGGTTCTGTAAAGCAAGCCCGCCAATGGCAACCCGTAAATCAACAGTATCTATATCCATGCTAATTCTCGTGCATCAAAAACAGGACCATCCTTGCAGGTGTGTAAATATCCAATTTCTTCTGCAGCTGCCGGGATGGCACAACCAAGACAAGCTGCAACACCGCAGGCCATCATTGTTTCCATTGAAACCTGACATTCCCAGCCATATTCATCGCAGATCTTTGCAACGGCTTTTAGCATTGGATAAGGTCCACAGCTAAAAACAGTCCACCCTGCGTCTTGATCCCTAATTTCACCCATCAATTCTGTAACCGGTCCCTTATGGCCCATGCTGCCATCATCAGTGGCCACCCCAAGTTCCACTCCCAATTTTTCAAAGTCCTGGGTGATTCCCAGCATCTCTTCACGAGATCGTGCCCCCATCAGAACTGTAACTTTCGAAGGATGTGGTGACCGCAACACCCTTTTCATCAAATGAAATAATGGCGCAACCCCTATTCCTCCGCCAACAATGCAAATCTTGCTCCTATCAAAGGCAAACCCCCTGCCAAGAGGTCCTATGATATCAATGTGCTGCTCAGGTTTCATGCCCGCTAATAACTTGGTCCCTTTACCGATTACCTTATACAGCAACTGGAGGTTACCATTGTCGGTAACTTGATATATAGAAAAAGGACGCCGCAAAAGAGGATCAAAACCATTAAATGCCTTGACCATAACGAATTGGCCAGGTCTGGCTGCTCTTGCAACCTCAGGAGACTCAAGGGTAATTTTATATATATCTTCAGTAACCTTTTTATTTTGCAGAAGTATTGCTTTTTTTTGAAATTGAGGCATTTGTATTTGTCTGAGCTATTGAATAGTTACGATAAATTACGATATCATTGAAATACCCAGCTGTG
The DNA here is from genome assembly GCA_945787445.1 of uncultured Desulfobulbaceae bacterium. Classification (GTDB taxonomy): domain Bacteria; phylum Desulfobacterota; class Desulfobulbia; order Desulfobulbales; family CALZHT01; genus CALZHT01. The sequence goes on from CALZHT010000001.1 coordinate 37,571, forward strand.
CCGCTGCAGCAGAATAGGAATCCTTGAAATGCATGATATTTTATACTCACCCGCTGCCGATTGTGGGCTACTCCCCAGTAAACGAGATCTTTGTCTGCTCCGATACATTATAGAAATGCTTCCCTGGCGTGTTCATCTTGTGATGAGCACATCTACAAGGCGCTCAAGGTCATCAATGGAATAATACTCTATTTCTACTTTGCCCCTTGCTCCCTGTTGAACTATTCTGCAATTTGTGCCAAGATATCGAACAAGGTCATGGGTTAATGCCTTGCAATATGACTCTGGAATTTCTTCCGACTTTTTCCTCTTACCCCTCTTTTGCTGCTGAATCCCTGCCTTATTCTTTTTAATCTTTTTCACAAAAGCCTCTGTTTGTCTGACGGAAAAGCCCTGTGATATTATCTGATTGGTTAATTCCTTGAGATCATCTTCATCCTCAATACTAACCAGTACCCGCGCATGACCAAGGGTTAAATTGCCGCTTGCCAATTCATCTTTAACAAATTGGGGAAGATGTAAAATTCGTAAAAAGTTTGCGACTGTTGATCGATCTTTGCCGACTTTTTTGGCAATCTTCTCCTGGGTAAGCCCAAATTCCTTGAAAAGCCGGTGATAGGCTTCAGCTTCTTCAAGAGGATTTAAGTTTTGCCTCTGGATATTTTCAATTATCGCCAACTCCAGCCGGTCTACCCTTGAAACATCCTCTTTAAGAATTACCGGCACTTCATTAAGGCCAGCCAGCTGCGAAGCCCGCCACCTGCGCTCTCCCGCAATCAATTCAAAACGCTCATCATCCTCATCTGTTTTTCTTACAACCAAAGGCTGAAGTACCCCTTTCTCTTTAATGGAGTCGGCAAGTTGTTCCAAGCCATCTTCATTTATTACCTTTCGTGGCTGATAAGGATTCGGAGAGATGGCCTCTAAAGGACAGATAAAATATTTTGTCCCGGTAAGTGCGTCATTTCCTTCGGAGATCGGTAGCAAAGCCTTTAACCCTTTGCCCAAAGCCTTTGGCCTTTTCATCACGCTTCACCTTTCTTGTTCTTTTGCTTTTTTAAGAATTCTTTACCAAGCATGTCATAGCTTCTCGCACCGCTTGAGGATGGATCATATTGTTGTATTGGCTTACCGTAACTCGGACTTTCCGATAGCCTCACGTTTCTGGGTATCACTGTATCAAAAACGAGTTTAGTAAAATGGCTTTTGACTTCATTGGCAACATGGAAGGTGAGATTATTTCTTTTATCAAACATGGTCAAAAGGAGTCCTTCAATATAAAGCCCCTTGTTATACGTATTTTTCACCAAACGTATCGTCCGTATGAGTTGACTTAATCCCTCTAAAGCAAAATACTCACACTGAAGCGGAATAATAATTGAATCTGAAGCTGTTAAGGCATTTATTGTCAAAAGACCCAAAGAGGGGGGGCAATCCACAAGAACAAAATCATAGTTTTTTTTAACCTGCTGCAGAAGAGCAGCAAGATATTTTTCCCTTTTCTTTGCTGACATCAATTCGACCTCAACGCCAATCAAGTCTATATTTGTTGGGAGTACATGAAGGCTCTTAAAACCATCAACACTGCAAATAGCTTTTTGGGCATCAACCCCATCTACGTAACAGTGATACAAAAGATCTTTTTTCTTCTTTGCCACCATCCCCAATCCGCTCGATGCATTACCTTGGGGATCAGAATCAACAACAAGAACTTTTTTCCCCATCTTTGCCAGTGACGACGCCAGGTTTATCGCTGTTGTTGTTTTTCCAACCCCACCCTTCTGGTTTGCAAGCGACACGACCTTTGCTGTATTTTTTGATTTCGCCATAACACAGAACCTCTACCTTTTTCTCATTTTTTATACCGAAACAAAGCAACGCCAGGCGCAACCACAATCTTTTCCAACATGCCAAAACCCAAAGGCGCCCTAAAATACAAGGCTGGCCGCTCGCCCAAACCAACATCCGCCAACCATTTCACGAACAACCACAAGAAGCAGAATTGTCTTTTTACCACAAGAACGCCAAACTTGCTTCCTTTTCAGCTTAGCAATTTACTGTTTTTTGTGGTAAAAACCTTCACACAGAATGTTTCACGTGAAACATTTACATTTTTTCCTATAATTTCAATTATTTATAGTTTATTGTCCATAGTATTGGATCAGTTTCAACGCCACTGAAATAAAAAATTTACATTCTTAGAGTATTCTCAAGGAGCTTTCTTTGATGGACATTATCACCATTACGGTTATTGCGGTTGCCCTGGCACTGGATGCTTTCACTGTTGCCCTTGTAACCGGAGTTGTTCTGCCTAATGTCGGTATTCGTCACACCTTCAGGCTTTCCTGGCATTTCGGTTTGTTTCAGGGGCTTATGAGTGTCGTAGGTTGGGCGACCGGTCTTACTGTTCGATCATTTATTGAAAATTTTGGCCATTGGGTCGCTTTTTTGTTATTAACATTAATAGGGATGAGAATGATTATTGAAGCATTAAGCAAAAAATCCAAACCTACAAAAAGGGATCCTACCAGAGGCGGAACGCTCATAGCACTTTCTATCGCTACAAGTATTGATGCTCTTGCGGTTGGCCTCAGTTTTGCCCTGATCAACATAGATATTTGGCTTCCTGCCTTAATTATAGCTGTAGTTGCGGCAACCTTTACTGCTGTGGGCATTCATTTAGGTCATGCGATAAAGAATATCACCCGGCTCGGCAGATACATTGAAGTAACCGGGGGGCTTGTGTTAATACTTATTGGAACGAAGATATTGCTTGGTAAAATTGCGCTTTAAAGGAATTTGCCGGATAGGTAATTCTTTTGGCATTGACAGTAATCATTCTCCCCTGTTATTTTTATAAGTTTCATAAAAAAACCCTGCGTACACTTTTCTGCAAAGATTTGCTACTAAAAGCCGCTCAGTCAGGAGAAGGCTAATCGATTTTGGAGATTTATAAAGAAGATGACAATCCGTGAAGATGCAATAAACAAAAAAACCACCTCTCTTTTCAACCAATGTGCGAAAAATGAGGGAATATCTCAAGAAAACCTTGTGAAAGGCGTTGCCGAAGGGACCATAGCCATTCCCAAAAACAAACATCATAAATTTGAAAACATAATGGCCATTGGCGCTGGGGTATCAACAAAAATAAATGCAAATATTGGCTCTTCTAAAGATTATCCTAATGCAGAACAAGAAGTGCAAAAACTTTGTGTGGCAATCAAGGCCGGTGCTGATACGGTAATGGATCTGAGCATGGGTGGTGATTTGAATGAAGTGCGCAGGGAAATTCTTAAAAGCTGCCCGGTTCCTTTAGGCACGGTGCCAATTTATCAAGCAGTTGCTGAAACCGTTGAAAACGAAAAGAAACAAATCGGGGAGGTAACTGTTGATCATATTTTTAAAACCATTGAGACACAGGCGCTTGATGGCGTGGATTTTATGACGATCCACTGTGGGATAACCAAGGATACCTTGGAAAGAGTGCGGGCCCACGATCGTATTATGGGGGTAGTAAGCCGTGGAGGTTCCTTTACCATTGAGTGGATGAGCCATAACCACAAAGAAAATCCTTTATTTGAACATTTTGACGATCTATTGAGCATACTTAAAGAACATGAGGTGACCTTAAGCTTGGGTGACGGTATTCGGCCCGGCTGTTTAGCAGATGCAACCGACAGGGGGCAGGTCCAGGAGCTTATTCATTTGGGAGAGCTTACCCAAAGAGCATGGGAAGCAGGTGTTCAGGTTATAATTGAAGGGCCTGGGCATATGCCGATGAATCAGATAGAATCTAATATCCTTCTGCAAAAAAGACTGTGTCATGGTGCGCCATTTTATGTGCTTGGTCCTCTGGTTACTGACATTGCTCCGGGATATGACCATATTACCGGGGCTATTGGCGGTGCCATAGCCGCAGCTTCCGGAGCTGACTTCCTGTGCTATGTGACACCGGCTGAGCACCTTAAGCTGCCAAACCCGGAAGATGTTAGAGAAGGAGTAATAGCATCAAAGATAGCTGCCCATGCAGCTGACATTGTCAAAGGTCTTTCCGGAGCAATGGACAAAGATATTGCCATGGCCAAATGCCGAAATAATCTTGATTGGAAGGGGCAGATCGAATTGTCCCTGGATCCTGAAAAAGCAAGAAGATTCCGTGATGAAGGAGGCACATATAAGGGAGATGCATGTAGTATGTGTGGTTCATATTGTGCGATAAAGGTCTATAAACGGGCAACTTCAAAACAAAAAGCAAAATAGGGGAACAGGGCATGGCAGGATTTTTCCAAAAAATTGGCTTGTGGATCGACTCGACAAACCTTCCTCAGCAAATTAAAGAAGTTGATTACGTAGGATTGTTTACAAATCCTTGGTTTCTTCTGCCTTTCATCGGATTTTTGATATATTTACTCTATAAACAATCATGGAATTCAGTAATCATGATTGGTGTAGGTATTGGCGTGTGGATATTCTCCGGCAGCTCTTTCATGCAAAATTTAATTGTTGATGGGGAATTGCAGCTTGAAAAAATACTGCCAATTTTAGCTGTAGGAATAGTCGCCCTTGGCATCATTGTGTATCTCTTGTTTATCAGATCTGAATAGCCATCTCAAAACATCCCTATATAATTCATCACATCTCACATCGCAGGGTGAAAACTAAACTTCTTGAAATTTATGACATTCTGCACTGTTTTTTTGGTCCGCAAAAATGGTGGCCCGGAGATACTCCATTTGAGGTGATGCTTGGTGCGGTGTTGACCCAAAACACAAGCTGGACCAATGCAAGCAGGGCGATTGATAATTTAAGAGAAGACAAACTTTTGTCGTTTGGCGCTTTAGACTCTTTGCCCCTTGAACTCCTGGCCGCAAAGATACGGCCGTCAGGATATTACAATCAAAAAGCATTACGGATCAAAAGCCTTCTCAAGAGCATCAGAAACTTCGTCAACCGGAACGAACTCTGCCGGCACGGATCAATGGGAAGCATTGATTATGGGGAAAATGACCTTCTCGATATCTACTTTAACAATGATTTAAGAATGTTGCGCGAGTTATTGCTGTCGGTCAAGGGGATCGGACCTGAAACAGCTGATAGTATTATCCTGTATGCAGCCAATAAACCGACGTTCGTTATTGATGCTTACACTCACAGAATTCTAGCCAGACACAGCGTTGTAGAGGAGGATGCAGATTACGACGAACTTCAGGCTTTATTTATGGATAGCCTGCCCTGTGATGTAGAACTTTTTAATGAATATCATGCGTTATTTGTCATGACTGGAAAAAATTTTTGCAAAAAAACCACCCCATTATGCGACAAATGCCCATTAAGGGATATTTAGATCGATCTGGAAAGTAGAGGATAGTGCATATACTGAGATATAGTGGTCCCAATTCGGTAATTATTCATTTTTCCAGATGTGTATTCTTGCAAAGAAATTTATCAAGCTGGTCAAGCTGATGACTGGATAACTCTCCAAATTTAACACCTCTACGCCGGATTAAGGTGGCTGAAAAGTCGGAAGACTCCGCTATAACAAGATCGAAAACGGTTTGATAAGGTAACCGTTCAATATAAAAGGAATGGTCGGTGCAAAAAAGATCCAGCTCCAATTGATCTTGTATATTTTCCCCATCCGCAAGATATATGAAGGAGAGGCCCTGTTTGCTGATATCTGCAAGTTGCCCGACTTTTGTGGAAATAACGATATAGGAGCCCTCTTGAGGACAATATCTGAGTACTTTTCTTCTCTCTTGCTTCGCAGAAATTAAGCCCATTATCACCCCTCCCTTCCCCTGAGCAGAACATGCTGAATAGCTGCACTACTATTACATCATGCTCTCGCAAACTTGTCAAAACAAAAGTTAGGCTATTGTAAAAAACAGGCCCATGGAGTTACACCCTAATGAGTTCAATTTCTCCCCAGGCACCAAGATTTTTTCCACAGACTATGAGTATACCCAAAATGCCAGGGATCTTCTGGCCAAAATCAAGACCACGCGCAATATCTGATACATCACTAATTTTATTGCAAATACTAGTAGCTGCTGCGTCAGCCAAACCGGTAGATTTGGCAACAACTGTTACAGCATCCGCTCTGCCGAAACTTAAAGAATGCCCGACAGTACCGGATGAAGTACAAACACCAAGCGGCATTTTGCCAAAAGGCACCTTAATACCAATACGGTTGGATAGGGGTGAAGATCCGGCAAAAAGTAAAACCCGACAATCTTTCTGGCGAGCGATGAAAATATCGCCTCCATTTTCAATGATAATTTCGGAAACACCGGAGACCAGCAGTTGAAGCCCGACAAATTCGGCTATTGCGCCAGCAACAGCAGCCATTGGACCGACATGAGAAGCATGGGCCACCTTCTGCATATTCTTCACAATGGGAGGTGCAAGAGGATCCAGCGGCAAAGGATCCAATGCTGTTAAGAATTGTGGGTGCTTTGATATATACCTTTCAAGATGGTTCCGAAATTGGACAACCAGGTGATGTGCTTCAGATGAAACATCTTGGCTGGCAAGAATATGCAGATCTGTTTCTCGTACTTTACATTCACAAGCAAGCAATTGCGATATATCAAGAATCTGCCTGTAAAATCTTTCTTTATACGTACGAGGATCTTTTGCTGTAAGTTTACTTTTTTTAGTCAACTTTGCAGATCCCGAAAAAAATTCACCTACTACCCTTTGGCAGTTGCTTCATATTACTTTTAACAATATCCTTGAAAAATTATATTCCATACTAACCATCAGAAAGTAGATAAAACATGCTTTTTAACAACAAGGAAAGAAACAAAGAACGATTAATTCTTTTTACCCGTTATCCTGAACCGGGAAAAACCAAAACCCGCCTTATTCCGAAATTAGGTCCACTAGGCGCGGCGCTGTTGCAGCAGCAAATGACAGAAAAGTGTTTTGCCGTGGCCCAAAAAGCTGCGGCTTACAGGAAATTAGATCTAGAGATTCGATACACCGGCGGCACGATTTCACTTTTCAAAAATTGGCTTAAAGATCCCCAAATTATCCTGAACGACCAAGGGAAAGGAGAGCTGGGCGAACGCCTGCGGCTGGCATTTATAGATGCTTTCCGGGCGCATAAAGACCGGGTAATCATAATTGGCTCTGATTGTCCCGGGCTTTCTCTGAAAATTATCAATAATGCTTTCGACCATCTGCGAGAAAAAGAACTTGTCCTCGGGCCTGCCAATGACGGAGGATATTACCTCATTGGTCTGTCAAAGCCTTGCCGAGATCTGTTTGCCAATATATCATGGGGCACGGAGAAGGTCTTGCCAACAACCTTAGAACGAGCGCAAAAATTAGGCTTAACCATACATTTGCTTGAGTCACTATCAGATATTGATCGCCCAGAAGACCTCAAACATGTGAATAATAATCCCAACAGGTAAATAAAGAACGAGCCCGTAGTTTTAAAATCAGCGGAGCGAAATTAGCGTTATCAAGGGTTGGTGTTTAGGAAACCAAGAAACAAAATCATAAGATCGTCAGGAATTGAAAAATCGGCTGATGCTAACTGAGGCATCGGCCAACATGAGGTCTAACTAAGGAGCCCTTTGAAAGTCCCCCCTACTCCGGGGATATTTCTTCACCATTTCTTATAATATCTTGCCCAGGTGGAATGGATCTGGCCAGAAGAGGCGGAATGGCTGGTTCCAAGGCAACAAATTGTGAGCGGAAATCATCGCCTTTAAGCAGGGAAAGCATCATTTTTGAACTCTGGATGAGAAAAGGATAAAAGAGTGATTGTTGTATACGATCAGAAGCTTTGGGAGCAAAACTGGAAACAACAACGAATATCAGAGAAACAATAAAAGCAGCTTTGAAAGCCCCAAATACTCCGCCCATAAATCGATCAAACCAGCCTAAAAGTATCACACTCATTACGTTTTTCATGAGAAAACCAAGGCCGTAAATAAATAAGTAAATGACCAGGAACAGAAAGGTGTAGGCAAGAACAAAGCCTACTTTGGGGCTTGTGATATAGGGAGCTATATACTGGGCGCATGCGCCATAATACTTGCCGGCAATCACAAATGCCAAGAGCAGAGCAATGATAGAGGTCACCTGCTTAATAAAGCCGGTCCATAAACCTCGAACAAGCAAGGCCATGCCGAAAACCAAAATTGCTACATCCAAATAAATAATATTTTCCATAAACGACACCTTCATGGTTGATATAAGAACAAACCCGTTTTATGCTAAAATTTCAACTATCTTTTTAGTAAAACCTTAAAACAATTCCGCACTTTTCAAAGCAAGGAAGCCATTGACAAAAAACGATGTGCTGATCGAAAACTTTTTGCCGAAAACACATACTACAACCATCAAGAAAATTTACTCCTATTCAGGTAAGCTTATTCTGAGTGGTGTTAATTTGAATGTGGTTGATAAAAACATAAAGAAAGATGATAACGGTGTTTGGGCAAAAACATTTCTTCTGCCGCATGAGTATGGTCGTTTCCAGAATTTTACGTTCAGCAAACGTAAAGCTGAATGGCTTGGTGGCCGCATTGCGGCAAAATATGCTGGAAACAGGCTCTTACAGGGTAGGGGAAGTCTGAAGAAAACAAATTATTGGCATGAATTACAAGTATGCCAAGACGAACACGGCAAGCCCTTTCTGGAAATCATGTCCGGGCATGATCAGGCGCCGCCGCCGGATATATCCATTTCGCACAGCGCAGGGTATGCTTTTGCGCTGGCAACAGAAAGGCCATGCGGCATGGACCTGCAAAATATCACGCCACGGATTATAACTATCCAAGATCGCTATATGAATGAGGACGAAAAGAGGGTAATAGATCAATTGAACCAGATAAGCGGATTGCAGGAAATTGCTGGTCTTACCCTTCTATGGGCGGCAAAAGAGGCAGTACGAAAACTCCATGCCATACAACCGCTTCCTTCTTTTCGTAACATAACACTGCGTAAGTTCTCCGGATCATTTCAAGATGGATTCTGTCTTCATCTCAAGAACCAAAACACCATTAAAGCGTTTGGTTTTTTCAAGGATGACTATGCTTTTGCAATAACCTTAAAGACAAAATAAATCCCTTTTCCAATTTTGAAACGCTCAATTTAGGTAAATGTAAAGGATTATTAATGGCTCTCCACGAAATATTTTCCCAAATTCCCCTGTTTTCAGGCCTTTCTCCTCAACAAATTGATGAACTGGCCATGATCGTTACTGACCAGGAATTCAGAAAAGGGCAGCCAATTTTCTCTGAAGGTGATGAAGGTGTTGGCTTTTATGTCGTCATTACAGGATTGGTCAAAATTTTCAAGCTTTCTATGGACGGAAAAGAGCAAATTCTCCACATTTTTGGGCCAGGTGAACCTTTTGCCGAAGTGGCGGTCTTCACTGGCTCCCCATATCCTGCTCATGCAGAGGCCCTCCAAAACAGCAGGGTCTTTTTCTTTCCTCGAAAGTCTTTTTCCGAGCTGATCGCCAATAATCCTACTCTTGCCATGAAAATGTTGGCCGCATTGTCCATGCGCCTGAAAAAATTCGCTAATATGATTGAAAATCTCTCATTAAAGGAGGTGCCGGGAAGACTGGCCGCTCACCTTCTCTACTTGAGCAGTCAAAAAGAAAATTCGGACAATTTACGGTTGAACATCCCAAAATCTCAGCTTGCCAGCCTGCTAGGGACAATACCCGAGACCCTTTCCCGAATTTTGGCAAGAATGGATAAACAGGGATTATTAAGCATAGATGGCCCGTCCATTACCATTTTAGACCGGGAAAGCCTGGAAGAGCTGGCATCAGGGGAAGTAAAGCTTGGATGATTTGCCGGAGGCCTTTCCTGAGAAGATCCAATACTTTTTTAGAGCTCAAGGTCGAATTCAATATGCATTCCGCTTTTTGTAAAATGGGAAAGAATATTTTTTAGACCCTTCAAATTAGCAACAGTAAAATTAATTTCCCATGGTGATTTACTTGAGGGTCTACGGGAGAGCGCAATTACTTCGACTATCTTCATCTCCTCAGGAGCAACGCCAAGCATCATCAGCACTCTGTTTCTACTGGTACTCTCAACGATTAATAGGGTCTGGGCTTTGATAATATCCGTGTCTTTAAGCCGCCAACTCAATCCTATCATCTCTTCTCTCATTACGTTGAGGGAACGAAACTTCTTGCAGGCAGGACGATGAACCGAAAGCCCCCGTTCGCTGAGCAGCCCCACCAATCCCTGTTCCGTCGGTATGGGATTACAGCAGCGGGATAGCTTAATACACGCAGGATCAAGGTTGTCCAGTTCAAATCTATTTAAAGAATCCTCCGGCGGTGTAATGACCTTCTCACCCTCATAGGGTCCTTGGGCAATTTCAAGCATCAATTCCTTTAAATGTAAACGCCCCTCGCCTAGAGCAAGATAAAGGTCTTCGAGGTTTTCCAGATCAAAAAAGCCAAGCACCTCCTCCATCTCGTCATTATTCAATAGAGTCCTTGGGATACCACGCCATTTCATTTCCTGCTCTACAATAGACCGGCCGATTTGAGTGGCTAGAATTTCGCGGCGAAAGCGGAACATCTTTGATAATTCTGCGCGTGCCCGGGGAGTTTGACAAAGTTCCTGGATGTCGGGATGGAAATGTACCGGATCTTTTAAGGATAAAATTTCAACCTGGTCGCCATCATTGAGGACATAGCCAGGTTTCACAATTTTTTGGCCAATTTTTGCATGGGCGCAACGGTTGCCGATTTCCGTGTGGATTTTAAAAGCAAAATCAAGGACTATGCTTTGCTTGGGAAGAATTATAGTATCCCCCTTCGGGGTATAGGTATAAATTTCTTTGGTGCCGCTTGCCGCGATCATATCACGGTAGGAGATTTCGTCCTCAGATCCGAGAATATTAAACATATCGCGAATTTCCCTTTCAAAGCTGCTTGGAACTTTGCGGTATGAAGACCACTCCTTGAGAATTCCGGATCTTCCGGATTTGAGCATCTCATTGGTTCTGATTTTAAACAGATAATTTTTCCCCTTTATATTAGCCCTGGTATGCAAGCTCTGATACCCCGTAGCCTTAGGGTTGACGATGAAATCTCGAATGGTCCTTGGGATGGGGGGAAAGAGCTGGTTGACAATGCCTAGCGCCCGGTAACAGCTCTGGATATCATCCGTTGCAATCAATATTTCCAAGGGATTATCAATCTTCTTGGCAAGAACCTTTTGCACAGGGTCAAAATAGGCCCAAAGCCCTTTGACCCGGAAGCCAATTTCACAATTTACCCAGGAGCGCTCCATTTCTTCCTTCAGTCTCTTTTGAATAGTCAACACTTCTTCATCGTCAAAAAGACGTCTGATTGTGGCGAGAACCTTTTGGCTCTGTCTGGGAAATTTAAAGGTGAGAGCCAGGTCATAAAGCTCTCTTTTTAGGCCATATAGTCCTATGACTTTGGCCATGGGAGCATAAACATCAAGAGTCTCCTCAGCTATTTTTTGACGCTTATGTTTGGGGAGGGAATTCAGGGTGCGCAGATTATGCAGGCGGTCAGCAAGCTTGACCAGCATGATTTCAACATGGGAGGCAGCACCGGAAAAAATCTTCCGGTGAACCAGCTTATAAAAATTCTGTTTGTCGCCTGAAAAAGTTGTTATCTTTGTTAATCCTTCTACGATGACTTCAACATCCTTGCCGAATATTTCGCCAATAACCTCGCTGGTAACCTCGGGTACATCCTCCATGGTGTCATGCAAAACAGCTGCGGCAAGTGTTACAGGATCCCTCACTTCAAGTTCATCCACCAGTATCTGCGCTACCATGCACGGATGACTCACATACACCTCGCCGGATTTACGCTTCTGCCCCTCATGGGCGGAAACGGCGAAGGAAATCGCCTGCCAGAAAAGTTTCGCTTCTCCCTCCTGGCCGCCTAAGATGTCCTCCATATGCTCACAAAAGGCAGCTATATTAAAATAGTTTTTTCGCGCCATACTGTACGTTTCTATCCACTATGCAATGTCATCGCCCCAAGTCGGCCACTCTTCATGGTACAATATATTAGTTTAATTCAATTCGATATGATATTATCGCCTTTTAAAAAAATAATACGCAAATACACTTTCGGCCAGCATGAGAGACAGCCCATCTCCATCTTTGTTGCCATGGGTACGAAAAACTCAATTTTATAAAATTCCTTTACAATAAAAGCAAATTATATAGGAAAATTTCTTTGGCTCATCGAAGACGATTCGGGAAAAAACATACGAGCCGTTCCAGGTTCGAATACCGCAGAAAAAAAAGAAAGACCCCCTATCTTCATAATCAAAGCTTCCCGGCCAAAAGAAGAAAAAAAGAAGAAAGCCTCTTTGTTGCAGCGGACGATATAATAGGATTCATATACACTCACGATGGGATAGGCTCCCTTAAAGAAATTATCATCGGCCTCGATCTTCCGAGAACCGCCAGAAAGGAAGCGCAAAACCTCCTGGCTGCTTTATGCCATGAAAAGGTATTAAGCTGCGATAAAAAAGGATACTATTCTCTATCCCGTAAAATAATTTTGATGGAAGGCATTATCAGTGCCCATCCTCGTGGTTTTGCCTTTGCAGCTGTTGAAAATCCACCCCCGGGTCTGGAAATTGACAGAGACGTTTTTATTCCTGCCCAAGAACTGCGCACAGCGCATCATGGTGACCGGGTCCTCTTAACCGTAATTGCTAAACGGCGAAACAGGGTCGAGGCCAGGGTAGTAAGGGTTTTGGAGCGCACTGCCTCCAAGCTGGTGGGCATCTTTATGACCGGCAGAACAACAGGCCTTGTTATTCCGGAAGACGACCGCTTTGCTTTTCAAATAGTGGTACAGCGGAAAGATTCTCGCGGAGCCAGGAACGGCGAAGCAGTGGTGACTGAAATCCACCATTTTCCCCTCGGCCATCGAAATCCATCCGGCAAGATTGTGGAAATCCTGGGTGACCCCGATGATCTCAACGTGCAGAATGAAATAGTAGTCCACAAGTTTGATATCCCTCATGAATTCAGCGACGAGGCAGCGCAACAGATAGCCCGTTTTGATGATGCTATCACCCTTGAGCCCGGCCGTAGTGATTTGCGTGATATTCTTCATGTAACCATTGATGGAGAAACGGCAAAGGATTTTGATGATGCTGTTGGCATTGAAAAGATACGAAATGGACACCGGCTCTATGTTTCCATCGCCGATGTAGGGAAATACGTTTCACCAGGCACACCCCTTGATAAGGAGGCTTACCTGCGTGGTACCAGCGTCTATTTTCCAAACCGCGTGGTGCCCATGCTGCCGGAAAGGCTTTCCAATGATCTATGCAGTCTTGTTCCCAATCAGGACCGCTATGCCTTTACCGCTGTTCTTGACTTCGATCGTTCCGGCAAGCGCAAAAAGAAAACCTTTGCCCGATCCCTTATTAAAAGCAGTTACAGGCTCACCTATACTGTAGTCAAAAATATACTGGTGGACAGAGATGCTTCGGTCAGAGGGAAACACAAGCCCTTGCTTACCCCATTACAATGGATGGCCGAATTAGCGGAGCAGCTGGAAAAACGCAGGATGGAGCGGGGCAGTCTCGGTTTTGAGATTCCTGAAGCAGAATTTGTGATTGACTCGGCAGGAAAGGTTTCCTCTATAAAACGGTTCGAAAGAAACATGGCCCACAAACTTATCGAAGAATTCATGCTGGCAGCCAATGAGGCGGTAGCGGAAACCCTGGCCAAAGAATCCGCCAATAAAGCTGAAGTACTGTACCGCATCCATGAAGCGCCTGATCCTGTAAAAGTCGCAGAGTTTACCTCCTTTTCCCATTCTCTTGGCCTGAAACTGCCCGCAAACAGTGGTACTCCCCAATGGTTTGCCAATGTCCTCACCCAGGTTGCCGGCACACCAAGAGAGTACATAATCAACAATCTTCTTTTGCGAGCCATGCAGCAGGCCCGTTACTCTTCCGAGAATGTGGGACATTTTGGACTGGCGGCCTCCCATTACACCCATTTTACCTCACCGATCAGAAGATATCCTGACTTAATGGTGCACCGTGCTTTGGCAAAATATATTGCTACAAAAAAAATCAAGAAGCTGGAAAAACGGCCCAGCTCTGCAACATCAGAAGCGGGCGACTTCCTCTCAAAAAGGGAAAGGGTGGCTGTGGACGCGGAACGGGAAATGGTCGACCGTCTCAAAGTGAGATTTATGGCGGACAAAGAGGGCGAAACCTTTGAAGGTGTCATCTCCGGAGCCACCGGTTTCGGTCTCTTCGTTGAGCTGCTCGAATGGTTTGTCAGCGGTGGAGTCGATATTACTGATCTCAGCGATGATTATTACAATTTGGACGAAAAAAATCACCGCCTCATCGGCTCCAGGACTGGCAATATTTATCAGGTCGGTGATCTTGTAAATGTCACAGTGGCTAAGGTTGATGTAGCACGCCGAAGGATAAACTTCACAATAGCCGGCCCATGAATACTAAGCGTGATAATGCGAATCTTTTAGCTCATGTCGCCATTGTTTTGATGGAGCCCAAATATCCTGAAAATATTGGGGCAGCTGCCCGAGCTGCCATGAATATGGGTTTTTCAAGGCTGATTGTTGTACGACATGAACCGCCGGACCGTGAAAAAATGCTGAAAATGGCTACCCATAATGCGACGCACCTTATTGATGCCATGGAGCTTCATACTGATCTTGCAGAGGCATTGGCGTCGTTTTCCTATATCATCGGCACAACCGCGAGAAAGGGGCGCAGCAGGCGAAACGTCAGCCACCCCCGTGATATGGTTGAAAAGATTGTACCGCTCCTGCCAAACAACCATATTGCCCTGCTTTTTGGCCCGGAACATCGAGGCTTAACCAACGAAGACCTGAATTTCTGCGATTTGACAACCACCATTCCGACCGCTGACTTTTCTTCTCTAAACCTGGCACAGGCCGTGGCAATCCATTGCTATGAGCTCTACTCCGGCGTGGTGCACATGGCAGATGAAAAAAAACGTTTTGTGCCGAAACTTGCAGATTCATACGAACTTGAAGGAATGTATTCCCATGTGGAAGTGGTGCTTCGACAAATTGGCTTTCTCAAACAGGCGGATTATGAATACTGGATGCGCTCCATCCGCCGCTTTTTGGGAAGGTACCATATCCGATCAAAAGAAGTAAAGGCAATTCGGGGTGTTTGCCGGCAATTTCTTTGGCATGAAAACCAGCAGCAAGAAACCACTGGTTCTAAAGAAACGAAGTAGCCCTTTTCTATCGCCGTCCTTTAACGGCAAGGTGCCTACCGCTAACCGCCTCGACGGTAAGATGCGATAACCCGGCCTTATCAAGCTGGACCCGCACTTCCTCAACCTCATAGGCAGCCAGCAGCGAGTTATAAAAATCCTTGCGCAGTATTTCCGGCTCGTCGCCGGAATACTTTTCCACGATGGCAAAGGCGTCTTCCTCTTTTTCCGGGCGCATAAGATCCATTATTAATATGGGGGCTCCTTTATTGGCACAGGTATGCACGGCTTCCCACAAAATCATGGGATCCTGCAAATGATGAAGCAGGCTGTTTGACACCACCGCATCATATAGTGCACGCGGCAGGTTTATTCCCGGTAAGGTTCCTGAAAGTAATACAACCCGGTTTTGCAACCCTTTGCCCGCTATGTTTTTTCGTCCTAAGCGGAGCATATTGGCCGCGCCGTCAACGCCATGCACCTGACACGCTGGAAACTCCTCGACGAACAGGATCGGGATGTCGGCAGGACCGCACCCCAAATCAAGCATAACTCCGGTAAAATCTGTTGAAAATGTCTCTTTAAACAAGCGGACAAACAACGAATTGGGCTCGGTAAAATCAGCTTGGGCATAGGCCAATGTCTGGTCTTTACCATCCATGATTTCGTGTTCCGGTGTTCTTTCCAAGGGTACACCTTTTTCAAATTGAATAGTCTACGTCCTGACAATATATAGTCAGAAAATGATAGAAAAAGAAGGTATTACACAGAATTATTTTGCGAAACCACGATGTATTGATTAATAACATTAGCAATGGAAAATATTCAATCTCAGTATTTCATGTTAGGGAAACACTCGTGAAATACCAGAAAATTCTTATAAAAAAAGATAATATCGTCGAGGTTCAATGCCCGAAATGCTTGACGAGAAGAACTTTTCCCGCGTCCAAGCTCGGCATACAGAAACATTATGTAAAATTGAAATGTACCTGTGGTTTTATCTTTCTGGTCGAACTCGAATTCAGACAAAAAAATCGTAAAACAACCAACCTTGAAGGCTATTTTTTCAATCTTTCTCTGTCGTCACGCATCGGTGATCCTATTAAGAAAATATCGGAAACCCATTTATATCATGACGGCAGATTTTTAAAGCCCGCCAATTGCCAAATTAAAAGCATGTCAAAAAGTGGAGTGGGTTTTATCACCAAAAAACCACCCCCGCATGGTATCGAAACAGGGAACGAACTGCGCCTCATATTTATCCTTGATAATTCCGCCAAAACCGAAATTATCAAAAAGGTTGTCGTGCGCTATGTGAAACAAAACTATATAGGGTGCGAGTTTGTTGAAAAAGACAAATACGACACCGCTCTCGGCTTTTACTTCCTTTCCTGATCTTACCGCGGCATACCAATTTAGCTTAAAACTACATGGCAAAGAGCTTTACCTACCAAATCAAACCATCTTCTCCTTAGACCAATCATTATGCTCAAACTGGCTGTGGTCCGGTTTGGGTGGCTTAACTTCATTGAGCCTTGCCTGCAACCAAGTAAGAATCTTGTCGAACTCGCCAACAACCTCGGCAAGAGCCTTGCCTCGATGGCTCACCTTGTTTTTCTCTTCAGCCGAACATTCGGCAAAGGTTTTGCCATACGGAGTATAATAAAAAACCGGGTCATAACCGAAACCTTGCTCCCCCATGGGCTCTGTGGTTATTTCTCCTTCACAGCGCCCCTCATAGGTAAGAGCCGGTCCGCTTGGCACAGCTATGGATATCACACATTCAAAGGCGGCCTTGCGATTAGTTTTTCCTGCCATTTCCTGTAAAAGCTTGGCGATATTGTCTTCATCCGCAGCATTTTCGCCGGCATAACGGGCAGATTTTACTCCTGGCGCCCCGTTCAGCGCTTCAACCACAAGACCGGAATCATCGGATATGGCAGGCAACCCTAGCACTTTTGCGGTGAAAGAGGCTTTTTTATAGGCATTGTCATCAAACGTTTCTCCGTCTTCCACCGCCTCAGGTATGGGGCCGAAATCATTTAAACTTCTCAGCTCGATTGGAAATCCCTTTAATAACTCCCGAAACTCTTTGACCTTTCCTTCATTGCGGGTTGCCAAAACAATTATGCTCTCCATATATATTCTCCTCCGTTCTCTTAGAGTTTTTTTCGATGCGCAAAAAGAATATTATACCTGCACCATGATAAATCAACAAAATAAAGCGGCTCTGCCTCACCATTGATTGACAGTAAGCCAGTAAATAACGTAAAGTTTCCTCTATGCAAAATGCAAAAGATAAAGGTATTATAACGGGATACAAAGTCATGGAAAGAAGGGTATATTTCCGAAAAGCTAATGACCTATTCACCAAAATGGCGGGCCAATGCTCGTTATTATGCGGCAGAGGAATCCCGCACGAAAAGAAAACCATAGTTTCCGAGAAAAATAGTTAGTGGAAAATCACAAATCAATAAATATGGAATAGCAACCAATGGCAGGAAATACATTTGGCACGGTTTTCAGGATTACAACATGGGGGGAATCCCATGGTACAGCGATCGGGGCTGCCATTGACGGGTGCCCGCCCGGCCTGGAACTCTCCCCTGCAGATATTCAGAAAGACATGGACCGGCGCCGTCCCGGTACAGGTGGGCCGGCAAGCCCGCGCAAGGAGCCGGACAAGGTGGAAATCCTCTCCGGCACCTTTGAGGACCGTACCACCGGGACCCCCATTTCCCTGATAATTTATAACAAGGATGCCCACAGTAAATCCTATGATCACTTGAAAACCGTCTTCCGGCCGGGTCACGGCGACATTACCTATCTCAAGAAGTACGGTATCCGTGATCATCGCGGCGGCGGCCGGGCATCGGCACGGGAAACCGCCGCCCGGGTGGCGGCAGGCGCGGTGGCCAGAAAAATACTGGCCGTCCACAATATTTCCGTACTGGCCTATACCATTGCCATGGGCGGTATTACCACGGAGAAACGGGCTGTTGCCGAAATTACCCAAAACAGGCTATGCTGCCCTGATAATGAAACCGCCGCCAAGATGGAAAAAAAAATCGACCAGGTCCGCAAACAGGGAGATTCCCTTGGCGGCATTGTAGAAATAACAGCAAGCGGATGTCCAGCAGGTCTTGGCGAACCTGTGTTTGACAAACTTGATGCCGAGCTTGCCAAGGCCCTCATGTCCATAGGTGCGGTAAAAGGGGTGGAAATCGGCTCGGGTTTTGCAGCAGCTCATCTCACTGGTTCCCAGAATAACGATCCCATTACTCCGGCAGGCTTTGCCTCAAACCGGTCCGGCGGCATCCTCGCAGGTCTATCAAATGGCGATGATATCATTGCCAGGGTTGCTGTAAAACCTATTCCTTCGATAAGCATTGAGCAGCAAACCATAGACCTTGATAATAAGCCGGTACCTGTTAAAATTGGCGGGCGGCACGATATCTCTGCCATACCCAGAATCATTCCGGTTTGTGAAGCCATGGTATGCCTGACCCTTGCAGATCACTACTTGCGGCAAAAAGCGATCACGTGATATGCAAAAAATTACTACGAAATGTCTAGGCCAAATTCTCCAGGAAGTTCTTGATGGTCAATAAACGTCAAAAAAATTCCATAAAAAACATTTGGATGGTAACCAGAGAATACGACGGTATCGCCGGAGCTGGAGGCGTAAAGGATGTTTCCAAACAACTGGCAGATGCCCTTGCCAACAAGGCAAAAAAAATAAGCGTTATTCTCCCATTATACGGCTTTATGAATCCCGAGGAGCATGGCTTCAAGCCTCTGGACATCACCTTTGATGTGGATATGGACTATGTCGGTCTTGAGCGCCAGGAACATGTACAGTTATGGGAGCGACATAAGAATAAGGTGCGAATCTATCTGGTTGATAGCCAGCGGTTTCGAGAAAAAAGAAGCATCTATACATATACGGCAGAAGAGGAAGCGGAGAACCCGGCCAACCTTCAGGGAAAAGGGCATAGCGATTATTTCGCCATGAATGTTCTGCTGCAAAAATCAGCTATCGCTGCCATGATCCACCTTGATGAAAGGCCGGACATCATTCATTGCCAGGACGGCCATACCGCTATTTTGCCTGCCCTGACCAGAGAGACAGAAGGATACCGCCATTTTTTCAATAAAACAGGTTTTGTCGTTACGATTCACAATGCCGGTTTCGGACACCATCAGGAAGTGGGAGATCTACCCTTTGCCCAGACCATCTGTGGCTTGCCATCCCGCACCATCAAGAGCAGCTTGCTTGATAATATGTTTGACCCTTTTCTTGCTGCTGCTCCCCATGCTGTTTTAAACACGGTCAGCGAAAACTATGCCCGTGAGCTCCAGGAAACGTCTGATGATGCTCTCACCGGCTGGCTGGGCCACCACCTGAAAAGCAAAGGTATACAACTGGCAGGTATAACCAATGGTATTAATCCGGAGAATTATAATCCTGCAAACCCTAAAAAAATGGGGACATTCGCTGCTTTTGATCCTCTGGCAGGAAAGTTCGCAGGAAAAAAGAAATGCAAACACAACTTATTAGAGGCACTGAATAACCACAAGCACGACCACATTCTCCAGTTTGGAAATTTGGAAAATAAAGACAATTGTCCACTGTTTACTTTTATTGGCCGGCTCTCTGTGCAAAAAGGAGTGGATAAACTTGTTGAAGCCCTGGAAGCCTTGTTTCACACGGAAGATAACTTTCAGGTTCTGGCCCTGGGCACAGGCACCAAAGACCTGGAAGGTGACCTTGTCCGTTTGACAACATCTGCAGAGAGGCAAGGCAGAATATGCGTGCTTCTTGGATATGACCCGGTACTAGCCAATCAAATTTATGCTGCGGGAGATTTTTTTGTTATACCATCACAGTACGAACCTTGCGGATTAACGGATTTCCTTGCCCAGTTGTTTGGCAATGTTCCCATTGTCCACCATGTAGGGGGACTTGTTAAGGTCATAAACGGTGTTACAGGTTTTACTTATGACGATCACAGCTCTGCTGCTCTTATGGCAAGCATGCAGAAAGCCTTGCAGGTTTACCGCAATTCCCCTCAAACCATAAAAAAGCTGCAACGGGCCGCCGTAAAACATCTGCATGAAAATTATACATGGGACAAAGTTGTAGAGCGGTATCTTGTCCTGTATCAAGAGGCCCTTGCCCTTGCAGGATTAACAAAAGTAAATATTGCTCATATAAATTGAATCGCAAGAAACGGAAAGGGAAACAAAAAAAGGAGGTCACGTATGGCTGTACGAATCGGAATCAACGGTTTTGGGAGAATTGGCCGCAACATATTCAGGGCCATTGACAAAGACAAGACTTTTGCAGATCTCGAGGTCGTGGCCATTAACGACCTTACGGACAAGACCACATCCGCACATCTGCTCAAATACGACTCGGTCATGGGAGTGTACGACAGGGATGTAAAAGCGACCGACCAGGGACTCGAAGTGGATGGCAACAACATAGAAATATTCAGCCACCGAAACCCTGCGGATATCCCTTGGGGCAACATTGGTGTAGATTATGTCCTAGAATCCACCGGTTTGTTCACCAGTGACGAAAAGGCCCAGGCCCATCTTGATGCCGGAGCAAAAAAAGTGATCATTTCCGCCCCAGCAAAGGGCAATGTCAAAACCATTGTTATGGGGGTTAATGAACATGAATATGATCCGACCGAACACCATATCATTTCAAACGCTTCCTGCACCACAAACTGCCTTGCTCCTTTTGCCAAAGTTATCATGGACCGGTTCGGCATCAAACGGGGTCTTATGACCACCATTCATGCGTACACCAACGACCAGCGCATCCTTGACTTCCCACACAGCGATCTGCGGCGGGCCAGAGCCGCCGCTTTATCAATGATACCGACAAAAACGGGCGCGGCAGCGGCCGTGTCTCTTGTGATCCCTGAATTAAAAGGAAAATTTGACGGCATGGCAATCAGGGTTCCGACCCCCAATGTCTCGGTTGTTGATGCGGTTATGGAAGTTGAAAAAGAAACCACGGTTCCGGAAGTCAATCAGGCCTTGAAAGAGGCGGCCAACCGCTATCTCGGCTATTCGGAAGAACCTCTTGTCTCCATTGACTATCAGGGAAATCCCCATTCTTCAGTGGTGGACGCCATGTCAACCAAAGTGATAGGATCCATGGTCAAGGTTCTTAGTTGGTATGACAATGAATGGGGCTACTCAAACAGGATGCTCGACTTGATCCTGCTGATGGAATCCCTCAAGCCTCTATAAACAGTGGATAAAGGACGAACAAACAACTACCCCCCATTGTCCATATAAACATGAGCATGAGCAGCCAAAGCAAGCTTGTCATAGAGTCCGATGCCCTGAAGGCAAACCTCCTGGAAACAGCGGTCGAAGATGTTTTCATTGACCCTTCCTATGGAGTTCTTCTGGATATTGCTGCGAACTATAAAGGGATCCTCAACAATCTCAATGAATTGCTCTATGAAGTGAGCCATCCTTTCCGCAACTGGAACCTGATTCTCCCCAGACTGCGGGCCTTTGTCCTCAAAAACTGCGACATGTACCGCCGCCATGAGCGCGGACCCGAGGCTTTTGCAAAATTCTCCCTTATCTTTTTTGCTGCCATAGACGGATCCAAAAAAAATGAAGCCCTTCTCTTTCAAGCCATTGAATCTTTCTTGGGTTATGCGGATAAATTGATCAGTTCCCTTGAGCCGCAAGATCTCCCGGTTTATGAACAGGCTTTGGCCTCCTTTTTTTCCCAGCTGCATGACCTCAATGAAATAGAAATGATGTATGTCGTCCAAGGCCATCATCCGGTAAAAAAAATAAGTCTTCGTTTGCTTGACCTGGGGGAGAGGCTAGCAACTACCAAGGGCAAATATAACTTCACCCCTCTCGTCCGATTGATGAAAAGGATCCTGTCCTTGAACTATCAATACTGGCTGAAAGAAGATGATCCCTTGCCATGGTTCACCACCCAGTGTGGTGAAATGTGCCGGGGCTGGGAGGCGGGAAAACTCTTTAATGCCATATCCCATAACCAGATCCGCAGCCATTCCCAGAACCTTGAAAAAATGGAAGAGGGATCATCTTCCGAGAGTTTGATGGCCATTTTAGAGCTTCCTTCCCACATGGATATTGTCCGGTTCTATAAACAGGTGCCGGAAAAGCTCATTGAAGAAATGGGCCCTGGGGAAGAAATAGAAAAAGAGGGTTTATCGGTGGACCGCTTTTCAGAAAACCGCAAACTCCTTTTTCTCTTCCGGATCATGGAAACCGCCGGCCTCTTCCTTATTCACGAAGAAACCCTGCGGGAGATCAACCGCAGCCTGGTCCAGCTCATTCGCCAGCAGACCTTTGAGGAGATAGAACGATTCCTGCTCACCACCTTTAAACTATTGAAGCGTAATGTCCGGAAATACCCCCACACCTCTTTGCAATGCATCCAGGTACTGGGAACAGAGGTCTTTAATCGAGGAAACAGCAGGCTTGTCGAAGCTTTTTTGTGGGAAACCGTCCGGTTCGGATTTCAATATGCCAATGTCAGCGGGGTTAATGAAGACTGGCAGCCCATTGCCAATCCAGCGCATCTTGCCAATATCCGGGTGTGGCTCAACCTGATCATACAGGAGCCCAAATGGTGCGCTACCTTGTTTTCCGCTCTGATCATCAATATCAAGCTCACCGATACTTGTATAAAGGATACAGATCTTTTCCAAAAAGATATCAGCCAGCTCCTCAACCATCCCATAGGACCTGTATACAACTTGGTCAAACAGTTTGCCAAGCTCATGCCGGTCTTTTACAATGAGATTGGCGCAGAAGGGCTGCTGCGCGACGTTTCCACCGATGTTGATGAAATTCACAACCGCAAAGACAAGCTCATCCATTTTCTCCGCAAACAGAGCCACGTTGAAAGCAGCAACCTGATTGTTGATTTTATCGAGGCCATCTTTGCGTTCTGGAAAACCAGAGACAAAAACGTGCTCGCCCCGTTTCTCCCGCAAGAAGTCTTGCGGGACATAGAATCCCACGGTCCCTATGTCGATGACATGCACCGCTTGATGCAGAAGATTCTTAGGCTGCCCAATATTCGCGACCTTGAAGATCTGCTGGAATGGGAAGACCATAAACTTGAAATGTTTCTGGCAACCCAAAAAGATATTCCGGAGAAGGAACGTCAACGATTCCGGCTCATGATCCGGATGTACAATCTCCTGCACCAGAAATACAACCTTGGCTTGCAGGAACTTCGCCACCAGTTGGAGCAGGCTGCCAATTCAGGCTTTCCGGAAATGGAGCAATTGCTCGGTGACCTTGAAATATGCGACACTTTCCAATGCCTGGCTGCCCTGTTGGATCACCTGGAAAATCTCAAAGAGATTATTTTAAGCGAGAAGCAGTATGAGGCCAAAGAAGATATCTATTTCAAAAGGCATATTGCCGTTGATATCCCATCGGTGTATGGCCGCTACCGGGAAAGAAAATTCGATGCCCTGGGATTAACTTTCAGGCTGGAGAACCTCGCCAATATCTATCTGGAAAAATTGCCGGCCACCATAAACCTTTCCTTCATCACCAAAGCCACCTTCAACCGGATTATCAAATGTTTGAACCTGTATTTGCGCGCCTTACGAATTGACGGAGTCTCGAGTCGAAAACTGGAAACGTATCTTTCGCTTCTCTCCAGCTCATCTGATATCAAGCGTTTTTCCTATACCCAATATATTGATATCATCAGGGGCCTTTCAGAAGGAGTAAAGGACGTCATCTACGCCTATTACACCAATATTCACCAGAACAATCTTTCCATCATCATTCCCCAGATCGGCCACCAAAACCTGCTGCCGAAATTCAAATCCCTCTGGGAGGAAACCGGCAAACAGTTCCATGACCCAGCTGACATCGCGGGTACGAAATTATCAACTAAAGAACAGAAGGGAGCCAAGGTCGATCCTGTTCTTTCCCAGCGTATTTTCGGGTTGTCAGAATCATTCATGCGAGACCTTATCGCCGGCACCTTTGGTCTGCAGCTATTGGATAATTTCATTACTCGGATATACCAGACCCTTGAGCATCAAAAGGATCTCCTGGACGAAAAAAGCCTCGATCTTCTGATGACCTATAACCCGGATAATGCAATCAGCTATTTACACAAACACAACCAGCACACCAACAATCTGATCCATCTCGGCAACAAGGGTTATAATCTTGCCCAGCTTGCCATGGAAGGCAAACCGATCCCTTCGGGTTTTATTATCACCACGGAGATATACCGGTGCTGGCCGGTAATCAAAAACTTCAGCCGGGCCCGCAATGAATTGATGAACCAGATCCGGCAATCATTAAACGAGCTGGAAAAAGCCACCGGCCGCCAGTTCGGTGATCCGGAAAATCCCCTGTTGCTCTCGGTGCGCAGCGGTGCCGCCATTTCCATGCCCGGCATGATGGCAACCATTCACAATGTCGGCCTGAATCAAGAGATCGTGCAAGAATTCGCCAAACACTCCGGCAAAGAATATCTGGCCTGGGACAACTACCGCCGTTTTCTGCAATCTTGGGCGATGAGCAAAGGAGTAGGGCGTGAGGTATTCCAAAAACTTATGAATGGCGCCAAAAAACAGCATGGCGTCACGGTCAAAAAAGATTTCACCCCGGAACAGATGAAGGAACTGGCCCTTAGTTACCAAAAAACCGTGCGTAATCTCGGGATCGGTTTTCCGGATGATCCCTGGCTGCAGCTCACTGGTGCGGTGGAAATGGTGCTGGATTCCTGGAATACCAATAAAACCAGGGAATACCGGTCTTTGATGGATGTGTCCGAATCCTGGGGCACGGCGGTAATTGTGCAGGTCATGGTGTTCGGCAATTTAAGCCAAGAGGCGGGCAGCGGCGTCTCCTTTACCGCCCACCCCTATAGAAAAGTAAGCAGGGTGGCGCTGTGGGGCGATTACGCGCCGGGCGATCAAGGCGAGGATATTGTCAGCGGCCTGGTAACCACGCACCCCGTCTCGGTTGAACAGGCGGAAATTGACGGGCGTTCCAAGGAAAACACCCTGGAACTCCGTTTTCCTGAGGTATACAATGAGCTGTTACGGCTCTCCCGTGAATTGGTCTATGAAAAAAGCTGGAATCCCCAGGAAATCGAGTTCACCTTTGAAGGCCCGAAGGCAGAGGATCTTTATATCTTGCAGACTCGTGACATGATAACCATCAAAAAGAAGGAGACCTTCCATGTCTTTGAAGAGTCTGGCGGTTTTGAAAAATACATCCTTGGAAAAGGTATTGGGGTAAGCGGCAGCGCTTTATCCGGCCGGGCGGTGTTTACTGCGGATAACATAAAAGCCCTCCGCCAGGAAGACCCAGACACTCCTCTCATTCTTATCCGCCAGGACACCGTGCCTGAGGATATCAAGGAAATCTCCATGGCGGACGGCCTGCTCACCGCCCGGGGCGGACAAACCTCCCATGCTTCGGTAGTTGCCCTGCGGCTGGATAAGACCTGCATGGTCGGCTGTGATACCCTGAAGGTTTTTGAAACCCGAGAGTACGCTGAAATCGGCGGGCAGGTCATCCGGTTTGGTGATCCGGTCAGCATCGACGGCCGCAAGGGCCTACTCATAAAAGGCATGCACCAGACAAAAAAGGAAATGCACATCCTGCCCATGTAAAGGCACATCACCCATGATTATTGGCATACCAAAGGAAGTAAAAAACAATGAATACAGAGTATCCCTTATTCCCGCCGGAGCAAAATCCCTGGTTTCCCATGGCCATACGGTACTCATTGAGAAAGGCGCCGGTCGGGGATGCGGCATAAGTGACAACGAATTCAAAAAGGCCGGCGCCCGCATCGTATCCTCCGCAAAGGAGGTTTTCGGCCGAGCCGAGATGATCATCAAGGTCAAAGAACCAATGCCGAAGGAATTCTCCTTACTGCGGCCGGACCTTATTCTGTTTACTTTTTTGCACTTGGCGCCTTTACCGGAACTGACGGATGCCCTCCTGCAACAAAAGGTGATTGGCATCGGTTTTGAAACAGTGCAGCCTGACGACGGCTCTCTGCCTTTGCTCGCCCCGATGAGCGAAGTAGCAGGCCGCATGGCTGTCCAGATCGGCGCCCATTATCTGGAAAAAAACAACGGCGGCAGGGGAGTATTGCTGGGCGGCATCACCGGAGTTGAAAAAGGCCATGTCCTGATTCTCGGCAGCGGCAGTGTGGGTTCCAATGCAGCACAAATGGCTGTTGGCTTAGGTGCTTCCGTTACTGTTCTAGGAAAAAGCCGCGCCCACTTAGCGCACTTGGAAAATTCTTTACACAGCAGAATCAATACGCTTATTTCAAATGAGCACAATATTGAAGAGGAGCTCAAAAAGGCCGATCTGGTGGTCGGAGCAGTGCTTATTCCCGGCGCCCAGGCTCCCAAGCTCATCACCAGAAAAATGCTTTCCATCATGAAAAAAGGGGCTGTCCTTGTTGATGTGTCCATCGACCAGGGCGGTTGCGCAGAAACCTCAAAGCCCACCACCCATTCTGATCCGGTGTACGAAGTTGACTCCGTTCTCCATTACTGTGTAGCCAATATGCCGGGCGCTGTTCCTAGAACGTCAACATTTGCACTGGCAAGCGTAACCCTTCCCTTTGCTCTTGAAATCGCCGACAAAGGCGTTGAGCGCGCCCTCACTGAAAACAGGGCGTTACAAAGAGGGGTGAATGTGTACAAAGGCAAGCTGGTGAATAAAGACGTGGCGGCAGCGCAGGGCAAAAAATTTGCAGAGTTTCCGAAAAGCCACAAAGTCCCATTGGATAATCTTTTTTAAATTTTGGAAACCGCAAATATAGGAAATCCAATTGTCACGTTTGTTCCCTTACCTGGAAGACTATCTATCTTTATACTGCCTCGATGTTCTTCTACAATCTGTTTTACGATGGGAAGTCCCAAGCCAATTCTATTTGGCTTAGTGGTAATAAAAGACTCAAAGATATTTTCAAGCTTTTCCGACGGGATCCCTGTCCCATTATCCTCGATCTCGACCACAAAGCTTTTAAAAGTTTTGTTAATTCTGATAGCCACATCTCCTCCACTTTCGGAGGCTTCTAAAGCATTCCTGAGAATATGAATCAAAGCTACTTTAAGCATTCCTTTATCAGCCTCGATCATGAATGGTCCATTTTCTGGTTCAAATTTTAACCCAACATCTTTTTTGGCAGATTCATTCCTTAAAATTTCAATACTTTCTCTGATCATTTCAATCAGGTCCTCGGACTTGAGGTAAAATCTCCTCTGTGCAGCCAACCTTTCAAAGTTATTGACAATTTCCTCCAGCTTCCGAATTTGCTCAAGAATAGTTTCGATTTTTGCTGTTGTTTTTTCATCGGATGGCATCTTTTTGACTAATGATTTGACTAGGCCCCCCACAATGGTTGCAGGATTTCTGATCTCATGAGCCACTTTTAAGGCCATCTCACTCATAGCTCTCTCTACTGCAACTGCCTCCAAGTCTCGATTTAGATGGAATAGTTCCACATTAATGCGGTCGAGTTCCTCGTTTTGCCTGGACCTTTCCTCTAACATTCTAAGAAGCTCTTCATGTTTTGCTCTCAAATTTTCAAGGCAGGAATCCTCTGTTTTAGCGAATAAGTTTTCTCCCGTCTTTCCTTCTCCTTTATCCATTTCTTCGAAACGCAAACGAGATCCCCACTTGTGGATTCGCAATTTCGAACTTCCATGAGGTTCTTCTATCTCTATGTGATCCATAATTTTCTTTAAACCCTGCAAAATCTTCGGAGACTGTTCATCCTTAGGAATATCATAATTCCTTTGGGGGTCAGAAAAATTTTCAATGGTTATTTCCATTCCCCCTTTTCCTTGAGGGCTCCTAATCAAATTCCAGCATATCTTCCCTATGTTATTCTTTACTATACTCTGGGCTGTTCCTAAGACATTTTCTGTGATCTGTTCCACCTCAGGGGCACTAAAACGGCACATCTTTGCAATTATCTCGGATTTTTCCCTTATAATGGGAAGATCCTTATCACTTCTAAAGATAAAAGAAATAAGGTGGAGTCGTTCTTGTATTGTTACCATCGAAACTCCCCCTGGTCTGAATAGCTATCACGAAAAATGACAAACAGCTTTATTCAAGGCCTATTTTGATCTCTTCCTAGCTCTACACTTTGCATGTTCATTTTCTTAAGTCAAAAGACATATGCAAAGGTTATGGACTCGTTGCATCATTCCAGCAATCCAACAATTGGGATTCTTTCCAGCAGGTCCTCATTATGGGGCGCTTGTTGAATTGCTTCGGAAAGATCTTCTCCCGCGCTATGCAACACCTGATGTTTGCCGCCCTTCCAATGCCAGCTTCCGGATACATCGTAGACTTTCCCCTGAAACGCTATATAAGATGGAGCACCATGTAATCCATTACATCTGCTCAAATCTTTTTTGGTAATCTTTTTCATCTGCCGTTTCTATAAATGGGTGTAAAAAAGTAAGGGTGCCTAAGATACGGGAGGCACCCTTATAAACCCTCATCACTTAAGGAATTTTGAGACAAACGGTGATGTGTCACCGCGCCGCATGAAGTGGCCGGACGGTCCTTCGCCAAGAAATTCTGAAAACCACGATTCATGCTCAATTTCTTCGTTCAGAATGGAAAGCGACAGGTCATAGGTCCTATGGTCCTTACCGGCCGTCATGTTGCAGATCTGGGTGTATCCCCGCACTGCGCATCTTTCCGCTTCTACCAGAACCTTCAGCATGGCATGCACATCCCGCGGGTCTTGGGGAAGACTTGCCGGCGGACAGGCTGAAATGTCATGAAAATCATTCATTCGTGCCGGCAGTTCGCCACCAAGCTCATAAATTCTCGGTACCAGGGCCTCAAAATGATTCCGATCTTCTATACGGGCAACTTCGGCGATCTTTTTTATCCCCTCACCATCAAGGCCTATCAGGTTGACCCTCAGGATCGTTTAGTAATAGAAGGTTGTCAGCTCCGCGGAAGCGTTTTTCACCGGCAGCTCCAATAACTGATCAACCTCGATTCCTGCCTTTTCCACCATTTCCCGTGCGACTCTTGCCATGACATACCTCCTTTGTTAATGCATTAATGGTTTCGTTACATCAGTGAAGAAATGAGAACGAAAAACCAATTTTTCTTCATTGTTATCCAGAATCTTTATCTGTTTTATCGAATGGAATCTCCTCTTCGCGCAACTTTAAAATGTGCTGTTTTTTTTCAGCGTATAGTCTGACTAAAATTGATGTCAATGCAAAAGAGATATACCCGCAAAAAGTCTGGAAAGCGGTTAACGTGCAAGCAATTTCAATTAGCAACAAAGCATTGCATCGATAAAATCGTCATTTTTCGAGTTCATCAAAAAATGGAAGTTTACGGAATTATCTTAGGACGGCTAAAAGGGATTAAAATATTAATTTGTAGCCTTACATTGCAAGGGAATGACCAATACTTATAGTATAGAGTAGGAATATTGGTGATAGTGCTTCATTTAGTTCTGTATCACCAAATAATACATGTGGGGTGCCATGAGTATTGATACCAAAGAGAGCGGCATTCTGGAAAATCTCTATTTTCATTCGTTCAACAAGCAGAAATTTGCTACGTTCTCACCATTTATACTTGACCCCAAAACCGAAGATATTATCAAGAGCTATGAAGAGCTGATCAAAGAATATCCCCCTGAAAAACTTGAAAAAGAGGGTAAAATCCCTGACCGGTTATGGCACGGCCTCAAAAAAATAGGGTTGTTCGGTTTGAACATACCGGAAGAGCATGGGGGGCAAGGATTGGCTCTGAACCAGTATCTCAAAGTGCTTGAAACCATAGCACGCCGGGATTTGGCCCTGGCCATCATTCCCACCGCCCATCTTTCCATTGGCATTAAAGGGATCCTCCTTTTCGGCAATAATGAGCAGCAAAAGAAATACCTGCCCCGGGCGGCAACCGGGGAAATGATTTTCGCCTATGCGCTCACCGAGCCAAACAGAGGATCCGATGCCCAGCATATTGAAACCAGGGCAGACCTTTCTGCAGATGGCAAATATTACATGCTGAATGGCATGAAAACCTATATCACCAACGGCGGCTATGCTGACGGCCTTACTGTGTTCGCTCAGCTTGATCCGGATCAAGCTGGGGATATGGGCGCTTTTATTGTTGAAACAGCCTGGGATGGTGTACACGTAGGCAAACCCATGCCCAAGATGGGGCTTACCATCAGTTCCACCACCTTGATTGCCTTTACAGATGTGAAAGTACCTGTGGAAAATATGTTGGGTAAGCCTGGCGACGGATTTAAGATCGCCATGACCATTCTCAACTATGGCCGTTTGGGGCTGGGTGCGGCTTCAGTTGGGGTGATGAACCAGGCAATTGCCGACATGATCAAAAGGGCATCAACCCGAACCCAGTTCGGTGTCCCTATCAAAAATTTTGAACTGATTCAGGAAAAAATCGTCAACGCCAGGGTAAGGAGTTTTGCCGCCGAAGCCATGACCCTTTTCACCGCCCACCTGCTCAAAGATGCGCCGACCGCCAACGTGGCCACTGAAAGTTCCCATACCAAATTGTTCGGCACCACCAGGGGTTGGGAGACTCTGTATGACGCCATGCAGGTTGCCGGCGGGGCCGGATACTTGTCATCCTTACCGTATGAAAAGCGCCTGCGGGATTTCCGGGTATCAACTATTTTTGAGGGCACCACTGAAATCCACTCCATGTATCCGACCGCGCACCTCTTGCGGGTCCTTGGCAAGGAGTTCCAGAAAATCGGCAAAAGCAAATTGAAAATAATGCTTTTCATGCTGACGGCAATAATGAAATCCCCCAAAATCCACTTGGCTTTTGAAGATACTGTGATGCGGGAGGCTCTATCTTTTGTGCAAAAATCCGTGAAAAAGATACGGTATCTTCTGTTCAGAGGCCTTGCCCTTTACGGTGAAAAAATAATCTCCAGAGAATTTTTCCTGCGCAGAATCACCCATCTGAGCCTTTACGTATACGCGCTTATCAGCATGCTGGCCAAGATGCACGCTGACCAGCAACAGGGACAAGGAAATGATATTGATCCGAAGCTGCTGGGCTATTTCCTGGAACAGGCAAAAGGGTCGTTTACAGTAAACAACCGTTATCGCGAAGGAAAACTTGAGGAGTTCCATAGTGATATCTTCAAGGAATTGGCAGAGTAACCTCATAGAGGAGATAAAGCAGACCAATGCCCTCAAAAATAGCAATCACAGGCGGAGTACGAACTCCCTATATCCATGTGGACACGGTATTTAAGGACTATACCGCGGTGGACCTCGGACGATTGGCGGTCACGGAGGTTATTGCCCGCAGCGGTATTGATGCAGGTGCGCTTGATTCGGTTATTGTCGGTAATGTGGCCCAGCCCGTGGAAGCGGTGAACATCGCCCGGGTTATTGGACTGATGTCTGGAGTACCTGAACATGTGCCTGCCTTTACCGTCCACCGCAATTGCGCTTCCGGTATCCAATCGGTAATAGGTGCGGCTCAGTCCATTGCCACCGGAGAAGCTGAACTTGTACTGGCGGCCGGGGTGGAGTCCATGTCCAACATTCCCTTGTTTCTTTCCAAGAAATTTAAGGATGTTCTCAGCCATTATTGGCATGCGAAAACCCTTAAAAATAGAATCAGGGCGCTTATGGAATTACGCCCGCGAGATTTTATCCCCCGAATCGGTCTGTTGCTCGGCCTCTCCGACCCCACCTGCGGCCTCAATATGGGACAGACAGCAGAAGTCTTGGCGCGCGAGCTTAAGATCAGCCGGGGGGCTCAGGACGAGTTCGCCCTCCTGAGCCATCAACGAGCTATTGCTGCCCAGAAACGGGGCCGATTTGCCGGCGAGATCATGCCGGTTCTCATCCCGCCTGATTATGAAAAAGCGATCGATTACGATAATGGGGTGCGGCCGGAGGAAACCATGGAGATACTGGCCCGGTTACGGCCGGTTTTTGACAGAAAATACGGCACCATCACGGCGGGTAATTCCGCCCAGATAACCGATGGCGCTGCCGCGGTGATCTTGGCAAGCGAGAAAGCTCTGACAAAATATAACCTTGAGCCGCTGGGCTATATCGGGGAGCATGCCTTTGCCGGTCTATCCCCAAAACGCATGGGACTTGGGCCGTCATATGCCACCTCTATTCTGCTGGAAAAGACCGGGATTGATTTCAATGATATCGGCCTCATCGAAATGAATGAAGCGTTCGCAGCCCAAATCATTGCCAATGAGATGGTCTTTTGTGATGACAAGTGGTCCGACCATTTTCTAAACCGCAAGGCCATTGGCTGCATTGACCGCAATATTATGAATGTGAACGGCGGCGCCATTGCCATGGGGCATCCCGTGGGGTCGAGCGGCACACGACTCATTCTGACTTTGCTGTTGGAAATGCAACAGCGGTCCGTTGACCTGGGCCTGGCCACCCTGTGTGTGGGCGGCGGTCAGGGTGCGGCTCTTTTTCTCGAGAGGGCTTGAGATGGGTGCGATTTTCAAGATTGATATAGCCGATCATGTGGCCACGATAACCTTTGATCTGCCGGGCAGCAAGGTCAACATCCTGAATCAGGAGGTCCTGCAGGAGTTCGAGCAGGTCCTTGATGGATTGCGCTCAAATAATCATCTCAAAGGAGCGATAATCCTTTCAGGCAAAAAGGATACTTTTATTGCCGGTGCCGATATTTCAGTGCTTGAGCAGATGCGTGATACAGATGCGGCAACAGCGCTGGCCAAGCAGGGACAGCGAATTTTTGATACCCTGGCCCATTTGCCTTTTCCGGTGGTGGCTGCAGTCCACGGTGCTTGCCTGGGCGGCGGCATGGAACTTGCCCTTGCCTGCCATTACCGGGTGGTGAGCAATTCCCCTAAAACATTTCTGTCCCAGCCCGAAGTGCAGCTTGGCATCATCCCAGGCTTTGGAGGCACCCAGCGACTACCCAGACTGATCGGCATTATCGAAGCCCTGAAGATGATTACCACCGGCAGCCGTGTTTTTGCCAAAAAGGCTGTGCGCATCGGTCTGGTAGACGAAATGGTTGAACAAGAGCATCTCCTGGCTGCCGCATTTAAGCTGGTTAAAAAAGGAAAACCAACCAGGCCCAAAAATAGAAGGGTACAGCTCCAGAAATTGTTGTTCGAATCAAACCCGCTTGGCAGAAACATGATTTTTTCCAAAACACGGGCAGCAGTCATTAAAAAGGGTGGCGACCATTATCCGGCGCCTTGTGCCGCCATTAATGCGGTAGAAACCGGTCTTGCTCAAGGCATCCAGAAAGGGTTGGAGCTTGAAGCCCGATTGCTTGGCGAACTGGCGGTTAGCGATACGGCAAAGAGAATGATCAGTGTGTTTCGGTTACGGGAGCAATTTACCAAGGTGGATAGATCGGTTGCCGACCGGATACACAGTATCGGCGTGATTGGTGCCGGAGTGATGGGTGGCGGTATTGCCATACTGGCAGCGGAAAACAGCATGCAAGTGCGGTTGATTAACCGGTCAACCCGCGGTCTTGGCAGGGTGATCCGCGCATTGCAGAAAACAACCAGCAAAAAGCGGCGCAAGGGCATCTATTCTCCCGTCCTCGCCGACTGGATCAAATCAAGATTTGCCTATGACACTGCTGTGCGGGGATTAGGCAATGCGGATGCGGTGATTGAAGCAGTAGCTGAAGAGATGGACACCAAAAAAATGATACTTACCGATGTGGCGGAAAATGTTTCCAAGCACGCTTTACTGCTGTCAAACACTTCCTCCTTGTCAATCTCCGACCTGGCCGAAGTTATCCCGAATCCATCCCGGGTTGCCGGACTGCATTTTTTTAATCCGGTGGAAAAGATGAAGCTGGTGGAGATAATCAGGGGCAGGGAAACAACAGATGAAACCGTAGACAAACTCAAAATTCTTGCGCGTACGCTCGGCAAAATTCCGGTAGTCACGCGAGACAGCCCGGGTTTTCTAGTAAACCGGTTGCTCATGCCGTATCTGAACGAGGCCGCCAGGATGCTTGAAGATGGTGTTTCCATGCAGGCAATAGACGAGGCTCTGCTGCGTTTTGGCATGCCCATGGGTGCTTTTATTCTGCTTGATGTTATCGGACTTGATATCGCCTCCCATGTTGGCGGGATTCTCCACAAAGAACTCGGAGATCGCCTGCAACCTTCACCCATTCTGGCAGCACTCTGTGAAGCCAAGCGATTGGGACAAAAAAGCGGCCAGGGATTTTACCGTTATACAAAAAACGGCAGGCGCGAACAGGACCCGGAACTTCCATCATTACTCAAGCAGCATATTATTGGCAATCTGGTAGTAAATGAGCAGCAAATCGTGGATCGCAATATTCTGGCTATGGTTAACGAGGCTGCCTATTGTCTGGAAGAAAAGGTGGTGGACGGCCCGGCTGCCGTTGATGCGGCAATGATTTTCGGTGCCGGTTTTCCGCCGTACACTGGGGGGCTCTTGCGTTATGCAGATGCAGAGGGAATTCCCAATGTGGTTAGAAATTTGACCACCCTTGCTGAAACGGCTGGAAAACGTTTTATTCCAGCGAATTTACTTAAAAAAATGGCGGAAAATGGAGATCTTTTTCACCCCATGTAGATGAAGGGCGGAGAAGCGGAATTCATGCGCGAATATGACACCATCCCACATATGTTTTTCAGCCAGGTACAAAGATATGGTGATAGAACCGCACTCCTTCATAAGAAGGGAGGCAGTTATCAGTCTATTACCTGGAATGAGTTCGGCCACATGGTCCGGGAAGTGGCCTGTGGGCTTATTGAACTGGGGGTGAAGGCCGGCGACCACATAGGGCTCATGTCATATAACCGGCCGGAATGGGCAATTGCCGATCTTGCCATTATGTCGGTCGGCGCCATAACTGTGCCAATCTACCACACCAGCTCCACAGTCAGGACCAATTTTATTTTGGATAAAACCAAAGCAGATCTAGCTTTTGTTGCCCGATCTGAAAAAGCTGAAATGCTTTCCACCTGTAAGGCCCCGGTGCAGAGCATCATATCACTGGATCCAAAAGGTGCTGATTCTCCAGGAATCTGCGGCTATGATTATCCGGAGCTTCGTGATTTGGGAGCAAAACATCTGCAAAAGTTTGCGGATAATCAATTGGTCACTAGAATGCGGCAATTACAGGCGAATAACTGCGCCACCATAATCTTTACTTCCGGCACAACCGGAGAACCCAAGGGCGTCATGCTCTCCCATAAAAATATCCTGGAAAATGCTGGCGCAGGCCTTGCGTCAGCCCCTGTTGACGATGATGATATTTATCTGTCCTTCCTGCCCCTGAGCCATGCCTTTGAACGGACTGTCGGCCATTTTCTCATGCTGATGGCGGGCGCCACCATTGCTTACGCTGCCTCAATGCGCACGGTGGCGGACAACATTCTCGAAGTCCGGCCGACAATAATGCTCGGCGTGCCCCGCTTTTATGAAAAACTGTATGCCGGGGTGATGGAAAAGATTCATTCCGCTCCTGCCACACGTCAAGCTTTCTTCCATTGGGGGATTTCCAAGGGGCACCAAAAACGGATCCAGGTAGAGCAGGGACAGAAACCCGGCTGGGACCTGCGGCTGCAGCTGTGGATCGCCGAATGTCTTATTTTTTCCAAACTGAAAAAACGGCTGGGCGGCAGACTGAAATATTTTGTTTCGGGCGGCGCTCCTTTAACCCGTGAAATTGTTGAGTTCTTTCTAGATGCAGGAATTGATATCCTGGAAGGATACGGCCTCACGGAATTTTCACCGGTTATCTCGGTGAACAGACTGGGGAAAATTCGGCCCGGAACAGTTGGCCTCCCATTCCCCGGAGTTGAAGTAAAAATAGCAGACGATGGGGAGATTGCCGTGCGTGGTCCATCCATTATGCTTGGGTATTATCAGGATGAAAAGGCCACCACAGATGTTATCAGGGACGGCTGGCTCCACACCGGGGATATGGGCGAACTGGAAAATGGCTACTTGCGCATAGTTGATCGGAAGAAGGACATCATTATTACCTCCGGCGGTAAGAACATCCCGCCGCAGTTTGTCGAAAATCTTGTTGAGACCGATGAATTTATCGCCCAGATTATGCTCTATGGCGACCGGAAAAAATTTGTTTCCGCCCTGGTCATTCCAGATTACAAACACCTCGCTACCGAGTTGCCAAAAATAAGGATTCAGGAAGACCTTTCCCCGGAAAAATTGGCCGCCAAATATGAAATATATGACTTTCTGATGGAAAGGATAAATGAGAAAACGAAAGACCTGCCGGAGTATGAGAAAATAAAAAAAATCGTTGTGCTCTCCGATCCCTTTACTGAAGAAAAAGGCGAACTCACCCCGACAATGAAGATCCGAAGAAAAAAGATCACAGAGAAATATATTGACCGGCTTGAAGCCTTGTATGAGGATTGAGTTTCCGGTGGCTTATGATCCAAATGCAGCAAAGGCGGTTTGTGTCATCAATATATCGCAACCCATCTGAAATGGATTGTCATTCTTCTCAGGCAAGCAAAAAAAAGTAGTCTCACGAGAAAAATTTGTGGGAGCTGAGAAATTACAAAGCGCCAAAGAATCTTCGGACCAGGGAGGATTTTTCTGCATATTTTTTTCTAATTTCCGGGAGCGCCTTTCTGGCCGCTTCTTCGCCTTGCAGGAAGCATCCACCCACACATTCAAAAGTTGCCCAACTAACATTTCCCATATCAGGTATGATTATAACATCAGCATCTTTGCTCTTTAATTTTGTGAGGGTCGCTCTGGTTATGGCATTGGTTCTCTGCAATATGTCCAGGCCGGTGTCTGTGGAAAATTCCTGTTCAAGTTCACCGGCAACATCTACGCCAATGACAAAGTCGGCGCCCAATTTGCTGCAGGCGCTGGTGGGCAGCTGGTTGACCCAACCGCCGTCAAGCAGGGTTCTGCCCTGAAAGTCAATGGGCGGAAAAACACCTGGTATTGCCGATGAGGCTGCCACGGCAAGCCTCAGTGGACCTTCGGTAAGAATTACTTCCTCACCGTTATTGACATCGGTACACACAATGGCAAGAGGAATTCTGGTATCTTTGATATCGATATCATCGATGAGAAAGGAGATGTTTTCCATGTAAACATCGAGGGGCACATACGATTGCTGACGGGCTAAAGCAACATTGAAAAATATTTTCTTGCGTAAAAATCGGGACAGGGCATCAAACAGGCCTTCACTGTTGGTGCTTTCATCCTGTTCAGCCAGGAAATCCAGTTTTATGCGGTCAAAACAATCACAGGTAAAATAATCATGGACCTTTTCAACAACGCTGTCAATATCAAGACTGCTCGCAAAGAGAGCGCCGGCTATGGCACCGATGCTTGTTCCGACGATAAGGTCCGGCTGTATGCCTTCGCTCAGAAGAACTTTGACAACGCCGACATGGGCAAGTCCTCTACCGCCACCACCGCCAAGGGCAAAACCGATCTTTTTTTTCCCCATAATATAACTCTAACAGTATAAAATCGTTCAAATTATTCACCGTATGGCATCCGGTAGAGAAAGGCAAGGTATTTTTTTAAGAAAAGTCCTTATGGTTATGGTTGGAGAATCAATGGGACGCTGCCTTATGCTATGCTTAGCCGATAAAGGGGGCGACCATCCAACCACTCTTTGCAATGTTCATCACGATCAAGGTAATAAAGTTTATTGCCATTTGGCATAATTATAGGCGGACTCCGCCGGATCCTCGCTCGTTCCTTTCCTGGCTCGACTCCTCGAACTTATGTCGCTCTGCATAAGATGTTATTTCATCCAATGCGGTCTGCTGGCCATCCATTCTTGAACTGTCTCCTGAAGCCACTCGGCAAGGTCCGGGACAAGATAGAAACGCGGCACCAGCAGATCTTCCTCTGCACCAATTATGCCATGTTCCCAGGCCATTTCGGCTAATTTGGTTTTGGGATAAATGCGAATTCCAATGGTGATCTTCATGGCCTCCAGCTCTAACGAGTCGGCAAACTGCATACTCTCCAGGGCAGTATGTTTTGTTTCACCCGGACCACCCAGCAACAGAAAACCGAGGCGGGCAATGCCCTTTTCACCAAGGATGCTGGCGACACGGCGCACATCCGCTGTGGAAAATCCCTTACCCATACTCTTCAAAATCGTATTGGAACCGCTTTCAAACCCCAGAGCTACCTGTTTACAGCCGGATTTGGCCATCAGGTCCGCCAATTCCTCATCAACGACCTTTGGATAGATAATACAGCGCCAGCTCAGGGGCTCTTGAAGTTCTGTAAGAATTTGGCGGCAGAGGTCCTTGGCATATTGGAGTGGCAGGTTAAAGGTGTTATCGACAAAAAAGAAGTTCCTGAAACCGGCAGCCTGCCAGTGGGCAAGCCATTTCATAACCATTGCAATGGATCGCTTTCTTGTTATCCGTCCTTCAATGGATGAAGTGGAACAATAGCTGCATTGCATAGGGCATCCTCGCCTGGTCTGCACCGGCATCCATCGTTCTTCTTCGTGAAGAAATGGAGGCAACCAAAGGTTGGAGTCCGGCAAAGGAAAACTGTCCATATCAGGCTTTTCTGTTAATGGTATAAAGGATGGCTTTCCCAGTATAACAAGCCCGGGAATTGTAGAGACCTTTTCATTATTTCTTAATTTGTCCAGTAGGGCAGGAAAAACATATTCACCCTCCCCATGCACACCGAAATCTGCGCCCAGATATTGCAGAACGCGCACCGGAAAGATGGAATAGCCTGCGCCGCCCAGCACCACCGGTACCGGAGTCAACGATTTACAAACATTGATGATTTCCTTTATGGGTTCCAAAAGAAAACGGGGCTCTGCTGACTGTTGGTCGTCAATATTGCGGACGGAAATACCGATAACCTCTGGTTGGAAGGCAGTAATGGTCTGGGTGATGCGATCGATTGGTGATTCTTCAGTTAACAGGTCCAATAACAGGGTCTCATGACCAGCGGCTCTGGTGGCTGCAGCGACGCAAGCCAGGCCGAGCGGCAGGGTGGCCATGTTTATTTGTTCTGTGTTGGCAGAGATAAATAAAATTTTCAAATTTCCTCTCTCTTACTGCATATACAACCCACCGCATACCGGAATATATTCTCCTGTCAAGTAATCGGACAGAGAAGAAGCGAGAAAAACAACAACCTTGGCCATATCATCCGCCTGGCCCACTCTTTTGAGCGGCGTAATGGCGGCAACTTGCTCTTTTATATCCTGCGGCAGACCAGCGGTGGCATCAGTCTCGGTCAAACCAGGGCCGATGGTATTTGCCGTAATTCCAAGCGGCCCCAATTCGGTTGCCATGACCCGGACGATACTATCCATTGCCGCCTTTGCTGCGGCATGGGCCGCAAAGCCATAGTCTGGCGAGCGCGAAAGGGTGCTGCTGATAAAAATCAATTTTCCTGACTTTTTTGGTAGCATGTCCTTCAGAACCGCTTGGGAACAATTATATAAAGATTTCATTTCATCGATGATCTTGGTTTCGATTTCATTCCAGGACAATTCTATGAATGGTTTCATGGGAAAATCAATATTTGCATTATTTACCAGGATGTCGACCTTCCCATATTCCTTGACTACAGAATCAACCATGCGGTCAACCTCGCCGCGGTCTCGCACATCTGCCTTGATAGCCATTCCGCGTCCGTTGTTTTGCCTGATTTCCTCTAAGAGCTTGTCTGCCTTATCTTTGGACTGGAAATAATTAATGATTACTATTGCTCCAGAAGCTGCAAGCGCTTTGGCGGAAGCAGCCCCTATGCCTCTACTGGCGCCGGTTATCAGCGCAACTCTATCCTTCAGACCAATATCCATATTTCCTCCTCAGGTTTCTCCTCTTTAAAATTGATAGTCCGGTAAAAATCGGGAAAGCGGTTAACGTGCCATGTAATTTCAAGGATTTACACAGTAATACAACGATGAATTTGGATTTTTTACGAATTCATCAATATTGACATAATATTTGTAATTCTTTTGGTCAGAATCATCCATGTTGGAGAATGATGTCAAGCAGGAGTTAGCCGTTAAAAACAAAAAAGTGGCAGTGGAACAGAAAAAACAATAATTAATTTGGATTTTTATGATGAACATGGTCCGGTAAAGACCTTTACGAGACCTTCGCATTTGATTCAGTTCCATATTGTAATAATGTAGGACAATCCAGGGACTTCTTTACCAACTCCATGCCTGAAATACTACAATCCGGACCATGGTTTTTTACGTATCGCCGTGATACTTTTGTGATAAGTAATACTTACAATTGAACCAAGGGAATGATTGAAGTTAGTGCAACACCAGGGCTTTAAAGGATCCAATGCAGCTATCGGAGTAATTATGGCACGTCGAATTCTTGT
Organism: uncultured Desulfobulbaceae bacterium; assembly: GCA_945787445.1. Lineage (GTDB taxonomy): Bacteria > Desulfobacterota > Desulfobulbia > Desulfobulbales > CALZHT01 > CALZHT01. The sequence continues at coordinate 78,214 of CALZHT010000001.1, forward strand.
TATAGAAGACAATAAGGATCTAGCAAAACTTCTTGAAATGCACTTACGAGATCTCTCCTTGGAAGTAGACCTGGCCCACGATGGTGTTGCCGGTCTTACCAAAGCTGACGCCGTACAGTATGACCTTGTAATTCTCGATCTGATGCTGCCCGGTTTGGATGGCATAGAAATCTGCCGGCATCTTCGCACAAAAAAAACCTATACCCCTATTCTGATGCTGACTTCCAAATCTTCAGAGCTGGACAGGATACTCGGTCTGGAAATAGGGGCTGATGATTATGTCACCAAACCCTTCAGCATCAAGGAATTGATGGCCAGGGTAAAGGCCATCCTCCGTCGATCTGAAAAGATGCAAACTCCGAGCGCGCAAAATACCATGGAGATATTACGGACCGGCGATCTGGTAATCAACTCGGCACAACGGACCGTAAATCGCCGGGGTATGACCATTGATCTCACCGCCAAGGAGTTCGATCTCCTGCTCCATTTTGCCCGACACCCCGGGCGGGTTTACACTCGTGCCCAGTTGCTGGATACCATCTGGGGTTATGGGCACGATGGTTACGAACACACGGTCAATTCGCACATGAACCGGTTGCGCGCAAAAATAGAGGAAAATCCTTCCAAGCCCCGATACATTCTGACTGTCTGGGGTGTGGGCTATAAATTTAACGACCCCGATCAAAACTCCACGGAATAGAAATGTTACGATCTCTCTATTCAAAATTTGCCGCTGTCCTAATGATCCTATTTATCATAGTGGGGATATTCGCCCTGGCAGTGATTTTTTTCGCCACTGATATGTATCACCAGGAGGTAAACCAGAAACTCAACCGTAATTTGGCCCGCAATATCGTTGCTGAAAAACTGCTGATTCAAGACAAGCGCATCAACCACGCAGCCCTTGAGGAGGTTTTTCATATGCTAATGGTTATCAACCCTGCTATCGAACTCTACCTTCTCGACCCGGAAGGAAAAATCATGGCCTTCTCCGCCGATCCCGGTAAAGTCAAGCGCCAACACATCAACCTGGCGCCGGTCCGGCAATGGCTTGCCGATGACCCGGCCATTCCGCTTCTCGGTGAAGATCCCCGCGATCCAGGCAGGCAAAAGGTTTTTTCCGCTGCCCCCATCCCCAGCAGCGGAAAACCGGAAGGATATCTCTACATTATTCTGGGAGGAGAGGACTATGACAACATAGCTCAGAAAATTCAGTCCAGTTATATCCTCAAGCTCTCCAGCCGGCTGATCGGCGCCGGCTTGGTTTTTGCCCTGGTGGCTGGTTTGCTGGTTTTTGCCTTATTGACCGGCAGACTCAAAAAACTGGCTGCAGCTATGGATGCATTTACAAAAGGCAAACCGCTTTCCTCCATTGAGTTGCTACCAGTGAACAAGCAGGCTGGCCATGGCGATGAAATCGATCATTTTTCACTGACTTTCAGGGACATGGCGGCCCGTATCGAAGAACAGATTGACAGATTGCAGCAAAGCGATCTACTGCGGCGCGAACTGGTTGCCAATGTTTCCCACGACCTGCGCACTCCACTTGCCACTCTTACCGCATACATTGAAACCCTTGTCCTTAAAGAAGGTGATCTGAACACGGAAGAGCGCCGCAACTACCTGAAGATTGCCGGGAAACATTGTGAGAGGCTGAATACTCTGGTAAGCGATCTTTTTGAATTGGCCAGGCTTGATGCCGAAGAAAGCCACCTCCAGCAGGAATCTTTCAGCATTGCCGAACTGGTCCAGGATGTGGTGCAGAACTATGAACTAACGGCCAATGACCAACAGCTTAACCTGATTACCAATATCGGTCAGGAGGTCCCTTTTGTGTTCGCCGATATCGGCCTCGTGCAGCGGGTTCTTGAAAACCTTATCACCAATGCCATGCGGCATACGCCGAAAGATGGTACCGTCAGTATTATCCTAACTCCTGAAAAGGATAGTGTCAAAATCCAGGTACTGGACACCGGCTCCGGCATCCCTCAGGATGCTTTACCCCACATCTTTAAACGTTTTTACAAAATAAGCGCTTCCGGGTCCCACCATCCTTCCTATGCCGGACTGGGGCTGGCAATCACCAAGCGCATCCTGGAGTTGCACGGCAGCGACATTGAGGTGCAGAGTGAACTTCATGCCGGCACATGCTTTACCTTCAGGCTACCTGTCCATACTACGGGCTGATCTTTCCACTACCTTTCTCTTCCCGTGATACAAAAGTGATACTTTCGTGAATTTTCTGTGATCCTTCGGGCTTATGGTTGATTTATGGCCATAGTGAGGCGGCTGGAAATGGATATGGGCCGTCAAGTGATACTAAATTGCATTCAAAGAGATAACAAGGCGTTAAGGAGGAAGCTCCGGAGGTGTATATGAAATACGTCGAGGAAGCTGACGACGCAGCCAATTCAGTTCAATCCCCCCTGGAGGGGGACAAGGTTCGAATTTGAATGCGACTTGGTATGAGATCAATCAACAACCATAGGCAAAGGAGGTGAGGGAAAACACAAACGCTGAAACAGTTTGAGGCATGGTCAAATAATTAACAATCGTGGAGGGAAAACTATGAACAGAACATTGAAGGTATCACTTAGATTATTGATTGTATTCAGTCTGTTGGTCGGCCTTGCTCCTGCAACAGTCAACGCCGATGACGGCGCTGTCCACTACGAAGTAACCGTTACCAACGCAACCCGGGACCAGATCTTCACTCCTATTCTGGTGGCCACCCACAAAAAGGGGGTCAGGCTTTTCAGTTTGGGTGATCCTGCTTCCGAGGAATTGGCCCAATTAGCCGAGGGGGGCGCCACTGCACCACTGGCCGAACATCTGATGGCCATACCCTCCGTCGGTCAGGTCGTGGATTCGGGCGGACTGCTCATGCCCGGAGAAACCGTGACTGTGACCGTTAAAGCAGGCCGCGGCTATAAATATATCAGCCTGGCTGCCATGCTGGTGCCGACCAACGACGGGTTTATCGCCTTGAACAGCGCAAAAGCGCCAAGGGGCGCGAAAATGGTGCGCTATTTTTCACCGGTTTATGATGCAGGCAGTGAGATGAACGATGAATTATGCGAGAGTATCCCGGCCGGTGGTGGTTGCGCCGGGGAAGGGCACAACGTTGAGAGCGGTGAAGGGTATGTTCATATTCATGCAGGCATCCATGGCATTGGCGACCTGGATGCCGACCAATATGACTGGCGCAACCCTGCTGCAAAGGTAACAATCAAACGCATTGTTCAATGGTAAAACTGCAAGGAATGACAAGGGCAGGTTTTCGGTCTAACACGGTGATGGGAATTCCGACAATGGAGTGTCCCGGTCACCTGCACCGGAAAAATGTCTGTACCAGATACCAGGTATTATCAGCAAAAATAGGGGCCCGGTCAATCTCAGGCTTCGCGCCGGGCCCCACCTTTTCCGGAGGTAACATTATGAAAAGCATATTCATATTCTGCTTGATGCTGTTTGCCGTGGTCATGATGCTGGCCTCTGCAGAGGCGGACAATACCATGACCATGAAAAAACAGGAAAAAGCCACGTTGGCGGGCGGCTGTTTCTGGTGCATGGAAAAGCCCTTTGAAAAGCTCGAGGGAGTTATTGACGTTTCCTCCGGGTATATGGGAGGTTCCAGCCAGGATCCCACCTATGAGAATTACGCGGCTGCTAACCATATCGAGGTTGTTGAAATTGTGTATGATCCGGACAGGATTCCCTATAATAAGCTTCTGGATGTTTTCTGGCGGCAGATTGATCCCACTGATCCGGCTGGTCAATTTGCTGATCGGGGCAGGGCATACTCGACCGCGATCTTTTACCATAACGACGAACAGAAGAGGCTGGCGGAGCGGTCGAAAAAAGAATTGCAGGAAAGAAATATCTTCGGCAAGCCCATTGTTACGCCCATTCTGCCGGCCCAGACCTTTTACAGAGCAGAGGAATATCATCAGGATTACTACAAAAAGAACCCCCTACGCTACAAGTATTACAGATCAGGTTCGGGCCGCGATCAGTTTCTCGAAAAAATCTGGGGCAAGAATGGAAAAATAAAGAAATGGAGCCGCTCTGAACTACAGAGCAGATTAACACCCTTGCAGTATAAGGTCACCCAGGAAGAAGGAACCGAACCACCGTTTAACAATGAATACTGGGATAACAAAAGTCCAGGCATATACGTGGATATCGTTTCGGGCGAACCTCTTTTCAGTTCCCTGGATAAATATGCATCCGGCACCGGCTGGCCCAGTTTCAGTAAATCCCTGGCACCTGAAAATATTGTCGAGCGGGTGGACAGAAAATTGTTCATCAAGAGAACGGAAGTACGGAGCAGGCAGGGTGACTCACACTTGGGCCATGTTTTTGATGACGGCCCGCCGCCATCCGGCCAACGCTATTGCATCAACTCCGCAGCCTTGCGCTTTGTTCCCATTGAAAAACTGAAAAGCGAAGGGTATGGAGAATTTCTTGCTCTTTTCACCAGGCAGGGTACCAAGGACCTATAATACCCCACAGAACATCAATACCCATAAGCGCCAAATTGGATTCTCCCCAAAAAGCTTTGGCGCTAAAGCTTTGCCCCACAATATTGGCAGTACTCAGCCTCAGCGATATGGTCGCTGGCCCCGCAATCGGGGCAGGGCCGGTTGCTGAGCTCCCTGTTGAAACGTTGGGTGATTTCCGCCGTAACAATTCCGGTTGGCACCGCGATAATACTGTAGCCGATGATCATCACCACTGCGGCCAGGGCCTGGCCGAGACTGGTTTGTGGCGAAATATCACCATAGCCCACCGTGGTCATGGTAACGATGGCCCAGTAAATGGAGCGGGGAATGCTGGTAAACCCGTTTTCCTCACCTTCGAGGAGATAGATAAGAGAGCCGAAGACGATCGTCAGGATAAGGACAGTGAACAGAAATACCATGATTTTACGGCTGCTCCCCTTGAGCGCCTGGATGAGAAGATTTGCCTCCCCGATATACGGCACCAGTTTGAGAACCCGGAAAACCCTCAATACTCGGATGATGCGGATGACCAGCAGAAATTGGGTGCCGGGAAGCAACACACTCAGGTAGGTAGGGAGAATAGCGAGCAGGTCAATCACGCCGAAAAAGCTGGTTGCATAGCGGATGGGGCGTCCAACGCAAAAGAGGCGCAGGAGGTATTCAATGGTAAAAAGAACGGTGAAAAACCATTCCAGGCCGTAAAGAAAATCACCGTATTCTGCGGCAACCGCCTTAACGCTGTCAAGCATCACCACCATTACGCTGATAATGATGCTGGCAATGAGAAGAACGTCAAATGTTTTTCCGGCCGCGGTTTCAGTGCCAAAGATAATGATACGCAGCCGTTGTCGCCAGCCCCTCGATACCTGATTCTGATATGTATTATGCATTGGTTATGCTCCGCACAGGGGGATAATTTTCATTGATTATAATAACGTGGATACCCTGTATCCGTCCCAACAGCTTCGTGAAGTTATATCGTGTTGGGGGAGATTCCCCAAGAGAAATTTATATCTTTTAATTATCGTGTAACTGCCTACCTTGCTTGCGGTCCGCCCCCTTAACCTTGTCCTGTTTTTAAGTGCATCAACAGGATTCATGATCAGAGGCCCTCCCCTTTCCTTTACGCTCATTATTTCATCTGCTAACCGAAGAGGGCGTTCGCACCCATATTCTCTTTTATCATCTTCATTCATGTAAACTTGGCGCTGTTTTGTTTCAAATAGAAAAGAATCTATACTTTACTCTCCTTTTTATGATAGGCTTATAAAAGATGATTATTACGTTCAAATATCAATAACGGAGATCAGAAGAATGGGAAAAAGCGATTCAGTCCAGCTTTTAAAAAACCTTGAGCGCCATGCAAAAGCGAAAAACCCTATCGATGCCAACCTCTTGGAAAAAATCCCATATTTTACAAATATTTTCCCAGACAAAAAACTATGGTCGGTTTTGGTGCGCCTTGCGAAAAAAGATTTGATTACCCATGAAGAAGGAATTGCCTATATTGAACATAAAAAATATGAGGCAGGAGAACACCTCATAACAAAGGGACTGTATGATCAGATGATCTATTGGGTTCTGTCCGGCCATGCCCATATTGTCGGCACGATTAAAGATCAACCCAAGACAATCTATGAAGCAAAAGAGGGAGAATGCATCGGTGAACTGTCAGTATTAAGAAGTGCCATGCGGACGGCTGATGTGGTGGCCGGAGAGGGGGGGGTCAGTGTATTACAGATAGACTGGTCCATTATCGAGAAGAGTTCGGAATTGGGAAAGAACCTCTATCACCTTATCACTCTTCATTTGGCTGACAAACTGGATATGGCTTATAAAAGGCAGTTGAAAATTATTTCCAATTCAATCAACGTACTTGAACAAAAAATCACCGGACTTTTCGAAAGAAATAAACAACTTGAAAAATTATTGCTCAAAAGCAAAAAAACCGAAGTGAAAGCCGAACCCCAAACCGAACAGAATGAATCCCTGATTCAAGCCATCAATAATATCAAAGAAAGTTTAGCACTCCTCGAATCACACAAGGGTAAAGACAAGACCAAGGTCAAAGGCAAGGGCAAAGGCAAGGGCAAGGACAAAAGCAAAGTCAAAAGTAAGGTCAAAAGTAAGGTCAAAAGCAAGGGCAAGGACAAGGGCGAGGACAAAGGCAAGAACAAAGACAAAGACAAGGACAAATTGGATGTTCTTGGAATAATTTAAGATACCTTTTACCGTCTTTAGTAGATGATACAGTATACATTCGGGCAAGGATCTGAATCCTTAAAATTTTTAAACCCACCACGTAAATATTCAACGGCCATTTCATCACCAAGCCACCCTCAATTGGAAAAAAATATCTTGGCCGCTGTCGCCAAGAAGAAATACCGTGAGTAGACAATCTCGGTATGTAAGGAACTTTAATTATTTTAATGCGCTCGCTGCTCCTGTTGAGCGCTTCCCGCTTCAACAACTCCTATTTTCTAAGTTTTTTCTTTGTTTTACAGCACATTTTATTGGATAATTAAATGTTTTGGGCCGATGAGAGAAAAAGTAGCGACACGCGCTTTTTATTTTCCATACACAAGGAGGAATGGATGAGGAATAACAATGGCAATAACAGATGGACCGTGGTAGCCGGTGGGCTGCTTGTCCAGATAGTACTCGGTACGGTGTATGCCTTTAGTGTTTTTGTCAAACCATTGGAAGCCGAGTTTGGTTGGGACCGCACCACAACACAGTGGGCCTTTTCCTTTGCCCTTGCCACCTTTGCCATTGTTATGATCCCGGCCGGCCGCCTGCAGGACAGGATCGGTCCCCGGAAAGTGGCAACCATGGGGGGTGTGCTTCTTGGACTCTCATTTATCTTGAGCGCCCTTCTGGTTCGGCCCGAATATCCCTGGATCCTCTATCTGACCTATGGTGTTGTGGGAGGTGCCGGTATCGGCTTTGCCTATGTCTGTCCAATTTCCGCGGCGATGAAATGGTATCCGGACAAAAGAGGGCTGATCACCGGATTTGCCGTAGCCGGCTTTGGAGCAGGCGCCCTATTCTTTGCCGGTCCAGCCTCGACCCTGTTATTACCCACTGCCAAGGGAGGGGCTGAGGCCATGGGTATCTCGCAGGTGCTATTGGTCGGACTCGGTATCAAACACGGACATGGTTTTGGCATAGGCTGGCAAGCCTTTTTTGTCCTGCATGGCGTAGTGTGCTCCAGCATTGTAGTGCTTGGATCCATGTTTCTGCGCAATCCCCCTGCCGGGTGGTTGCCGGAAGGATGGTCACCGCCGCGCGGTAAGGAAAAACATACCAAGCTCGATGTGGACTGGCATGCCATGCTGGATACGCCTCTAGCCTGTATGATCTGGTTGACCTTCATTTTTGGCGCGACCTCTGGTCTCATGGCGATTGGCCAATGGAAACCGATGATGAGCGCCATCCTGCAGGGCCAGTCCTTTGCCCCGGAATGGATGGGAACGTTTGGCAGGTTTGTTGAACCGGTCGGCATTCTCGCAATCTTTAACGCCCTGGGCCGCATATTCTGGGGAAAAATTAGCGATATCATCGACCGACCCCGAGCCATGATGATGATGTTTTTGGCCCAAGGCATGGCGTTTATGATGCTGGCAAGTGTGGAATCAGTGACCGCCGTATTTCTCGCTTCAGCCTGGGTGGGTCTCAACTTCGGCGGTAATTTCGCCCTATTCCCATCCTCAGCCGCCGATTACTTCGGCACCAAAAACCTCGGGATCAATTACGGTTGGATTTTTACAGCATACGGTGTGGCCGGCATTCTGGGTCCAGTGGTTGGCGGTGTGCTTTTCGACTCCACCGAGCAGTATCTCATTCCTTTCGTTTTTGCCGGCACCCTGTGTTTTATCGCAGCGGCATCCTCGGTAATGGTCTGGATGATGGGGCGAAACCACCTCAAAGAACTGGGCTTTGATGCCGCTTAATGTATGAAAAAAGCCCCGATACCTTATTGTTATCTTGTTATTATGCAAAAAATATATTTAATTAAATTAAAAAAAGGAGGATATGTGCCATGGTAAGAAAAAATTTCTGTAGAATGACTTCAATTATCGCACTACTCAGCCTAGTAGTGGCTTATGTAATTATTTCCTGTGGTGGTGGGGGTGATGACCCTGCGCCCGCGCAGGCACCGGCAACAGACCTTACCGGTGCCTGGTCTGTGACAGAAACCTTGGGAAATAATGATTGCCAAGACGACCCTGTTGGTACTCAGTATTTTTGGACTGCCGATATTGCGCATACCGCTGGAAGCAACAGTTTTACCTTAACTGAAAGAGGCACTTCAAATTCCTATAATGGCACTATCAGTGGAAGTGCCCTCTCCTATTCAGGACAGGCAACAGATCCTGATTGTGACCAGGGATTGAATCTTACAGCAGTAAATTTGACTTTACAGGGTAACAATAGTTTAAGTGGCAATGCCACATGGGTCTGTAATTTCACCGGTGGTTCATGTAGCGGCACAACAAATGTAGCAGCTACGCGATAATAAGTGAAAAAAGACGGGTAGGTTTCAGGCCTGCCCGTCTAACTCGACCGCCATATAATCTGATTTGCACAGTAATCTTTTCCCACAATTTATATACATAGCGACAAAAGTACGAGGCCTTCCAGGCAGGCAAGGAACGAACGAGGAGCCGGCGAAGTCCGCCTCAGGAGGAAAAGCAGACGCCCCAGCAAGTGACGATGCATTATGGGATGCATCAAACTTATGGAGCAGGATCTAGTTGACTAGGACTGGCTCCTCTTGTCCCTGTCATGCCGCTAGAAAAAATTGGTCAAACTCGATTCTCAAGAGTTTCTTTGAGGTTTTGCAATGTTTTATTGATTTGTCTTTCCAGCATAATCCCGATCATGAATTTGGCCATTGAAAAATAGCCTTCTGTTTCTGCCTCGCCAAACGCGGTAACCTGGACGAACTCATTAACTTTTTTAAAAGAAAAGCCGCCTTTTATGGGAAAAGGACCTGAAGTGGACTGGTAACAATATCTGCTGAATGGTTGGTATTCCGTGATCACACCTGATGTTTCGATTACATGGCCCACTACTTGACAAGAATAGCTGTAGGTCGTGCCTACGGTAACCGGTCCATCGGAAGTTTTTGCAGCGTTAACCACAAAAATTTGTCATGCAATTAACTCCTGACCCGCTGGTTCGCATTTAACGTCTTTTTGCCCCAAACAGCCAATGCAGCCAGCGGTTCCGAACTATAAAAATTATGGTAAAAGCATGCAGTCCTGCATGCTAAAGGCCGCTTCAGCCGCTTTTGCCGCGGATTTTAATTTCCTTATTTTCCGATTGGGTTGCCTTGTCAGCTTCATCAACTACAATGACCTCCTCCTCTTGATAAGTCTTTTGCCCAGCTTGCTTTTCAGAAATGTTCGGGCGGTCCGAACAGCCGGCAGTAAACACTGTTGCTGTCAGAAGTCCGGCAATACTATAGCCGGCAAGAATTTTTTTGATGCTTTTTCTCGGCATAATCAGCATGAGATCTGGTAGATTCCCCCAGCATTGATTGAATATGACCTATTTGATATTGTGTTGTTTTTCTTTAATTACTCTGACATAGAAGGCAAAAGCTTTCTTGCCATTACCTTTTTCCCATAGTCCCTTAATGATTCCGTTTTGCATTAATCCTCGAAATGTATAGTTTTCATCTCCATTTTTGCTATTCTCGACCAACTCAAAATTACCATTAAAATCTGATCTTGCACTGACATTATATTTTTTCTGAGGGTTGTTACGAAACCAATAATATCCGTTTCTTTCTGCACCGGCGTATGTAATTATCATGGTAACAGGATATGTGAGAGTAAAGTTATTAGAATCGCCGCTCCAACCTTCATATTCAACAGTGTGTAATACTTTGTACGCCACACTGTTCTCAATTGTTTCATGTTTGCTTGCCGCATAAACACATTGGGAAGTAAGGCCATTTAAATCTATATTTTCTTCAGCAAACGCTGAAGAAGCCGAAAAACAAATAAAAAATACAAGTAAAAGTGTTTTTTTATCCATATACAATATACACACCCCGCTCACACGAACTTATTTTTCAACCTGCCTCTTTGATTTAAATCCAAAATTCGCGCTCCGACAACTGTGCCTGTATTCTTAAGCTGAATGAGAACGTCTTACTGCATACCCGGTTTTGGCAAGCAAAATTCTTTCTTAAATTCACAAAGCTTTGCAATCATTTCTTCATACTCTTTATTAATGACCGCTTTTTCCGTCAAGCCAACAATCTGAATAATATATCCATGGGGGCCGGGACTAAGAACAAACGGATATTGGCTGCCGGATTTGCCGCCTATGTCTTCATTAGTAATATGAGGAGCATGGAACATGTAGTGAGGAATATTCATTGTAACGACCTTATCTCCCTCGATGGGATCTGTATAGGTTCTAAGCACTGGTGAAAGCATGTAGGAGACGCCTGCCCGTTCCGGAGCCTTATAATAGCCTGTTTTGTAACGGTCATTGATGACTTTCTTTAGCTCGGAAACCAGGGTACCCTTGGCCTGCATCTCAGCTACATCAAAGAGAACTTTCATGTGAGCCTTGCTGCCCGCTCTATCAAAGGAAATCGGAACGAGCACGTCATCTCTGTATTCTGTATATGATGGGTTCCCGCGAAATGCAGCGTCGTCGGTCCGGGCGACAAAGGCATGGAAACCATTAGTGCCCTTGCGGACAACCTCAAAGCCCTGGTCAGGGTTTAAAACATAAACTGTGGCCCCGTCTCTAAGATGCGGCGGTAGCGAGCTTAGTGCTAGCTGGATTTCTAAATCTCGCGGTAACGGCGTAATCTTATTCGCCACGCTGCCAGTCTGTTTATTCTCCGCCATCGCTGTCAGCGAGAACAATAAACATACAATAATTGCGATTGCCTGAATTTTTCTCATGATAACCTCCATTCTTTTTATTTCCTCGCATTTTTACATAACGTCTTGCTCAGGGGCCGGTAACCCACAAGGGTTGTAGGTCCCTTGCAGCAGATTGTTAAAAACATCTACTGTGAGGTTACTAAAAATTGGAGGTGAAGTGAACAATGAAGGGTATGGGGTCGATAATTGGGTATTATGGGTAGGGGTAAAGGTATTATTCTGCCCAAGCAGGCATTGCCTTCATAAAGTATTCAGCCCGTACCTGGGCTTTTTCTTGATCAAGGCCTGGTTGCCAAGTTTTAAGCCACTCGACTATTCCTGTTTTTATTTCATCTCGAGATTTAAGATTTCCTTGTTCATCAGTGCAATATTTGCAGTAGTTCTCAGATGGGCCTTTAAACTCAGACATTTCTAATGGAGCAGAACATGAATAGCAGAATTTATTCATTTTTGTTTCCTCCCGTTATATCATTAGAGGGATAGTTACTGTCTGTCACTATTATCAATTAACCGGGAAATTTTCCAAGAATTATCATCTTGGCGCCTCACGATAAATATCGATTTCCCTTCTTCTTTGATCGGATCTCCTCCCGCTCTTGGCGTCGCTGTTAAAATGTAACTACTCCAAAAGTATCCCAAATCACCGGAGACTTCGACTTCCACTACTTTACCTTTGCCCTTAATTTTGAATTCTTCGAAAACTGACTGATAAAGTGAACGAATAGCGTCTTTTCCAATCACTGCTGGTTGGCTTTGAGGCATTAATACTGGATCGTCAGTATACATCGAAAGAAGAGCATCGATGTCACTTTTATCCCAACTAGTGCTCCAATCCTTTGCAAGCTTCTTGATAGCAAATACGTCTTCACTATATCTGGTCATTGTGGGTATCAATATTGCATTTCGCTAACGACGCGATCAGGCGCGGGTGGTATCAGGTATGGGGTTGGACCACGATAACCAAAATGATATCTTCAATATAAAGGCCATATTTAGGGGAGATTTAGGCCTTAAACGGCTCTTTTTGATGCCGAATAGGGCCGTTTAAAAAAAGTTCCGTGAGACAATTTCCATTATACTATCCATTTTATACCCAAAAAGGTGCGTTTAAGCCCTAAAACTAACCTTTTTCAAAGCTCTTTTGCAATTATTTCATAATGTTACCGTATCGCGGTCCGACCCCAATGCTTCAATGCTCAATGCCAGTTCCCAATGCCACGCGGTCCAATGCCGCGTCGTTCCAATTTACATTCCTCAGGTTAATCCACTGGAGGTAAGCTGCAGACGAGCATCAGCGAGGGAACAAGGCCGCAGGCCTAGCTGCCAGCTTAATTGACTTATCCCTTCAGATTACTTGAAAAGAAGTCGCATCTTATCATCCCACTCAAATGTATTTAAGAACCACTCGTTATCAGGCTTATAGTAGAAAAAGGTCCATCGAATAGCATGTCTCTGAAATTTTTCTAAGTACACAATTTTGATTATCGTATCAGCGATGGTTTCAGTGCTTACATGTTGGATTCCTACGGATTTACCGAAACGGTCATCGACCATTTTTCTTGTAGTTATGGTTTGATCCTTCGCAACATTAATTTCTGCTTCAGGTATTGGCCAAATTGGTTTTAAACTATCAAATAATTCTGATATTTTTCCTTTTTCTACTTTTTGCATTGCCACTTTTGCTGAATGTTTTACTCCATCAATATCTTTCAAGCTATTTGCATGTGCATGCCCAAATAAAAAAAAGATCAAAATCGATAAGACGAGTATTTTGTGCATGAATTCTCCTTTTTTGTGTGGGGGATATACCGATAACCCTGCCGCGTCTAAAAGCCTGCCAGATAAGGTCGCCGACATTCTCGCGGTTAGGTTATAATTGGTTTTTATTTTTGATACTTGTCATGAATAAATTATTATTTTCCCCGATATTTCTTCCCATGAAACAATTTCTCTGGGTGCTAGGGTATGGGGTCCAGCAGGGTATAGGGTATGGGGGCGGACCACGATAACCAATTTATATCATGAATATAAAGGCCATATTTAGGGGTAGTTTTGGCCTTAAACGGCTCTTTTTGATGCCGAATAGGGCCGTCTAAGAAAAGTTCCATGACATAATTTCTATTATACTATCCATTTTATACCCAAAAAGATGCGTTTAAGGCCTAAAACCGACCTTTTTCAAAGCTCTTTTGCAATTCTTCCATGATGTTACCGTTGTCCGACCCCAAAACAAACCCCAACCCCACAAACCCAAGATATAATTCAAATATTGAGGGCAAAGCGGATTGCCTGATCGACATCGGCCATCTTTAACGGGGACAATGTTGAGATTAGGGAACCGATTTTTCCCTTCGAAACAGTTTGCACGTGATCACAGTTAACGGCACAATCCCTTGGCATTCCCTCAGCTTTCGAGAGAAAGACCTCGGATGGTATGTCGCGTACCGTACTTGTGATGGGAGCGATGGTTACTTCACCAAGATAATCCAATACGGAATCTCGTGTTAGGATAAGAACTGGTCTCCTTTTATCCGGCCGGGCAAATTTGTACCAACGGATTTCACCGCGCTTCATTCGTCACCCCAAGCTTGTTCCGTTTCCCAAGCCGAAAATTCATCCGCACCTACCGGGTGCTGTTCGTATCCTTTGCGGTGCTTGTGCTCCAGTTGCTCAAGGTTATAGCGAGCAAGCGCTTCACGAAGCGCCTTTCGTGTAAAAGCGGAACGACTTGTGTGGAGTTTTTTCGAAATACGATCAACCGCTTGGACAAGGTCCTCATCTAAGGTCATCTGGACAGTTTTCATATCACACCTCTGGAATGTGGAATTTTATAGCTACCTTAATCCACACTCCAACCTGTGTCAAATCGATTCCCGTTTCGGCCAACAAGTTATTATACAATTTCCTGATATCTACACTAACCCGAATGTGTTTATAACCAATTTCCGGTCATGTTATGATGTTTCAAACAGGTAGACAGAAGATGTGCGGATTTTTCTCCTCATGCAGTTGATGTCTCGCCTGCTGAAACCACATCGCCGGCCTGATGGATATGTCTGTGCCGTGCCGGCTCCACTTCTTCCCTGGTCGGCCAGAAACCACGGCGCAGTCGATAGAAGAGTCGGCGCATATCGTTTAAGATCACCAGGACACTCGGAATGAGCAACAGGGTCAGCACGGTTGCAAAAGTAACCCCTGCGGCGATGGAAAGCGCCATGGGGATAAGGGATTTCGCCTGCAGGTCGGTTTCCATGATCAACGGCGTCAACCCTCCCACCGTGCTGAGAGTGGTGAGAAAAATCGCCCGGAAGCGGCGGATGCCGCCACTCTTTATAGCCTCAAAAAAATTCATTCCCTCCGCAAGGTTGATATTGATTCTGTCAATGAGGACAATGGCGTCGTTGACCACCACTCCGGTGAGCGCCACCATCCCGAACATGCTCATCATTGACAGTTCATACCCCAGGAGCAGATGGCCGACAACAGCGCCGATGATTCCGAACGGCATGGTAAACAGAATGACAAAGGGTTGGATATAGGAGCGGAACATTGTGGCAACGATGACGAAAATGCCTACCACAGCCAAAGGGTATCCTGTTTTCAGGCTGCCAAGGGATTCGCGCATTTTTTTCTGTTCACCCTGGATGGCGATATAGAGGCCGGGATATTTTCTTTCCAGATTCTGGAAAAAACCGGCTGACAGTTCGGTGATGATTTCGTTGGCATTGGCCTTGTTGCTGTCAACGCCGGCACTTACCATGACGCGCCGCATGCCGTTCGTTCTGGTAATTGTTGAAAAGCCGGGCGCAAAGCTGATATCCGCCACTGAGCGCAGCGGCACTTCATAATTGTTTCCGGTCCGGATACGCATCTGTTCGAGACTGGAAATGCGCCGTCGCTCATCAGCCTCGTAGCGGACTTTTACCCGGATATCGTTGCGGCCGCGCTGCAGGCGAAGGGCCTCGGCCCCGAAATAACCGGCATTGACCTGCCTGGCCAGGTCTGCAACCGTCAGTCCCAGGGCGCGGGCCTGGGGTTTGAGGCTGAGGCGTATTTCGTTCTTGCCGGGAGAAAAGTCGGAGCGAATCTGGGTTACCCCGTCAAACTTGCGCAAGCGGGCCATGAGGTTCTCTGAAGCTGCCAGAATTGTCTCCATATCATGCCCCTGGATCCAGACTTCGATGGGATCCCCGGGCGGCCCCTCTGACAGGCCCTGAAAAGTAAGGGATTTGGCCCCGGCAATGGGGCCGATCTCCTTTTCCCATTCCACCATGAGATCCTTGGTATGAATGCCTCGTTTTTCCGAGTCCAACAGAATTCCCTGCACTCCTCCGAGGTGCGGGCCGGAACCGCCGTAATCCTTGAGTTCCTGGCCGACAATGGTCAAACGGTCCAGAAGGAGCGGATCGCCGCTGCGGGTTTTGGTTCGATCGGCAAGACGCAGGAGGGCGGCCTCGATCTGGTTAAGAGCATTCTTGGTCACTTCCGGGGGGGTGCCGTTGGGGAATTCGACATTGGCGGTAATGACAAAGCCGTCGACATCCGGAAAGACCTCGACCTTCAGGAAGCCTCCCTTAATCACTCCGATAGTTAAAAGCAGGACCGCTATAGCCGTGCAGAACGATATATATCGCCATCTCAGGACCTTTTCCAGAAACGGCGCGTAGGTCTGGCCGGCAAACCGTTCAAGCCTGCGGTTGAAAAACCGGTTGATATGGAGCAGACGTTTCCAGCCCTTGGTCCGGGCGGCACCCGTATCATAGCTGACCGGCTCCGGCAGATGGCTCAGGTGGGCGGGCAGCAGAAACAGGCATTCAAGCAGGGAGATGGCCAGACAGGCAATAACAACTATGGGCAGGATGGCGATGAACTTGCCCATGATGCCGCCGATATACGCCAGCGGAATAAAGGCGACAATGGTTGTCACCACTGCGGCGATTACCGGCATGCCGACTTCGGCAACCCCGTCGACCGCGGCTTTGAGCGGCGGTTTGCCGCGCCGGCGCTGGACATAGATGGCCTCACCGACCACAATGGCATCATCCACGACGATGCCGAGAACCATGATCAGCCCGAACAGGGAAATCATGTTGATCGTCGCGCCAATGGCCCATAGAATGGCCATGGCGCCGGCAATGGAAATGGTGATGCCCATACCGCTCCAGAAGGAGAGGCGGACATCGAGAAACAACCACAGCACGAAAAAAACAAGACCAAGTCCGATGAGCGCATTTTTGACCAGGAGGTTGATCCTTGATCGCAGCATATCAGTGCCGTCATAAAGGATGGCGATATTGGCGCCTGCGGGCAGCCGCTTTTGGGCCCTGGCCACATATTCATGGACTTTTTCAGAGATGGCCAAGGCATCCTCTTCCTTGGTTTTGTATACCAGGAGCATGGCCGCGGGTTCGCCATTAATTGTGGATGCCGCCGGGTCCTCGGTGAAACCGTCCCTGATTTCGGCCAACCGGTCAAGGGTGATGATTTCCCCGGTGGGCCTTGCCAGGACCACTATGGAGGCCATTTCCTTGCCCGTATATTTGCGGCCCAGGGTTCTCACCCTGATCTCTTCTTCCTGGGTGCGGATCGTGCCGCCGGCCAGGTTCATACTGCTGCGCCGCACCGCATTGGCCACCATGGCGAATGTCAGCCCGTATTCGCGCAATTTCTCTTCGGAAACCTCGATTGATATCTCATAATCCCGCGCGCCGTATACAGCAACCTGGGAAAGATCCGGGAGGTTGCGGATTTCATCCTTTGTCTTTTCAGCCCATTCCTTCAATTGCCGCTCGCTCATGGCGCCGGAAAGGTAAACGAGCCCTACAAGGTCCCGCACCAACATTTCGGAGATAATCGGCTTTTCCGCATCAACAGGAAAGGTGGAGATGGCATTGACTTGATTTCTGACTTTATCCAGGACATCATTGACATCGTACTTCTCTTTCACCTCGATCCAGGTAAAGCCGAGATTTTCACCGGAGGAGGTTGTGTACTGTTTTATGCCTTCAAGTCCTTCGATCGCCTCCTCGATTTTCCTAGATATGCCTTCTTCGACCTCTTCGGGGTCAGCCCCTGGATAGGGAACGGTGACGGTGATCATATCCAGGGAAAACTCCGGAAAGGTTTCCCGGACCATGGAGTAGACTGCCATGCCGCCGGCCATGAAGAGGATGAGCATGGCGATATTGGCAAAAACCGTATTGCGGGCAAAGGAGGTTAAAATTGTATTCATGGACTCTCTCCGGCGATTTTGTCCTTATGCACGATTTCAAGCAGGGAATTTTCCAACGGCTCCACAAGCCTGGTGACAATTACCCTATCCCCTTCCTTGAGCCCGCCGGAAACATAAGCCGACTCGCCTTCTATTCGCGCAACTTCCACCGGTATGGTTTTCAGGCGGTTGTCAATTGCCACGTAAACGGTATCCTTGAAACTCACCGCCCACCTGGGAAGACGGAATACCCCTTCAAGGGAGCGGCCGGGTATACTGACGGAACAGAACATGCCTTCAACAAGCGGCAATCTCCGGTGCTGAGATGCCATTGTTTGATTTCCTTTGACCCTGACGGCAACGGTCAGGGTGCGAGTATTGGGGTCGAATTGCATCACCCGGTGCAGCTGTCCTTTCCAGATGCTCTTGTCGTCCTCTGTCCAGCGAATAGCGCATTCCACCGGCTCGAGATTCGTTATCCAGCCGTTTTCCTGATGGGTGTTTTCTTTGTTGAAACGCAGCCACTTGCGTGCTTCCAGGCTGTCGAGGGGTACCGGAATTTCCAGAATCGAATCGTCGGCCAGGGTAAGAACCGGCTGCCCCGGGGAAACATACTGGCCGGTCTCAAGAGTTGTTGCAGCCACCCTGCCGGTAAAAGGTGCGCTGACTTCACACCGGGCAAGCATGATTCGGGCGCTTGCCAGGCGGGAATCGGCTCCCGCACGTGTTTTTTCAGCTTCCTTGATCTGCAGAGGATACAGGTTGATAAGCTTGGCCGTTTGCGCAGCCTGATCTACGGCAGTATTGTAAGCCTGTTCCAGTTTCTCCATTTCGGCGAGACTGCTCCCACCCTGTTCAAAAAGTTTTTTCTGCCGCAGATAATTCGCTTTTGCAAGGTCTCTATTCCGTTCAATGGTTTGCAGACGGTCTCTATCTATTTCCAACTGTTTGCGGAAAAGTTGTATGGTGTTCTGTAACCGCTCAACCTCGGCCCGGGCGCCATCGCGTGCAGTTTGGTAATCACTGGGATCAATCGTAAAAAGGATTGAATCCTTTGCTAGTATTTCACCCTGATCCAGTCTTGGATGCACATGGATGATCCTGCCGGAAACCTCAGGCGCAATTGTCACTTTATCAAGTACTTTGACTTCACCATAGCCGCTTATATTAACTGTAATGTTTTCCTGTTTGACCTCATGAATTTCAACCCGCAGTGGGCGTTCTTCAATGGGTGCCTCGGCCGGCGGCTTTTTCATTTTTCCGAGAATGGTCATGCCCAGAAAACCGACAAGGAGAATGACGGCACAGACGACAATACGGAAAATGATTTTCCCGTTAATTTGTGGAGAGTTGTCTGAATTCATAAAAGTTCCCCATTTAGAATTGGGCCAAGAACAGAATCCTGGGAAAAAGCTCTTAAATGATTGAGTAAACGACCACCGTCCTTCTCGTTGGCCTTAATTAGTGCAATGTGTGGCCCGCATTTCACATGACCCCATTTCAGTTTCTCAACTCAATGGTTCGTATTTGATTTGTTAATATTATCTATCAATTCTCTAACTTGATTGATATCTTGCTTTTCAAGTATTTTTAGTGCTTTTTCCCATTCTGTTTTTGCCTCATTGTGCATTCCATATTTTTCCATAGCATATGCAAGCATTCCATGATTAATGCCTAGAGATCTTTTGTCGCCTATGCCTTTTGGGTCTGCGTGAGACTTGATTTTTATTAATAATTCTGAGGCAAATGGAAATGAGAGTGACCATATATTTTCCGCCTTATGAAAAGCATCTTTGGTATTGGGTGATGATGTATCTACAAGATTTTTATAATGATGAACTGCCATAAAATAATTTTTGTTCTTCATTGCTTGCATGGCGGATTTGATTTGTTCTTGCTCGTACATACTTTTAATGGCGTATATATGTGTTTTGCTTGCCCTGTATGACAAAACACTCATGATTAGAATGCCAATAAAAAGGCCGGCGACAGAAAATACTATGTATTTTGTTGTATTATTCATTTGTTGGCGACGATATCCGTTTTTTGAAGGTAGAGCTAACCACTAGCGCCTCGGTTACAATACCGTCAGGCCGCGGCGGGTTTCGCTGACTGTTAAGCGACTTGTTCGGCATCCCCTTTGGATGATACCCATTTGAGCTTAAGCTTTTTGTGGGCGCGAGCACAGTCTTGGAGGTAAAGGTTGATTAGATTTTGGTAAGGTACGCCTGTTTCCTCAGCAAGTTTCTTGAAATAATCAATGACATCAATACCAAGGCGGAGGGTTACTTGTTTTTTAAGATGCTTTGCGTAGGGATTTCTGACTGACTTCGAAAAATCGTATTCTTTTCTCATGGCAGGTAACTCTCGTATTGTTTTTGTTCCTTCTTGTTTGCCTTCCTTGCTGAAATGATTCTGATGACTTTTCCATCATCCCATTCGAATTTTATCAATTCCATAATTATTTGGTAATTATATTATATGTTATTGCAAGATTTATTAAGTTGGGAAGGTACGAATTAATCAGACTGACTGTAGGATACAGTTGATATGTTATGACGGAAATGCAACAATAAATTTCTCAAATGCATCACAAAAAACAAAATCCCGGAGGTGGCAGCAATGAGAGACGTATTTGACGAGACAATAATTAACGGTATGCATCTCAAAAATCGTTTGGTGCGTTCCGCCACATGGGAGGGGATGTGCGAGCAAGACGGTCGGCCCACGGAAAAGCTTGCCGGCTTTTATGGAGACTTGGCCAGGGGAGGCGTTGGTCTGATCATAACCGGCTACACGTTTGTACGACCGGAGGGCAAGCAACTGCCGGGCAAGATGGGGATCCATACCGATGCCTTTGCCGCAGAAATGAGGAGGCTGGTCCAGGCAGTCCATGACGCCGATGGAAAAATCTGTATCCAGCTTGTCCATGCCGGCGGCCAAACCGATTCGAAAACCGCAGGCCGCAAGCCTTTAGCGCCATCAGCGGTTTCCGTGCCCCAATTTCCCGAAGTGCCGGATGGTTTGACAACAGAGGATGTTGCCGAAATTGTTGAGGCCTTTGCCCAGGGTGCGCGCCGCGCCAAGGAATACGGATTTGACGCGGTGCAGTTGCATGGCGCCCATGGCTACCTGATTAACCAGTTTCTTTCTCCGTTGACCAACAAGAGAGAAGACGAGTATGGCGGCAGTGTTGAAAACCGCAGCCGTTTTCTGATGGAGGTTTACCGGGCGGTTCGAAAAGCAGTGGGTGTCGACTATCCGGTAATGATCAAATTGAACGGTGCTGATTTCACTGATGGCGGCCTTGTGATAGACGATGCCATGGTTGCGGCAAAATCTCTTGATGCAGAGGGAATAGATGCCATTGAGGTGAGCGGCGGCACCCCGGTCTCCGGGGAAAAATCACCGGCCCGGGAGAATATCGGCAAACCGGCTGATGAAGCCTATAATCTGGATCTTTGCAGGAGGATCAAGGCGGAGGTGCAATGCCCGGTCATGACCGTGGGAGGCTTTCGGAGTTACGGCGTTGTTGAACGGGTTATTCAGGAGGATGCTGATTATATCTCCATGGCCCGGCCGTTTATAAGAGAGCCGGGTTTGGCGTTACGCTGGCATCAGGGAGACAGGGCGCCGGCCTACTGTATTTCCTGCAATGCCTGCTTTATTCCCGGCCTCAAGAAGGGCGGCATATATTGTGTGGAAGAACGGAAAAAACGTCAAAAAGATTGATACTCTCTGCAGCCCCGTTTAAGCGGGCGGCCTTTGGAACACCCCCTTAATGGGGGGCTTTAACAGCAGTCTCATTTGAATAAACGCGAATACCGAATAAAGTTTATGCCCGTAGGGAAAACAAGAAACTTCGAATGATGAAGGATTATCATCGAATTCTAAAAATCCTCTTTCATATTTACCGCTCTATATAGGGTAAAGGTAGCAACAATTAAATTCTACTCAATTGTTGTTCACTTCAGTATTCGCTATTCCTTGTTCTATATTCTGCGGTTCTAATAAAGCCTGAATTTCTCGCCGGATAGGTCCAACCTATCCGAGGTCACTCCTATAAGAGGTAGTTTTCGTAACAACTAAGGATGAAGCCCCGAAGGTCCGTCGTGGTAAATCCAGGAAACAGTCTACGCGGCCAACAAAGTTAGAATTTGAATACGACTTGTATCAGTCCATAAATTCTATCCCTATTCTGTAGGACTCACTCGACGCATCATCGAGATTGCACCAGCAGACCCGGCCCATATGCTCTTGGTTTTCCCATTCACCGGCGTCGTCCTGGTTGGCTCTTATGAGCTTTACAGTGGTCTCCGGAGATAATTCTATCGGGATGGAAACCTGCACGCCGCGAATGCTTTGATCAACGATCATTCCCCAGATTTCAATTTCATCGTCAACAGGCTTAATAACCGCACTCTTCTTGATTTCATCGACCAAAGCTCGAGCGATACGCCGTCTTTCCTTGCTGGAATCAACCATGCTTTCATTCTCCTCTGTTTTTTTGTAAGACAGACCTGTTCCTTACTCCTATGCGCAGATAAAACCTCCAAGGGGGTTTTGTGTCCTATAAATCCATCCACGCTCCAAAGGCAATATATGTCTCGTCAAACTGAAAAAACTCTCCGATTGGCACGCGGCCGTTGTAGTATTCGATTCCCAACTTTACTCTATGGTCTGCTGAGGGCAATAACACTCCTAACTGGGCCGAAACATCCAGGCGCCAATCCCGCTCTTCCCAAGTCGATGTATCTACCGCAATATACCAGCCTAAAATATCCTGCCAAAGACTTTTTTCATCCACAAATTCGAGCCCTGCCTGCAACCGACCCGGTGCCATTAGTGTTTCATTCCGGAGATCATACCCCCATCCTGCCTCACTATAAAGGCGCCATTGTTCGCTCATGGACCAACTGACGCCTCCGGTAATTTCATGGCGTGTATATCCGATGCGCTTCCTCCCTGTCCGTTCAATATATTCATCGCCAACATGGCTGGAAGTATGAAGCATTCCGAGCTTAAAAGCCAATCCTGAAGCCGGTGCCATACTCAACAGAAAACCGTAGTTGCCGTCCCAGCCTATATTATCCTGTGAGTTATCACTATCAAACTGTCCATCCCAACCGGCTTGGACGCTGAGTTGCCAGCCGCGATCAGGATGACCGGAAGGATGAAACCGAGCAATACCGATATTGGCTCCTGTTTTTAAGTAGATGCGGCTTTTGCCGGCAGCCGGGATCTCCGTTGCCGTATAGCGCAGCACCTGGATGCAAAATCCCACCCGATGCTGGTCTGCGATATAGTAAGGATACATATCACCCGGCGGGAACATGATTATCGTCGTTCCTGAAAGAGTTGTAAAGGAAGAGGATACATCACTTTTGGTCGGACTCTCTTTGGATTCAGCACCGGCATGTGCTTGCAACAGATCGGCTTGTCTTGCCCAGGCCGGCGGTTCTCCAAGCAGAAGAATTACAAAGCTGAAAAAAATAAAGCAGGGTATAAAGATTTTTCGGCGGTGTATAGTCATGCAGAGATGCACGCGTATCAAATATCCAACTCTTCTTTAAGATCGCGGGAAAGGAGAGAAGCCACCGCATCCTTGCAGTCCTTGTCTTCATACAGCACCTGATACACCTGGGTAAGGATGGGCATTTCCACCCCTTCCCTGATTGCCAGCGCCATGGCGGAACGGGTAGTTTTTATTCCTTCCGCCACCATATTCATTTCCGCAAGAATTTCGGCAAGCTTCATTCCCTGGCCAAGCTTAAGACCAACAGTGCGGTTCCGGCTCAGATCCCCGGTACAGGTTAAGACCAGATCGCCAAGGCCGGCCAGCCCTGAAAAGGTCAGAGGATTTGCCCCCATCTTGACGCCCAGCCGGGTAATTTCCGCCAACCCTCTGGTTATCAAGGCCGCCCTGGTATTGGTCCCATACCCCATGCCGTCGCATATCCCTGCGGCAATGGCGATAATGTTTTTCAGGGCGCCGCCAAGTTCTAGACCGCGGACATCGTTACTGGCATACACCCGGAATCGTTCGGTGGAAAAAAGCTCCTGGAGAGCAATGGCATCTTCATTGCTGTTGGCAGCGACCGTCACTGCCGAGGGAAGATTAGCGGCAACCTCTTTGGCAAAGCTCGGCCCGGAGAGAATAGCCAGGTGCGCCTCGCTGGATGCGGGCACCACATCCTCCATCAACTGGGTCATGGTCATCAAGGTATCGTTTTCTATGCCCTTGGAGGCAGTGAC
Organism: uncultured Desulfobulbaceae bacterium; assembly: GCA_945787445.1. Taxonomy (GTDB): domain Bacteria; phylum Desulfobacterota; class Desulfobulbia; order Desulfobulbales; family CALZHT01; genus CALZHT01. Next base: position 102,102 of record CALZHT010000001.1, read on the forward strand.
AAGAAAGGCCCCCTTTTGCAGGTGGGGAACAGTATCCTCCAGCACCTGCCGGGTGACATGGGAAGGCACAACCATGACTATAATGAGCTGATTGTGCACCGCGTCTTTGAGGTCCGCGGTTACCCGGATAGTGTCGTTGAGAGTAAAACCAGGGAGATAGGTGCGATTTTCCCGATGGGCGATAAGTTCTTCAACATGATCCGGCCGGTGACCCCAAAGGGTCACTGACAAGCCTTTTTCGCCCCACAATTTTGCCAGGGCAGTACCCCAGCTGCCAGCTCCGATTACGGCAATATTTTGTGAAAGGCTTGCCATCTTGCGTCGTGTTATTCCTCTTGATCTTCCTCGTCATCACCGTTTTCATAGGGCTCTGCGACCCGGTCCAGGCCGACAACCTTCTCCCCTTTATCCAGGTTGATTAACCGTACACCCTGGGTATTCCTGCCAATAACCCGTACATTTTCCATTTTCATGCGGATAATCTTGCCGCCATCGGTTATAAGCATGATTTCATCATCATCGTTAACCTGCAGGGCGCCTACTACCTTGCCGTTCCTCTTGCTTGGCTTGATGGCAATAACCCCTTTGCCGCCTCTTCTGCGCAGGGGATATTCATCTATGGATGTTCTTTTGCCGTAGCCGTTCTCGCTAACGGCCAGCACCGAAGAGTCGGTATAGAGAACAACCACTCCCACCACTTTATCATCTTCGGCAAGCTTAATACCCCTGACCCCGGCAGCGGTGCGCCCCATGGTCCGCACATCCTTTTCATTGAACTTCACCGACTGGCCGTTATGAGAAATCAACAGAATGTCATTGTTGCCATACGTCAAGGCGGCTGTAATAATCTCGTCGTTTTCCCGTATGGTGAGAGCAATCTTGCCCTTACGCAGGGGACGCCTGAATTCCTCCAGTACCGTCTTTTTAACGACCCCTTTTTTGGTTACCATCATAACATGGCGCTCTTCACCTTCTTCAGTATCAAAGCTTGTTACCGGCAGAATAGCCGCAACCGTCTCACCTTCAGAAAGTTCCAAAAGGTTGACGATGGCCTTGCCTCGGGCAATACGGCTCGCCTGGGGAATCTGATAGACCTTGCGCCAGAATACCTTGCCCAGGTTGGTGAAAAACAGGAAGGTATCATGGGTGGAAGCGAGATACAGATCTTTGACAAAGTCTTCTTCGGTGGTGTTGATGCCTTTAATGCCTTTACCGCCGCGCCTCTGGGCCCTATAGAGCTCAACCGGATTTCTTTTTATGTAGCCGTCCCTGGTCACGGTTACGGCCATGTTTTCCTGGATGATCAGATCTTCCGGCAGAATTTCCTCCGGCGCTTCGATGATTTCCGTGCGCCGTTCATCGCCGAACTGCTCTTTGATTTCAAGGAACTCATCCTTGATGATCTTCATCACCAGAGTTTCATCAGAAAGCACCTGTTTATACCAGTTTATCTGTTCAACAAGCTCCTCATACTCTTTTATAATTTTCTCGCGCTCCAAGCCGGTCAAACGCTGCAATCTCATTTCCAGAATATTCTGGGCCTGGATTTCGGTAAGCGCAAATTTCTCCATCAAAGAAGCTTTGGCTTCCTGGGGATTCGGCGATGCCTTGATAAGTGCCACCACCTCGTCCAGGTTGCTGATGGCAATCTTCAATCCTTCAAGAATATGGGCCCGTTCCTCGGCTTTTTTCAGGTCATAGGCGGTACGGCGGAACACAATGGTGCGCCGGTGCATGATGAAGCTCTCTAAAATCTGCTTTATATTGAGAACTTCGGGCTTGTTGTTGACAATGGAAAGAAAAATAATGCCAAAGGTCTTTTGCAGGGGGGTCAGCTTATAAAGCTGGTTCAAGACCACATCGGTTATTTCGTCCTTTTTGAGCTCCAGGACAATGCGCATTCCTTCCCGGTCTGATTCATCGCGGACCGTGGAGATGGAATCAATTCTCTTTTCTTTAATCAACAAAGCGATCTTTTCCACCAGGGTGGCCTTGTTCTGCATGTACGGTATTTCGGTAATGATAATGGCTTCACGGTCTTTTTTTATTTTTTCCACATGGGTCTTTGACCGCATGAGAATGGAACCACGCCCGGTTTCATATGCTTCCCGGATCCCGGCCCGGCCGCAAATATATGCGCCGGTCGGGAAATCCGGGCCGGTAATGACATCCATCAAGCTATTAACTGTAGTATTGGGATCGTCGATTAAGATGATCAAGCCGTTCAACACTTCAGTCAGGTTGTGGGGTGGAATGTTGGTCGCCATGCCCACCGCAATACCTGAAGAGCCGTTAATGAGAAGGTTGGGGATTTTGGCGGGGAAGACGACCGGTTCGATCAGGCTGTTATCATAGGTGGGAACAAAATCAACGGTTTCCTTTTCAAGGTCGGCGATCAGTTCCTGGTCAAGTTTGGTCATGCGGGCTTCGGTATACCGCATGGCAGCAGGAGAATCACCGTCTATGGAACCGAAATTCCCCTGACCGTCAACCAGGGGATAGCGCATGGAAAAATGCTGGGCCATGCGGACAATGGTGTCATACACCGCCGTATCACCATGGGGGTGGTACTTACCGATAACATCACCGACAATACGGGCCGACTTGAGATAGGGACGGTTGTGGTAGTTGCTGAGTTCACGCATGGCGTACAGAGCCCTTCTGTGCACCGGTTTTAAACCATCCCGCACATCGGGCAGAGCCCGGCCGACGATAACGGACATGGCATAATCAAGGTAGGACTTCTTCAGCTCCTTTTCTATGGAAATAGTATTATTTTGAGGCGGTATTATTGTGGTTTCTTCGACCATTTCTTTTCGTATCCTTAATGTAATCGCTTGTTAAATATCCAGTTCCGTCACTTCCAGGGCGTGATTCTGGATGAAATCCCGCCTGGGTTCTACCTTGTCTCCCATCAGGGTGGTGAAAATATCATCCGCATCTTCGGCATCCTCAATCTTCACCTGCACCAGGGTCCTCTTGTCGGGATCCATGGTGGTTCCCCAAAGCTGGTCAGGATTCATTTCACCCAGACCTTTGTATCGCTGGATGTGGCTCCCTTTTAAGGTTTCAGACCGAACGGTCTGCAGCAAATCCAGCCAGTTTTGCACGGGAACCTGCTGGTTTCGTGAGTGAACAACAAATTCCTTGCCCATGTATTGTTTTATATGGGGAAACAAACTGATCGCCGTACGGTATTCCGGAATCAGGGGTATATTAGGCCCTATGGTGACCACCATATGCGCCTTGTTTTTCTGGGCCGCATCAAATTCATAACAGCTGGGTTTCCACCGGGAGGTCCTGATGTTGCCCCCTAATATATTCTTCTCCTGCAGCATCTCCTTGAGTTTCGCGACAATATTTTCATCTTCAAACTGGTCCGCCGTATGGATATCGTTGTCAAGCAGGATATAAATTATTTCTTCCCAAAGATTGAGACGGGAGAGGTAGTCGATTACTTTGGCATATCCGGCCAGTCTTTTGAGTATTGCTATTAATTCTTGCCCTTCAAGGCTTGGACCGTTTCCATCCACCTGAATAGCAATAGATTCTTTGGCAAGATCGAAGAGGTGTTGGGTAAATGCTTCGTCATCGATGAAAAACTGCTCCTTCTTACCCCTTCCCAGTCTGTATAGCGGCGGTTGGGCAATATAAATATAGCCGCCTTCGATAAGCGCCAGCATTTGCCGATAAAAAAAGGTGAGCAGCAGGGTACGGATATGGGCGCCGTCAACGTCGGCATCGGTCATAATGATAATCTTGTGATAGCGAAGCTGCTCAGGGTTAAAATCTTCCTTGCCGATCCCTGTTCCCAGGGCTGCAATAATCTGCTTTATTTCCTCACTGGCGAGGATCTTGTCGTACCGTGCCTTCTCCACATTCATTATTTTGCCGCGCAGGGGAAGGATGGCCTGAAAAGCCCTGTTTCTTCCCTGTTTAGCGCTACCGCCGGCCGAGTCACCCTCTACCAGAAAAATTTCTCTTTTTTCCGGCGCTTTTTCCTGACATTCCGCCAGTTTTCCGGCCATGAGCAGATCAAGGCCGGATCCCTTTTTCCTGGTGAGTTCCTTGGCGCGGCGCGCAGCTTCTCTGGCCCGGGCCGCATCGACAACCTTAGAGAGAATTTTCTTGGCAATCTGCGGATTTTGTTCAAGATAAATGGTCAGCTTTTCACCGCAAATAGACTCAACTATTGAACGAACTTCGCTGTTTCCCAATTTTGTTTTGGTCTGCCCTTCGAATTGCGGATTCGGCACCCTGACCGAGATCACGCAGGTCAATCCTTCCCTGACATCGTCTCCTCCCATTTTTTCGCGCAGGTTTTTTGGAATAATATCGTCGCTGGCATACTTGTTTATGCATTTTGTCAGGGCAGCCCGGAAACCGGCGACATGGGTGCCGCCTTCCTTGGTGTGGATATTATTCACAAAGGAAAAAAGCCTTTCTGAATAGCCGTCAAAATATTGAAAACCTATTTCAACCTGAACATCATCTCTTTCGCCGTGTAAATAAATAACATTTGGATGAACAGCTGTTCTTTTTCTGTTTAAGTATTCTACAAAAGAATTTAGACCGCCTTTATAATGAAACTCATCATCAGCGCCGCTTCTTTCGTCTTTGAGTAGTATTTTGACATTCTTGTTTAAAAATGCGAGTTCACGCAGCTTGGTTTGGATGATCTCATATTTAAATTCCGTAGTTTCGGTAAAAATGGTGGGATCAGGTTTAAAGGTTATTTTTGTGCCTGATTTTATCGCAGGTCCAAGCTGTTTGACATCACCCTGCTTTATGCCGTAGGCATATTTTTGAATATAGAGCTTTCCTTCTCTCTTTATTTCAGCTTCCGTCCATTCGCTCAATGCATTAACAACTGATACACCTACACCGTGCAGACCGCCCGATACTTTATAGGTGGAATGATCAAACTTGCCGCCGGCATGGAGGGTGCACATGACCAGCTCAAGCGCTGATACCTTTTCTATGGGATGCATTTCAACGGGAATTCCCCGCCCATCATCTTCAACGCTCGTACTCCCATCTTTATGAAAAGTAACCTTGATCAGAGAACAGTGGCCGGCTAAGGCTTCATCTATACTGTTATCAACAACTTCATAAACTAAATGGTGCAATCCTTCTTCGGCAGTATTGCCAATATACATTGCCGGTCTTTTCCGGACGCCTTCCAGACCGGTCAATACCTTAATTTGTTCTGCACCATAATCTATCTTTTCTGGTTCCACTATATTACAACCTCTATTTTTTATTATATGAAACAGTAAATTTATTACCTAACTTTTGATGTTTATCAAATTTTCATAGGCATAATAATACTTTCAAAACCTTTATCTTCCTGTGAAGTTAGTAAACATGGACTTTCTTGCGAATTAATATTTACATTTATTTTATTTCCTTGCATTGCGTGTAATGTATCAATAAAATATTTGCCGTTAAAACCAAGTTTCATTGGAATACCATGCAATTCTATGTCTATTTCATCTGTTGCATTACCAATATCCAAACTTTCTGATGTTAATATTAATTTATGTTTATCAATGTTAAAATGAACAGCATTAAATCTATCTTCTGTAAAGATATTCATTCTTTTCATTGAATTTAAAAATTCATTTTTATCTATTAAAAAATAATTTTCATTGGTTATTGCACTGACTATATTTCTATAATCTGGAAAATCTCCATTCATTAATCTAATAATAAGAATAGAATTGGAAGTTTTAATCACAGCCTGTTTTTTATCAAAATAAATATTAATGGATTCCTCTGCCTCACACCATTTTCGTATTTCTTGAATTCCTTTTTTTGGAATTATAGTATTTTTTTCTATTGTCAGGTTGTCATACTCTTCATCGCTAATTTCTTTTTCCATTAAAGAAAGTCTATGACCATCAGAAGAAACCATTCGTAATATTTTTTTATTTTCATCATTATTTATTTTTTCTAAAAGCACTCCGGTGAGATTGAATTGGCTTTCAGCTTCCGAGGCCACTGAGAAAATTGTTTTATCGATAAGATCTCTCATTATTTCCGAATTTACTAAAGTTAACTTTTCATCATCATATTCAGGAAATGAGGGAAATTCTTCGGCAGGCATACCGGAAAGGTTATAATTTGTTGCTTTGGCTTTTATTCGCACCCAATTATTTTCAAGCTCTTCAAGTTTTATATGCTCATTATTTGATTCCCGGACAATTTCAAAAAGTTTCTTTGCCGGAAGAGTTATGGAACCGGGTGCAGTTATTTCAGCAGGCAAGGTGGTTTTTATTCCCACCTCAAGATCAGTACCAGTCAATATCAAAGAATCGTTTTCAGTTTGTATAAGGACATTGGAGAGAATGGCAATTGAACCCTTCTTGCTCGCTATGTTTTGAATAGAAGTCAGTCCTGCTAAAAATTCATCTTTGGATACGCTTATATGTAAAGACATATTCCCACCCGTTTTCTAATTATTAATTATTTAAGAATGAGATTATTATTATTTGTGGTGTTGATATGTGCAAAAAACAAGCAAATATACGAAATTTAATGTTTTTTTATTAATATTCCATTTTGGATAAAAAGGGGAAAAAAGAGAAAAATGAGTTATCAACATTTTATTAAAAATATCCCTTTTAATAAGTTGAAGTTGAGAAATAACTTATTAAATAACTGCAAGAAATCATTAAATAAATAGAAATTAAGAAAGAATGTGTTATCCTGTGCCGAAATATAGTTTACATTTGATAAAATTTCAATGCTTTAAAAAGAAATTACCCCGTCGTTTTCAAATAAAAAAATTGTTAGGTTTTTTTATAGTGATTGGTGCTTTTTGTGAAGGAAGATAATCCATTTAAAAAATTAGAAAAAAGACTGCACAATCTTTTTAAAGAGGCAATTGCCAAAAACGTCTTTCCCGGTGCTGAGGTGGGAATAACAATAGGCAGGCCGCTGGAAAGAAGAATATTCATGTCGCATTATGGTAACAGAACCCTTTTCCCCAGCCCACTACCTCTCAATATAAATACCTGTTTTGACCTGGCATCATTGACCAAGCCTTTTGCAACCACTTTGTCCATTCTCTGCCTGATCAAGCAAAACAAGATACGTATTGATGAAAAGTTAGAATCCATATTTCCGGATATTCCCAGCGATAAAAAAGGGATAACCATAAAGCAGCTCTTGGATCATAGCGCAGGTTTTCCAGACTATAGGGAATATTTCAAAGAGGTTGCGAAAAAAGAGAAAAATAAAAGAAAAAAGCTGTTAAAAAGGCTGATTTTTCAGGAAGAACTGCATGAAAAACCAGGAAAAAAACAAGTATACAGTGATATAGGTTTTATACTTCTCGGTTTCATAATAGAACTCCTTTCAGGCAAGGAAATCGATACATTTTTTAAGGAAAGTATTGTAAAACCGCTTGGCCTGGAAAAAGGGATTTTTTATCAACGAAATAAAAATATAGGGAAAGAACAAGAAGCTCTTTTTGCTGCAACAGAGTTATGTCCTTGGCGAAAAAGGATTATTGTCGGCCAAGTCCATGATGAAAACACCTATGCAATTGAGGGGGTTTCCGGACAGGCCGGGCTTTTTGGTGATATTGAAAGTGTTCTGCTTTTTACCACTGAAATTTTAGACCAATGGCAGGGAAGAACAAGCCATCCCAACTACTTAAACACTGATTTACATATTTTTTTACAGAAAGAGAAGGATCAACAAGGAACACGGGTTTTAGGTTTTGATACGCCGGATACAGAAGGATCAAGCGCCGGGAGATATTTTTCTAAAAAAAGCGTCGGTCATCTGGGTTTTACCGGAACATCTTTTTGGATAGATCCTGAAAGGTACCTTATTGTCGTTCTCCTCACCAACCGGATCCACCCAACCCGTGAAAATAAGAAAATCCAGGACTTTAGACCTCTATTTCACGATTCGATAGTGGAAGAACTGAACCTGACCTAAATTGAGCGTTTCAAATTTTGAAAAGGAAATTATTTTATACCAAGTTAAGTGCCTAAAGTGCGCTAAAGTTCGAAGTGACTAAAGTTAAAGGAATATCTGATAAAATAAGTACATTAACCTAAGGCACTCTTACGGGCTTTATCAATGCAGGTCCCATCGTAAAATCCTCGAATTCAGGATATCTGAAATTTTACCGGTGTTCTGGAAAAAGGGTAAGAATGGCTTCTTCGTTGGCGGCAGTCACTCCTCTCTCCGTTATAAGACCGGTAATCAGCCGTGCCGGAGTCACATCAAAACCATAGTTTGCCGCCGGAGTATTTGCAGGCGGGACCAGCACTTTTTCGAGTTCCCCATTTTCCGTTAACCCACTAATTATAGTAACCTCTTCAGCCGACCGCTGCTCAATGGGAATTTCCTTAAGGCCATCGGAAATTTGCCAGTCAAAAGTTGAAGAAGGCAGAGCCACATAAAATGGGATGGTATTATCCCGGGCAGCAAGCGCCTTGAGGTACGTTCCTATTTTATTGGCCACATCGCCGGAACGTGTGGTGCGATCGGTTCCAACAATGACCAAATCCACCAGTCCATGCTGCATAAGATGTCCGCCGGTATTATCCGCAATCAGGGTGTGGGGAACGGATTCCTCTTTCAGTTCCCACGCCGTGAGCTTGGCGCCCTGCAGCCAGGGCCTTGTTTCATCAACCCAGACATGGACCTTGATCCCGGCCCGGTGCGCGGCATAGATGGGAGATGTGGCGGAGCCGTAATCCACAAATGCAAGCCAGCCGGCATTACAATGGGTGAGAATGTTTACAGGCTCTCCGTTTTTTTCCTTGCTGATTGCAGAGATTACTTCAAGACCGTGTTCACCGATGCATTTGCAAAAATCTGCATCTTCATCCGCTATCTGACAGGCTGTTTCAAAAGCCTTTTTAGTCTTTGCTTCCTTTGTCTCTTCCTGATTGATAGCATCGAGCTGCCTCTGCACGGCCCAGGACAAATTTTTAGCGGTTGGTCTTGTTGACAGAAGCGTATCGGCGGAACTTTGAAGATGCGCTGAGATTTTTTCACCAGGTGCATGCACCATGGCGCAATACATGCCGAATCCGGCGGTGGCGCCGATAAGCCCGGCACCCCTGACATGCATGTCGCGGATAGCTGCTGCGAAATCCGCAACCGTTTTCAGGTCTTCAACAACGAACCGGTGGGGAAGATGTCGCTGATCAATAATGTGAATAATTTGCGGATTGTTTGTATCCGGCCAGATGGTGCGGTGGTGTTTGCCGTTAACTTTCATTTATGAACCTATGGCTGATTGATTATTCCAGGTTGCATTCAAAGAGATAACAAGGCCGCTAAGGAGGAGGCTCCGGAGGCGTATATGAAATACGTTGAGGAAGCCGACGACGCAGCCAACAAAGTTAGAATTTGAATGCGACTTGGTATTAGCATCAGAAAAAAAGAGAAAAAAGATAATAGGATATGAGACCCACACCCAGGGAACCGTATATAAGCAGTCAGGGCGGGCAGGAGTCCTTAAATTTTTTTTGAATAAAAACAAAGCCTATTATTGCCATAATAACGGCAAAAACAAAACTGACCCAAATAAGCACACCAAAACTCCTTGAAGAGCTGTAAAAGGGCATGAAGGGTTTGGCACTCTGTGCCCTTGTCTCTTCGTGCCTAGTTACAGCTAAATCTAATGAAAAAATACGTATCAGTCCCTTTCAATCATAGCCCGCATCATGTCTCCGGTATTTTCCGCATGATTGGCAATAGCACCGATACGTTCTGTAAGACCAATCATATGTATAACCACGATTGGATCTGATACTTTTGTAAAAATGTTAAACTTAAGGGCGTCTTCAAGTTTATCCGCTTCATGTTCACATTTGTGCAGGTTGCGGATTATGTCTTTAACAATTGTTCGCTGACGCTCTGAATAGTCGTCAAAATATAATCGGGCCTCCTTAACCATGACACTTACCTCTTCAATAGGGGTAATAACCGCATCGACCAGATCAAAAAATCCTTTTTTCAGCTCTTCGGACACCACGGTATCTGGACGATACGAAATCCAGTTCAGGCAATCCTCTACGCAGTCAAGAACCTTATCCTGTTCCTGGATGTACATAAAGAGCTGGAATTTATCCACCGTCATTTTCCCCCGCTTGGAAATAGTCCTGCGGATGTTGATTTTTATCTCGTCCGCTTCACTTTCAAGCCGGTCAACTTCCCGCAGATATTCGGCAAACCTGTCGCATCTGTTTGAAAAATAACATTCAACCGACTGCTGAAAGGCCCATGCACATTCCTTGACTTTTTCGGCATGCTCCTGGAATCCGTCAAAGGGTAAGGCGACAAATTGTGAAAAGAGCGGTAAGCGCATATTGATTTCCTCTCTTAAGTTCTTATTGTTTCAAGTATTTCTGCGTATCTCACAGGCGGAAGCACTTTCTTTTTCAGTGCCTAAATATTCTCTGAAAATATCGAGAAGATTTTGGGTTTGCAGCGATATTTTCTCACAATTTTCAAGAAAGCCGTAATAAAGAATACTGAGTCGTGTCTTTGATTCATTGTTTTGTATGCGATGAATCTGGTTTTTATTAAAATCAAGCACAGCGTC
>CALZHT010000002.1 GCA_945787445.1 uncultured Desulfobulbaceae bacterium
TGCTGAAGTTGAATTCTTATACGCTTTGTACTGTCTGCTTTGCAAAATCCGCTACGCCGATGGTGAAAGGCGTAAAGCTACTAAAATTTTGCCGGAAATATATTTGTCGGCTTCGCAAAAATGCTGCTTCGCCGACGCTGCAACGCTTTGAGTCCTCGATTTGCGTGACGGAAAAATGACGAAAGTAATTTTTTGCGAGCATGTCATGTTTGGTTGGACTTATAATCCACAATTACAGGTGCGGCGATGTTTTATTCTCCAGGGAATTTTCATCTTTGCGGTTCAGGGCATGTTGAATTCCCTTGATATCATAAGTCACAGAAGCCGAATTTCTGATTTTTTTAAGGAACAACATTACTACTAATCCTCTCAAACACTTTCAGGTCAAAAAAATGAATACACCAAAAATTTTCGGAAGAGCGTCCCTTGTTCTTCCTATCCTGCTATTGCTTATTATTATGCTTTTTAATGGTTGTGGCGACGCCGATCCCAACGCACTTGGCACTCCCACCAATGTTACCGCCTCCTCTGCTAAAAACCAAGTGACCATCAGTTGGCAGGGGGCATCTAATGCCACCAGCTATACCCTCTATTGGAATACCAGCGGTAATGTGACCAATGCAGATGCCAGTATTACAAACGTCACTTCCCCCCACACCATTCCCGGCCTTACCAACGGCACCATCTATCATTATAGAGTTGCCGCTTTGAACGATTTAGGCCAAGGAAATTTATCGTCGGAAGTAAGCGCTATGCCCACTTTATCAGCAAACGAGATACTAAAAATTACTGCGCCAGTTCCTGGACAGAGTGACCTTTTCGGATGGTCTGTTGCAATAAATGGAGATTTTCTTATTGCTGGTGCTCCATTTGAAGACCAAATTGCACCAAATGACGACGCTGGGGCAGCGTATATTTTTCAACGCACTGCCCTAAACACCTGGGGCAACGGAGTTCAAATATTGCCACAGATTTCCGAAGCAGGGGCCAGATTTGGCAGCGCAGTGGCAATAAAGGGCAATTATGCCATAGTTGGAGCCCCCTTTGGGGACATCAGCGGAGTGGATTCCGGAACTGTATATATTTTCCATTTCAACGGAACCTCCTGGGATACCGGCACACAAATCACTGCAACAGATGCTGAAGCAGGTGACCAGTTCGGCACATCTGTTTCTATTGATGGAAACTTCGCCATAATCGGGGCGCAAAATGAAGACACAACCTTTAATGACGACGCCGGAGCCGCCTATATTTTTCAATTAACCAGCGCACCGAATAACTGGGGGGAAGTCGCTAAATTTCGGGCTGCAACGGCGCAAGTAGGCGCCAATTTTGGTAATTCTGTTGCCATAAGCGGCGATTATGCAATTGTAGGCGCACCATTTGAGAACGAAACAGGAGTTGGTGTTAACACCGGTTCAGCATACATTTTCCACAACACTGGACCAAATGCCTGGACTGACAGTATAAGAATAATACCTTCTGATTCTGAAGCAGGTGCCCAGTTCGGCAATGCCGTTTCCATTGACGGAGATTATGCGGTAATTGGGTCACAAAATAAAGATACAACCATTATTGACACAGGCGCGGCATATGTTTTTCATCGGACGGGAACAAACATTTGGGATGATGAATCCAGAATCTCTGCTTCTGATGCGGAAGCGGATGATCTTTTTGGTTCATCAGTTTCCATTAATGGAGATACTGCGTTCATAGGCGCTCCCAGTGAAAGCCAGGGCAGTCTGCTTACAGGAGCCGCGTATATCTTTTACCGAACAGGTACAAATACTTGGGACAGAAGCACAAAAATAACAGCTTCAGACACTCATGGTGACCAGGAATTCGGTTCATCTGTTTCAATCAGCGGGGATGATGTAGTTGTGGGCGCCCAGTTTGATAACGCATCTGCATTAGATGCAGGAGCTGCGTATATCTTTTAAAGCTTTAAGAATCATTAATTTTAGTTTAAGAATCGCTTATCATATTTTCACAAAAAAAGCGCCTTCAGGGTTTTTGTTACCTGAGGCGCTTTTTTTTATCATTTTTAAAGTCAAATTTTACTGACAGGCCCTATTCCAGCCTTTACCATGACGGCCATGAGGTCGTCCATAGCCTTTTCCAAGTGCGCCGGGATGGTCACCTAATTCGCGGGGACCAAGTTTCACACCGCTTTCCTTGGCCTTTTTGTGAAAATCGGCACGGAGTTCAAAAAGCTCCCCGGCCAAGGCGCCGGCCTTTGTGGTATCAGCATTTTCCTGGGTCATTAAGGCACGGAGTTCAGCACGTTTCACAGCAATCTGCTTGCGTTCATCAGCGGTCTCTTCAAAAAACTTCTCACGGGCCTTGATATCTTCTTCACCAAGGCTCTTGCCACTTTGTATTCCATTCCACGATCTTACGGAACTGAAAAACCTTGAAAAGAAAATGCAACGCCACGAAAAGTTCGTTGCTCTGGGAAAAATGGCGGCCGGCGTCGCCCATGAAGTCCGCAATCCCCTCAGTTCCATTAAGGGCCTTGCAACTCTTCTGATAACGTATAATATTTTTCGCACATTTTGAAAGAGGCATGGTGGCCCCGGTTATGGTTAATTGGCAATCGACCAAAAAAACCAAAACCACAACACAAGGAGACCACCATGCAAAATCAGTATAACTCAAAGATGGACAAAATCATTCAGATTGATGAAGGGCAGATTAAGGATCACCTGGGAGAGTTAGTCAAAGGCACGGTCGAGGAGACATTGAATAACCTTCTTGATGCAGAGGCCGACCAATTATGCAATGCTGCTCGTTATGAACGCTCTGGGGAGAGAAAAGACACCCGAGCTGGATACTATGAACGAGGCCTGCATACCAAGGCAGGAGAAGTGAAATTGAGGGTGCCGAAGTTACGCCAGCAAAAATTTGAGACAGCGATAATCGAGCGTTACAAACGGCGCGAGAGTTCGGTTGAGGAAGCTTTAATAGAGATGTATCTGGCTGGCGTTTCTGTCCGGCGGGTAGAAGATATCACCCAGGCTTTATGGGGTACAAAAGTTAGCCCCGGGACAGTGAGCAACCTCAACAAAAAAATATACAAACGTATAGAGGAATGGCGCAACCGCCCAATAGAAGGCCATTTCCCGTATGTTTCCCTTGATGGCATAGTTTTGAAAAGGACATGGGCTGGTGAGGTCCGGAATGTCTCTGTCTTGGTGGCCACCGGGGTATCTGCAACAGGATATCGCAAGATCCTCGGGGTTGCCGAAGGAGCAAAGGAAGACAAGGCTGGCTGGAGTAGCTTTTTACGACACTTAAAAAAACGTGGTTTGGCAGGGGTAAAAATGATCACCAGCGATGCTTGTCTTGGCTTGGTTGAATCCGTTGCCGATTTCTATCCAGAGGCCAAATGGCAACGTTGTACGGTACATTTTTACCGGAATATTTTTAGCGTGGTTCCCAACACGAAGATGAAAGAAGTGACCATAATGCTGAAGGCCATACACGCCTCTGAGGATCGAGAAGCCGCCCTTGAAAAGGCCGCTTCAGTAATAGAAAAACTCGAGAAGATGAAACTCCGCCAGGCTGCCCAGAAAATCAGAGAAAATATAAATGAAACTTTGAGCTACTATGATTTTCCAAGTGCTCACTGGCGCCGAATTCGAACGAATAATCCATTGGAGCGAATAATGCGGGAAATCAGGAGAAGAACCAATGTCGTAGGCGCTTTCCCAGATGGCAACTCTGCTTTAATGCTGGTTGCTGCCAGGCTTCGCCATATAGCCGGCACACGCTGGAGTACGAAACGCTACCTCAATATGGATCTGTTAAGAGAAATGGAATTAGAAAAGCAAATGGCAGTTGCCTGATAGCTATACCGAGGCCACTGCCAAATGAAATGTGCGAAAAATTCTTGACACTACCACTCTTCTGTGCTCTAAATTTCAAAAGGACACCGAAGAAAAAAAAGCAGCTGAATTGCTTATCAATGAAGTAAAGCGGCTTAATACAAGCATCACCGCCCTGCTTGATTATGCCAGGCCCTTACCGTTACATAAGCGCCAGGTTGAGCTGAACGAATTTCTCAGCAACTCCATAAATCTGATAGAATCCGATGCGCAAGAACTCGGCATTACAACCAGGTTGGAGATAGATCCCAAAGTATCCACTGCATTGGTTGATCCGGACAGAATAAACCAAGTGTTGTTGAATCTCTATCTCAATGGCTTGCAGGCAATGGGTAAAGATGGCAATTTGACGGTAAGGACAAAAAAAGGAAGAGAGAATGAAACGTTTCGTATTGAAATACACGATAGGGGCTGCGGCATACCCGAAGATCATTTAAAGCAGATACTCACCCAATATTTCACCACAAAACCTGACGGCACCGGTCTCAGCCTGGCAATGGCCAATAAGATTATTGACGAACACGGAGGATCCATAAAATTCAGCCGCCGGGTGAATGAGGGAACTAAAGTTATAATAACCTTGCCAATTCAGTAAAGAATGCGGAACTACACCATGCAAGCCGCGGGGTATCAACAACTATTTTTCAATAAGGAAAAGCAACAAGCTGCGAGGTATTGAAACCTAAAACAGAATAAAAGAAACAGGCCTTTACTTTAACACTTTGTGCCTCTGTGCCTTCTGCCTTCTGCCTAAAAATATTATTCTTTCTCTCTACGAATATTTACACCCACTCTTGCCAGTTTTCCCACCAGGTCATCATAGCCGCGATCTAGATGATAGACCCTGGAAATTTCCGTTATACCCTGGGCCGCAAGACCAGCAACTACCAGAGAAGCGCTGGCCCGCAAATCTGTTGCCATTACCGGGGCGCCGCTGAGCCGGCCTTTTCCCGATACAATTGCACTATTTCCATCCACCCGGATATCCGCCCCCATTCTGCATAATTCCGCCACATGCATGAATCGATTTTCAAAAATGGTTTCATTGATAACGCTGAGACCATTGCTCAGAGTCATTAGAGCCATTATCTGTGCTTGCAGATCAGTGGGAAAACCGGGATAAGGCATGGTTTTAACGTCGACACTGCGAATCGGCCCCTTGCGGGAAACATGGAGGGTATTAGCCCCTTCCTTAATGTGTAATCCTGCCCCTCTCAGTTTTTCGAGTAGAGAAGGGAGATGGGCAGGGTTGCAGTTGGTAATGGTTGCTTCACCACCGGTTGCACCTACGGCAATGAGGTATGTACCTGTTTCGATGCGGTCAGGAATCGTTGCAATGCTACTTGATTTAAGATTATTGACACCATGAATCACCAGTTTGTCTGTATCCCGCCCCTCAATCTTTGCACCCATGCCAATGAGCATATCAATGAGATTGCCTATTTCCGGTTCCTTGGCTGCATTCTTGACTATTGTTGTACCCTTGGCCAGCACAGCAGCCATAAGGATATTTTCAGTGCCGGTGACAGATGGGATATCAAAATAAATGGTGCTCCCCTGCAATCGTCCATCTACCGTGGCATCCACATATCCCTCTTTGAGATCGATTTTCACCCCTAGTTTTTCAAGGCCCTGCAGATGAAAATTAATGGGGCGCGCCCCAATTGCGCAACCGCCGGGCAAGGAAACTTTGGCCCTACCCAGACGGGCAATCAATGGTCCCAGCACCAACACGGAAGCACGCATGGTTTTCACCAGATCATACGACGCTTCATGTTGTCCCAGATTGGATGAATCGATTGTAAGAGTGGTGCCATTCTTCTTCCAGGTAACTCCAAGCGATTGGAGCAATTTAAGAATTGTTCTCGTATCACGGAGGTCGGGAACATTCAATAAGGTCTGGGGTTCAGGTGTAAGGAGTGAAGCGGCGATAAGTGGCAAAGCCGCATTCTTGGCGCCGCTGATAGTAATTTCGCCCTGAATGGGCCGGCCACCTTCAATAACAATTTTATCCATAATTACCTAAATTACCTATGACGATTTTTATGCCAGATCGCGGGGTGGACATCACGGCGGTATTACGATGAAAAAAGGTAAGTGCTCACAGGCACCGTAGATTCGTACAAGCGCGACTGTTCACTATAGCCCGCTATGTGGGCAGGAGCGATCGTGCGAAGATGCGGTGCCTGTGAGCACTTACCAATCTTGCCTGCAGCACCCTGGGCAGACCTGCGTAATCTTTGTAAACGTACACACTATCATATTTCTGCAGAGACTTAAATAATTCAAGAACATAATCGCCTTGATCCGCGCCGATCTCCATGAAAAACCAGCCGCCCGGCAACAACACCTTGTCGAGCCCTGAAGCAATACTATTAATGGTCTCAAGACCTTTGCTGCCGCCATCCAGGGCAAGGCGCGGTTCATAATCTCTGACCTCCGGCTGCAAGCCCGCCAATATCTCCTGGGCAACATAGGGCGGGTTGGAAACAACCAGGCTGAACCATGGCCTTGGATGCAATGCAGAGAACAAATCAGCGCAAAAAAACCGAACACGATCCTGAACCTTGTGCTGCGCACTATTCTGACAGGCAATTTTTAAGGCGGCAATGGACCGGTCAACTCCATAGACCATACTATTACATAGCTCAAGGGCCAGAATGACCGCAATCACTCCGCTACCTGTGCAAAGGTCCAGGAGCGGCCCTTTCACAGCGCCCTGTTCAGCCAGGGTCTGCAGTATTGTTTCGAGCAAAAATTCTGTTTCCGGTCGGGGGATCAGGACATCCGGCGAAACAACAAAAGGGAGTGACCAGAATTCTTGTACACCGATAATATAGGCAAGGGGTTCACGTTCAAGGCGACGGCAAAGCAATTCTTCATAACGGTCAAAAACTTCCTGGGATACTGCAAAGTCAGCCAACAACAGTTGAGTCCTGCCCAGATCTAGAAGGCGTCCCAGCAGAAGTGCCGCATCTATTTCAGCATCCGGAACCCCACCCTTCCTAAGACGGCGGATTCCGGCATTGAGTAATTCCCCTACCTGCATGGTTCATAAAAGATATTTAAGATGAAGGAAAATGACTAACAAAAAACTAAACAGTAATCACAGCATGTTACTGTTGTGTATTCAAGGCCTTGGTCTGATAGTGGAGAATAAGAGGTTCGATTACCTCGTCGAGCTTTCCAAGAAGAATATTATCAAGTTTATAGAGGGTGAGATTAATGCGGTGATCACTCACCCGCCCCTGGGGAAAATTGTAGGTCCTGATGCGCTCGCTTCTATCGCCGGATCCAACCATGGTTTTCCGCTCCGCTGATATTTGATCATGCTGTTCCTGCTCCATCTTATCGAGCAGCCTTGCCCGTAACACCTTCAAAGCTTTGGCCTTGTTTTTATGTTGGGATTTCTCATCCTGGCAAGAAACAACAAGGCCGGTGGGTAGATGATTAATGCGCACAGCTGAATCGGTAGTATTGACACTCTGACCGCCTGGACCGGAAGAACGGAAGACATCAATGCGGATTTCGTTGGGATCGATCTTAACCTCGACATCTTCAGCTTCGGGAATGACCGCAACTGTTACCGCTGAAGTATGTATTCTCCCCTGGGCCTCTGTTTCCGGGACTCTCTGCACCCGATGCACCCCTGATTCATATTTGAGTTTGCTGTACACCTGATTGCCGGAAATGAGAGCGATAATTTCTTTGAAACCACCAATGCCTGTGGGGTTGCTGCTCATGATCTCAACGTTCCAACGCTTTACTTCAGCGTATTTACTGTACATTCTGAAAAGATCTCCCACAAATAGGGCCGCCTCGTCTCCACCGGTGCCTGCCCGTATTTCGAGAAGTATATTTTTCTCATCGTTGGGATCCTTAGGAAGGAGAAGAATCCGCAGGTTAGTTTCAAGTTCTGCGATCTGGGTGGTTAGATCTTCGATCTCACTCCGGGCAAGTTCGATCATCTCCCCATCGTCTTCGGTTTTCAGCAGCTCCTGGTTTTCCTGGAGTTCCTTCTTTACCTTTTTATAGAGGGAATAACTCTCATGCAGCTTGAGAAGGTTGGCATGCTCTTTGGCCACATTTCGGTATTCGCTCTGATCAGCAATAACTGCTGGGTCAGAAAGCCTGCTTTCAAGCTCAATACGTTTTTCGTCAATTTGTTCTAACTGTTCAAACATGATTTTTTTATGAACTGAAAGGATGGGAAATATTTGAGGGATTTCCGATCACAATATCAATTGCACACGGAAATCCCGGCAAGCCAGAAATGTAAAAAATCAGAAGATGCGCTAGAAGAGGTCTGACAGGGGGAATCGGCTCAATCTTGAAAGGAATACGAAGTGTATCAAAGCAATACCTTACTTGTTAAGGTGTTTTGCGTATTTTTTCATAAATTTTTCAACACGACCTGCAGAGTCAACCAGCTTCTGTTTACCTGTAAAGAAGGGATGACAGGCTGAACAAATTTCTACTTTTATTTCTTTGTTCACAGATCCAAGCTCAACTTCATTGCCACAGGCGCATGTAGCAATAATTTTATTATACTCAGGATGAATGCCTTGCTTCATAAAACTAACCTCCGGTCTTCAAAAGACGTTCCGCATATGCGTAATAATTACATAATGGTTTCGCGAAAAGCCACTATTACATTTTCATTAAAACACCAAGGCGGCAACTATAAATGATGGATGATTTTTTTTCAAGGTTTTGCAGAAAAAGATGCGATCAAGGCCATTTTAGGCTGGTGACTTTGTATGAACCATCAAACCAGTAAGCGATTACAAGGTGGGGTAGATGTACCCCGCAAGGGGGCATAAACTTGAAGGAGGCCTGTTCGCTATACATCGGTAGGGAATAAGGCCGATGACAAAACAGATGCCGTGTCCTGTGATTGTTTACCCATTCATTGAATCAAAAAACTCCGCGTTAGTTCGTGTCCCTTTCATTTTGTCTTTTAAAAATTCCATTGCATCCACTGGATTCAAGGAAGAAAGAAGTTTCCGCAGTATCCACACCCGATTGAGTTCGCCTGGCTCCAGGAGCAGGTCTTCTTTTCTCGTTCCAGAGCGGTTGATGTCCATGGCCGGAAATATTCTCCGGTCGGAAAGCTTGCGATCAAGAATAATTTCCATATTGCCGGTGCCTTTAAACTCCTCAAAAATGACTTCATCCATCCGGCTTCCCGTCTCAATAAGAGCAGAAGCAATAATGGTAAGACTGCCTCCTTCCTCAATATTTCTCGCTGCGCCAAAAAATCTTTTGGGACGATGCAGGGCATTAGAATCAACACCACCGGAAAGGATCTTACCGCTAGGCGGGACCAATGTATTGTATGCCCGGGCCAACCGGGTGATACTGTCGAGCAGAATCACCACATCGTATTTATGCTCAACAAGGCGTCTGGCTTTTTCCATTACCATTTCCGCAACCTGGACATGCCGTTGCGGCGGCTCGTCAAAGGTGGAACTGATCACTTCGGCATTGACGCTTCTGGCCATGTCCGTAACCTCTTCCGGCCTTTCGTCAATGAGAAGTACGATCAGAATAATTTCCTTATGGTTCTTGATAATGCTGTTGGCAATATCTTTGATGAGCACCGTTTTTCCGGTTCGCGGCGGGGCAACGATAAGTCCCCTCTGACCTTTGCCGATCGGCGCCATGACATCCAAGATCCGCATGGATAGATTATCTGCCTGCGCCTCTAAATGCACCCGCTCATTGGGATGGAGTGGGGTCAGATTCGTGAAAAGGGTTTTTTCTTTGACTTTTTCCGGGGGTTCAAAATTTACTGAATCAACTTTGAGCAGTGCAAAGTAGCGTTCGCCATCCTTGGGGGATCGGATTTGCCCCTCTATGGTATCACCAGTCCGGAGATTAAGGCGACGGATCTGAGAAGGAGATACATATATATCATCAGGTCCGGGCAGATAATTATAGTCAGGGGCACGCAAAAAGCCGAAACCGTCAGGCAACACTTCAAGTACACCGCTTCCCCGTGTTTGCCCATTCTTTTCAGCCGACGCTTGGGCTTGCAAGATGGCAAAAATCAACTCCTGTTTCCGCAGGCCGCTGACGTCATCGATCTTTAGCTCTTTGGCCATCCTGGTCAGTTCGTTGATCTTTTTGAGTTTCAATTCGCTTAAATTCATGTGCGGTGATTTCCTCCAAGTTAAAAATAATTTACTTCTATTGCCATGACGGGCTCTTTTTGAGGGACAAAGGCTGTCGAAACAACTCTATAGTGCTTATTTTTGATTTTTTATAAATATTAATAAGTTAGGATATTTTACAATGAAAGCCCAATTATCTTATTGTAGAAACAATTTGTTGCATCCCAATGCAAGCCCCCAAAAAACTCCAAGGTCATTAAACCTGTTATGCGGCATAGCATCGTTTGTCAAAAATTGATTTGTAGAGAACCAAGGTAAAATAAAATTAAGGGAGAATAATGGATACCCAACCGTCCAGAGAAAGGTTATTTCTTCAAAGTTTCTGGATTATTTTTTTGACCTTACTCGGGAGGTTAATTCTCGTACAAAAAAGGAATGATCTGAATGGAATTTCAAAACCACATATAACGTATACTTTGAATTTATTTTTTTCTTGCTTTGCTGTCAAGAGTTTTTTCCATTCTCTGCCTTAAGTTTCGAGGCCTTTTCTCAACTCATGCCCGAGAATCCTTCCAAGGTGAATTAACTGCAAACAGGTTTCAGGCCAGGGACCGGTATTGTCAATAACATGATCTGCTTTTAATGCCTTAGTTTCCAACGACTCCTGCGCAGCAAGAGCTTTCTGAGCATCACTAGGCGAGATCTTATCTCGTACCATTAAGCGCTCAAGGCATTGTGAGTACTCTGCATAGACAGTAATAATACCATCAAACATGTCGTCCCATTTTGCCTCAAACAACAAAGGCACCTCAACTATATAATCACGCCTAATCTCCGGTGAATCAGTTTTCTCGTGAAGTTGTCTTAAAATGAAATCCTTTGCAAGGGGATGAAGAAGCGTGTTGAGTTTGACACGAAACGATTCATCGTCAAAAAGAATCTTCCGGAGAAAAGTCCTGTTTATTGAGGAGTCTGGATTGAAAAATTCGTCACCAAATGCATTCTGCAATGCGACCCAGCCCTCATTTTTAGGCTCCAAAAGTTCCCGACAAACTTCATCGGAATCAATATAACCAAAACCCATTCTCTTTTTTAGAAATTGAGCTACCCGACTTTTCCCCGATCCTATGCCGCCGGTTAGGCCGAAAAGTTTCACTCGCGATAATCCGGACACAAACAATTTCATCCTCAAGGTCATAAATGTTTACAACTCGTATTCACTTAACAGAACGGTCCGGAGATTCACCTTCCCGCAACAATTCTAAATTTCGCACCATATCAGGCAAAAGAGGTGCTTGAAAGCGGACACGTTCACCACTCAGTGGATGGGTAAACGCCAGCATGAAAGAATGGAGGCACTGCCTCTTTATATCATACAGTGCATTAAACCTTCCCGCTGTTTTACCGTAAAGGGGGTCCCCAGCAACAGGATGCCCCTTTGCTGCCATATGCACCCTTATTTGATGGGTCCTGCCGGTTTCAAGACGCACTTCAATATACGTAAATGGTGTTTGAAATTTTTCCAGCACCCGCCAGACTGTCACTGCCTCCCGGCCTCCCTTTTCCAGTATAGCCATTTTTTTTCTGTGAACAGGATGTCTCCCTATCGGCAAATCAATATGTCCTTTCATTTCGGTCATTCGGCCGTTCACAATAGCGTGGTAGATCTTTTCGACATTTCTTTTTTTGAACTGTTCAGCCAACATGCGATGGACTTTATCATTTTTTGCCACAACCATTACCCCGGATGTATCTTTATCCAGCCTATGCACGATACCGGGTCGCTGTTCCCCACTTAGGTTGGAAAGGGCATTACAGTGATACAAAAGACCATGGACAAGTGTCCCAGAACCATGACCGCAGGAGGGATGAACAACTACTCCTGGTGGTTTATTCAAGACTACTATAACTGCATCTTCATGAATGATATTAAGAGAAATATTTTCTGGGTGTAATGTTGAAGGGATCTGGGGGGGGAAAGTCACTGAAATATAGTCGTTATATTGCACACTATATCCAGACTTGACTGCTTTCTCATTTACCAGAATCCTTTGGGACCGGATAAGACTCTGAATTGTTGCCCTGCTCACATCGCAAAAATTTTCATTTGTCGCAAGGAAAAGGTCCAGGCGCTGGCCCTTGTTCTTCCGGGGAACTTTAAGAGAAAAGGGCTTTTTCAAGGATAGTCGAAATTATTATATTTGCAGCAAGAAAGTACCAGGACAATATTTTCTTGCTGCAAATTACAGGTTAAAGCAAAAAAGTTAAAGGATCTGATAAAAGAAGTTCTAATCTACCTAATGGCTAGCTGAAAATGTTTTCAATGCTTTCTTTCACATTGCCTTCTTTATCTTCATTGGCAATGGCAATTTCCTTTATAAGAAGATTCTTGGCGGTGTCCATCATCTTCCTTTCACCGAAAGATAAGGTTTTGTCCTCTTTTAAGAGATAAAGATCCCTTAAGACCGCGGCTATTTCATGAACGGCGCCTGTCTTTATGCGTTCCATATACTCACGATAACGTTGATTCCAAGGTTGCTGTTGAATTTTTACGTTGTCGTCGCGGAGAATTTCAAAAATCTTTCCAACTTCATCGGTCGGAGTAATAGTCCGAAGCCCCACGTTTTTACTGTTTTCCGTGGGAATCATAATAACCATATTGGAGTCGACAATCCTCATCACATAAAAGGATTGAACTATATCTCCTACCTGTCTCTGTTCAATGGATTCTATTTTACCAACGCCGTGGGCAGGATACACTGCCATATCCCCAACATTAAACATCTCCACACCTCTCTAAAAAATTTGAAAACCTTCATGGAAAGACCAACCCCTCCCCCAAGGTTTGTCTTCTCAACAGATCAAACTTTGTAATAAATTTGAATATTTAATCTTATAACATATTTTTAATAAATTAGCAAAGATTCTGGAAAAATCTCTGAATTTCAGGAAATAAGGTCGTATTTCAAATAATACCTTCCGAGGATAGTTCGGAGAAATCTTCAATGATTAATTTGTCTCTGACAAGTAAGAGCAAATACGCCCCAAAAAACACGGTATACATTAAATCCCGGCATTTATTTGATTCATTGCCACGGAAAGGTTTTCTTCAACGATTAGGTGGAGGGCATGTTCAATATTTTGCAAAAGCTCTGCAACAATTTTCTTTTCCTCCTTGCTGAATTTTGCGAGGACATAAGCGGCAGCAGGAAGATCTTTTTGCGGTCGGTCAATCCCAACTCGTATTCTGATAAAATTTTTTCCGCCAATATGCTCTATAACGGATCGAACTCCATTGTGACCGCCGGCCCCCCTGTTAAACACGAGTCTCATTTTCCCCAAGGGCAAATCAAGGTCATCGTGCACTATAATGATTTTATCCACGTCAATATGATAATACTGGGCGGCCCTGGCCACCGCCAAGCCGCTTAAATTCATATATGTTTCAGGCTTTATGATCAGGAAAGGATTCCCCCATAAGGAGGTCTTGGCAACGCTCGCCTTCCATTTACTGTTTCGCAAAGATAGACCGGTTTTATCGATGAGATAATCAATAAATATAAAACCTATGTTATGCCGTGTTAATGAATAATCCGGACCAGGATTTCCAAGGCCTGCGAGTAAATACACCTAACATACTCCTTTGGGCAAATTCGGTTGCAAGCGCAAACTTTATTGGCTCCGTCATCGGCCACCCCATACAACCGTGGCGGTCCTCCGGCGCCTCCTCCATAGCGGTCTCACTATCAACTTGCCTGTAACTCCATACAAGACAAAAAATGCCGGAAAAAGGAATACCCTCTTCCGGCATTGAGTTTACTTAAAATTTTTTTAGTTAACTTTATTCCGTTGCCGGTTCGTCGGCAGATTCCTGAGCAGAGCCCTCTTCCGCAACCGGTTCTGCAGTTTCTTCTTCTTCAACTTCTTCTTCCGGAAGCACGGTTGCTGTTTGCACGGAAACACATACTTTTTCAGGCTCTTCACGCAGAGTGACATTTTCGGGAATATTCAAGTCACCACAGGTAAGCTTATCTCCCAAATGCAATTCGGTTACATCAAGTTCTAAAAAATCCGGTATATCAAGGACCTTTCCTTCAAGGGACACCGTATGTTCAATGATGTGAAGCTCGCCCCCCAAATCAACGCCCTGAGCTATTCCAGTGAACTTAAGGAGAACATCGAGAACAATCGGCTCTTTGAGTGATACTTCACAAAAATCAGCGTGCACCAAGGTATCTCTTACAGGATCGGCTTGTAATTCTTTAATCATGACATGCCGTTTTAACTTTTTCTTGCCGTCTTTAATATCCAAATTAATAACGGCATTTTGTCGCTGAAATCCAAGAATTGCCTTGGTAAAACTACCTGTATCGACTTGTAAAGCTATGGGATCAGCTTTAGGACCATATAGAACCGCCGGAGTAAATCCCTCGCTTCGCAAAGATCTTGCAGCACCTTTTCCAAAGGTATTGCGCACTTGAGCATTTAAATCAATCTGTAACATATGCCTAACCTCCTCAATACCGGCAAAAATATTCAAAAGCCAAATCTATCAATAAGGCTTTTCTCAAATATCCATTAAACAAAAAGAGAACTCACTGAATCCTCATTGTGGATTCTCTTGATTGCCTCTCCTAATAAATTTGAAACTGATAGGACCTTGATTTTTTCGCATTCCCTTGCTGCTTTGTGTAAAGGAATACTATTAGTTACTACCAAGCTGTTAATCGCTGAATTTCCAAGACGTTCAATGGCTGGGCCTGAAAGAACAGGATGGGAACAACAGGCATGGACCTCTATGGCGCCGGCATTTTTTAGCATCTCGGCAGCAGCACATAATGTTCCAGCTGTATCGACCATGTCATCAAGAATAACTGCAGTTTTGCCGCTCACATCACCGATAACGTTCATAGCCTGGGACTCGTTAGCCCTCTCACGTCTTTTATCGATTATAGCGAGACCAGTATCCAATCTCTTGGCAAAAGCGCGTGTCCTTTCAACCCCTCCAGCATCAGGTGAAACCATGATCAAATTATCTTTGAATGTCTTCCCTAAATAATCAATAAGAATTGGGGCAGCGTAAAGATGATCAACCGGTATATTGAAAAATCCTTGGATCTGGCCAGCGTGCAGATCCATGGCCAAAACCCGACGGACACCAACAACCATGAGCATTTCAGCAACAACCTTTGCGGTAATAGGCACCCGGGGTGCAACCTTTCTGTCCTGCCGGCCATAACCGTAATATGGCATTACTGCTGTGATACGGCGAGCCGAGGCTCTGCGGAGCGCGTCAACCATAATGACAAGTTCCATGAGGTGATCATTGACAGGCGGGCATGTCGGCTGGATCACGTAAACATCTTTGCCCCGAACGTTCTCCCCTACTTCTACAAAAATCTCACCATCACTAAATCTTCGAACCTCAACATTTGATAAAGGAATGGAGAGGGAGGCGCAAATATCTTCTGCCAGGTGGGGATTAGCGTTTCCGCTAAAAACCTTCATATCGTTTTGCATCTCAACTAAGCCAGTCTTTGTTATGAACAAAAAATATCGATTAATAAATTCTCATACCATTATGAGATATGAATATTTAAAAAATCTCTCACAAAAAAATAGAGAAAAAAAGAACCTTTGATGGCAATTAATTGGCTGGGGCGGGAGGATTCGAACCTCCGATGCAGGAGTCAAAGTCCTGTGTCTTTACCACTTGACGACGCCCCAAAACCCAGGCATTAAATACTAAGATTGATGCACCCTGGTGACAAACACATCCGAGTACAGCTTCACGAATTTACTATAACTGCCGTCGGCGTCATCCTTATCTTTATAAAGACCAAACACGGTAGGCCCGCTTCCAGACATTAATACATCCCTTGCTCCACCTTCCAGCAACTCCCTTTTTATCTCGTCAATTTCCGGATAGCGATCAATGGTAACAGATTCGAGATCATTGAAGAGTTCAAAGTCATCTTTGGCGAGCAAAGAGTCCTGCTTTTTACCATGTGTAAATTTGCGGCCTAAGATATATGGATTACCCCCTGTTGTCAACGCAAATTTCTCATAAACCCACTTTGTTGATACGGCAAATCCGGGATTTACCAAAACGCACCAAAAGTCCGTCGGCAAATCAAATTTTCTCAGTCTGTCTCCGATCCCGCTGCCTCGCGCCGCGATAAAATCCGTGACAAAAAAAGGCACATCAGCCCCCAGTTCCCTGGCAAGCACAACAAGCTTTTCTTCATTTAATTTCGTTTCAAACAAAAGATTGAGGCCGCGCAAGACGGCGGCTGCATCACTGCTTCCTCCCCCAAGTCCTGCAGCCACAGGTATCTTTTTTTCAAGCACAATATCGACGCCAACCGAAACACCCTGATCGTGGAAAAAATTAGAAGCTGCACGATAGGCAAGATTAGACGCATCCTCGGGCAGGCTGCTCCCCGGACAACTGAGTCTGATATTTTTGCCTCTTTTCTTAATCGTTACAAGATCGGCAAGCTGCAGCTTTACCATCACGGTGTCAATTTCATGATAGCCGTCAGGGCGCCTTGCCAATACCTTCAGAAAAAGATTTACCTTGGCAGGGGCATAGATGGTAATTGTTTGTCCCTGCTCAAATGATCTGATCATATTGCCCATGGATAATGAATTGCACCCCGAATTCCAGTGAATCAAAAAACAAAAGCCTGATCACCAAAACATGGAAAATCAGGCAGTATCAATCAATGAGGAAAGAATACTAATCGATCAATTTCAGATATCGCATCTTCAAATCATAAACGACGTCCTGTAAAATCTTAAATTCATCCTCGGTTAAATTTCCCTTTGTTTTTTTCTCCAAGAGATCAAGCGTGTCGATAGTGTGCTTGGCTAATACCGGATCAGTTTCTTTTTTCCCGGTTGCCGGATCACTGATCTCGCCAAGGTGATATAGCGCTGAACTGTTTAAGGACATGACAAAAGCGGTAAAGGTGACCTCCGGGAGCCTACATTTACCTTCTTTCCATATTTTACTGCCGCTACATTTTTTTTCTTTCTGATCGTCATCAACCATAACAGACCCTGCTACTCATTAAGATTCTTTTATACGATAAGTCTTGTTGCACGAATGATCAAAAATAAAACATGACGGCCCCGTAAAAAGTCGGGAAAGCGGTTAACGTGCCATGTAATTCCAAGGCTTTACACCGTAATACAACGATAAAACGTATTTTTTACGATTTTATCAAAAATGTCAAATCCAATAGACCATTGTTCAAAAGCCATTGGCAAAGACAGGAAGATCCAGAACCATTGCATCATTTACCTTGGGAAGTTGCCGGACCGTATCCAGCAGATCTTTCTGGATCAGGGTATCAGTATTCAACAGGATTACGTTGCGCCCCCGTTCTTTTTCCAGGCCAACCGTCATTCTGGATATATTTACATCTCCACTGCCAATGGTGGTCCCCAAGGCACCTATAACCCCGGGCTCATCCTGATTAGAAACGAAAAGCATGGGACCGGAAGGCAATGCTTCCATCCTGAAGGTATTAAACCTTACAAGTCTGGGCTCTTTCTTGCCGAACACGGTCCCGGCCAGAGTGTTTTCCTCATCCGTGGTTTTCACCCTTACTTTGAGAAGATTAGTAAAATCATCGGAGAACTGGGTTTTGGATTCCACCACCCTGATCCCTCTTTCCTTGGCAATCATAGGCGCGTTTACGAAATTTACTGCATCTTTCAAAATCGGGGTAAAGAGTCCCTTAAGGAATCCGACTGTAATGGGGCCGGTCTCCAAGTCAGCCAGATCACCAATGTATTCTATGGTAACCTCTTCAACTCCTCCCTTGGCAATCTGCATATGGAATGAACCGAGCATTTCTGCCAGGTTTACATATGGACCGACCTTGGAAAGGACATCCGAGCTTACCGACGGTACATTAACGGCGTTGGTAATAATCCCTTTTAATAAATAATCAGCAACCTGCTTGGCGATAGCTGTTGCCACATTTTCCTGGGCTTCGGAGGTGGAAGCGCCTAAATGCGGCGTACAAATAAAGTTATCCAGCGACAAAAGAGGATTTTCAAGGGTGGTCGGTTCGACTGCAAAGACATCCAAGGCAGCTCCGGCAATTTCGCCATCCTTCAAGGCATGATAGAGCGCTTCCTCGTCCACAACTCCGCCGCGGGCGCAGTCAATAAACATGGCGTCTTTTTTCATGTTTTTAAAGGCCTCGGTGGAGATGACGTGTTTTGTTTCCTTAGTCAAAGGTACATGGACAGAGATATAATCCGCTCGCTTACAGAGCTCCTCAAGACTGACCAGTTCTACGCCCATCTTTTCCACGAGATCTTTGGGCATATGGGGATCATAGGCGATGACTTTCATTTGAAGCCCCTGGGCTCTGTCGGCCACGATACCACCTATTCGGCCGATTCCTACGATACCCAGGATCTTACCGGTAAGCTCCCTGCCCATAAATTTTTTCTTTTCCCATTTCCCGGCTTTAATTGACGCCGTTGCCTGGGGAATGTTTCTGGAAAGGGCCATCATCATGGAAATTGAATGTTCGGCAGCAGTGGTTGCGTTACCATCCGGGGCATTCATGACCACAATACCTCTTGTACTTGCCATGGGAATATCAACATTATCAAGGCCGATACCGGCACGACCGACAACCTGGAGATTGTCAGCCGCTTCGATCAACTCAGCGGTTACTTTTGTTGCGCTTCTGATAACAAGCCCCTGGTACTCAGGTATGATTTTTTTCAATTCCTCCGGCGGTAAACCTGTTTTGACATCAACATCCAACCCGGCGTCTTCAAGTATCGTAACTCCAGCTGGCGCCAGATTGTCACTGATCAGTACTTTCATTTCAACTCCTTTAGAAAACTGGAAAAACAGCGAAATACCCGCCTGTCCAAAAAAATTATAAATTAACTGGAATTCCCTCGTGTTACCCCGTAAATAGACTGCCCTTGACAGTAAAATCTTCGCACTGGAAAGAGGGAAATATGATGCTATCACGTAAGTTTGTCAAGTACAATCCATGACTTCACCCAATCTCTAAAACACACGGCTGCAAAACAAAAGGACAATACTATTTTTTCAAATAATACTTTTTACGATTTCATTAAGCCTTGACAAACCTGGAAAAAAGTCGGGAAAGCGGTTAACGTGCCATGCAATTTCAACTAGTTACAACGCAATACATCAATGAAATCGTATTTTTACGATTTCATTAATCCTTAAAGCAAAAAGAAAAATCGGCCGGACCGTCATCGTCTTGTATCTCCTCAGTACTATCCCTCAACAAGGATGATGTATCCTGTTTTCTTGTGATGAATTCTTTAAAGAGTTTATCAAAAAGCTTTTGGGGGAAAACCGGGCTCTCAAAATATCCCATTTTGGTCATATAGATGTTAGATACAAGTTCGCCAAGCACATTTTCTTTTTCATCTTCAGCAATGAAATGCCTCTCCATTATGGTGCAGTGTGACAAAATATTTTTCGTCTCATGCAAGAACGATGCGACGGATTCTGTGTCATCCGGATACCGTTTAGAAAAATCTTCGGATAATGATACTGCCACCTCACAGCGGAGCTTTACCAGCCATCTGTCCCCGGTAATTTTTCTTGATGCGTCAAAGAGCGTTAATCGTGCCCCATTGGAAAGTTCTTTTTTATTCATAACTCTTTGTTCCGACTCGATACAACACATAATATTCTGGCCCCGAGGGTTGCTTCAAAAATATGAAACGGTTATATAACAAAATTCTTTACATTGATTTGCACTCAACATCCAGGATGTGAGATCTCTATAGATAACAGGCCGGATATATAATTAAAAACTTTCTCTTTCACAAGAAAATATCATGGAGAAACCATGTCCCTGATAATATTCAATACAAAGACAGGCCGCAAGATCCCCATAGAGCCATTGGAGCCAGGTCATATTAAGATGTATGTCTGCGGGATTACGGCCTATGACTATTGCCATATAGGCCATGCCCGTTCCGCCCTGGTCTTTGACATGATAGTAAAATATTTACGCTATCGCGGTTACCGTGTCACCTATGTCCGGAATTATACCGATATCGATGATAAGATTATTAATCGAGCTAATGAGCAAAACATATCTTCCGAAGAACTGGCGGAAAAATTCATCCAGGCCTTTAACGAAGATATGGACGATCTTAGGGTGGCCAAGGCTGACATAGAACCTAAAGCAACGGAACATGTCACCGAAATCATTTCATTGATCCAAGGTCTTATTGACAAGGACCTCGCCTATCAGGTCGGCAACGATGTATATTACGCCGTTGAAAAATTCGGCAATTACGGCCAACTATCAGGCCGCAATCTTGAAGAAATGCATGCCGGCGCTCGAGTTTCCATTAATGAACAAAAAATAAATCCAATGGATTTCGCCCTCTGGAAAAGCAGCAAACCTGGAGAACCAACCTGGGACAGTCCCTGGGGTCCTGGCAGACCTGGATGGCACATCGAATGTTCGGCAATGAGCCGCAAATACCTGGGAGATTCTTTTGATATCCACGGCGGCGG
Source organism: uncultured Desulfobulbaceae bacterium (assembly GCA_945787445.1). Classification (GTDB taxonomy): domain Bacteria; phylum Desulfobacterota; class Desulfobulbia; order Desulfobulbales; family CALZHT01; genus CALZHT01. The sequence goes on from CALZHT010000002.1 coordinate 20,556, forward strand.
CAAAGACCTCATATTTCCCCATCATGAAAATGAAATTGCCCAAAGTGAAGGCGCCACTGGTGCGCCTTTTGTCAATCTATGGGTGCACCACGGCTTTGTTACCATTAAAGAAGAAAAAATGTCTAAATCCCTTGGCAATTTTCTTACCATCAGAGAGGTGCTGGAAAAATATGAGGCAGAAGTGCTGCGGCTCTTTGTCTTTTCCACCCATTATCGCAATCCCCTTGATTATTCTGATACAACGATGAAAGATGCTGTTGCCGGCCTTGATCGCCTCTATAATTGCCTGGCAGAAATTGAGCAATTACCGGATAAAATAGATAACAGCGCTTCACCTGTTGCCACGGAAAAGGAAAAGCAAAAACTTGCCTCCGTTGTCGACCGCTTCCAAAAATCAATGGACAACGATTTCAATACTGCCCAAGGTCTTGGACATATCTTCGATGCAGTAAAATCAATGAATAGGATCAAACAATCTCTGCCCTCGAACCCATCCCAGGTTGACCTTGATCTTCTTAAACATGGCGGGCGGACGATTAAGAAACTTGCAACCATCATGGGGCTGCTGCAGGAAGAACCGACGTTATACATCAAAAAGAAAACAGAAGAAGTTCTCCAAAAGCTTGACATTGATCAAGCTGCCATTGAACAATTAATCCAGGAAAGAGAATTGGCCAGACAGCAAAAGGACTGGGCCAAGGCCGATGCTATTAGAGACAAGCTCCTTGCCCAACAGATTGAGCTCAAAGATGGACCAAGCGGTACAGCCTGGAAAGTGAAGTTACCTGTATAGTTTATTTGGATTCTTCAGAAACGTATCCCAAATAAAACCTCTTTGGGCGCCCACTTATATCTTTTTGTATCCTTGGTCTTTTGGAATGTAAAAAAGGAGGGCTCAACATGATACGTTCACCAGCCGTTGCTCACCAATTTTATCCCGGCGATCCAGTCACACTGCAAAAAACACTCTCCGACCTTATTCCACCCATTGACAAGACAAAAAAGCGGCAGGCCTTTGCAGTTGTTTCGCCCCATGCCGGCTATATATATTCAGGGGCATGCGCCGGAGAGACCTTTGCCAATGTCATCATTCCCGAAGATGTGGTCATCCTGGGCCCCAACCATCATGGACATGGTACCAGTGTTGCCCTCTATTCTGAAGGATCTTGGGATATGCCCATGGGCAGCGTACCTATTAATGAAGACCTGGCAAACTTGATAAACGATTCCGTTGCAGATGCTGCAGAAGACCATCTGGCCCATCGTTTCGAACACTCCCTGGAAGTGCAAGTACCCTTTCTGCAGTTTTTGCAGCCGGACATCAAGATTGTACCAATGGTCATTTCACATATACCATATACAATCTGCGAAGAAGTAGGCAAAGGTCTTGCCCAAGCCATAAAAAAATATAGCAAATCAGTTTTGGTGGTTGCCAGCAGCGATATGACCCATTACGAATCACGGGAAACCGCAACCAAGAAGGACAGCTTCGCCATCCAAAGCATTGAAGCCATGGATCCTACCGGCCTGTACCAGACCATTCAGGAAAAGAATATCTCGATGTGCGGTTTCATCCCGGCAACCATAGCCTTGGTGGCAGCTATGGAGTTGGGTGCAACCAAGTCAGAACTGATCCGTTATACGGATTCAGGAGAAACAAGCGGCGATACCTTGCAGGTGGTGGGGTATGCAGGATTTGTTATTTCGTGATTTTTTAACTGTATTTCAAATCGGCTTCCTGGGTAAAAAATCTTGTGGCAAAAACGCAAAACACCAGTCAGGATCTCATATAATACACTTGACATATCATGGAGGTTTCTCTATTTTAGGGTCCTTGTTCTACGATTTTTCTGCTGGGGGATCGTCTAACGGCAGGACAGCAGACTCTGACTCTGCTTATCGGGGTTCGAATCCCTGTCCCCCAGCCACATTTCTATTTTTAATGTATTTTCATTCCAACATCTGAAACAGAAATCCACCAAAGATATCACCGTCGCAACTGACAATAATTGTCAGCCCCAGAGTCCCTGAATGACATTTTTTGTCACCAGCCTCTACCATTTCTGGTCATAAAACCTATAAGAAAATATTGCATAATGGAAACGAAAAATTATAATTTTTTTCAATATTTTCAATTATATTTATAAACCATCCATAAATGTTTTTATATTTCTTGTGATTTTGGCCCCAAAAATGCAGGTTAACGTATCATCGTATTTCATAGTACGACTAACAAGCGATCAACAAACCTGTGAAAGGAGGAAGTGACATGCTCAAAATGCTACGAAAGAAAAATTCTGAAAAAGGTTTTACCTTGATCGAGTTGATGATCGTTGTGGCGATCATCGGTATCCTGGCTGCCGTCGCCATCCCGGCCTACATGACCTACATCCAGAAATCAAGACTGACCGCGCTGGTCTTCCCGGGCATGCACGCCATCGAAACAAATATCGGCCTGCGGTATGCTGCCCAAAATACTATACAAGGTGGACAGATGGCTATACTCGCTGCCGATGCTGACACCGCTTTCTTCATTCCAACTCTAGTCGGTGCACAGCTGCAGATTATTATTACAGCCGGCCCTGGTGGAAAAATGCAGAAACTCGCGGGCAGGACACTTGTGGCCTCGCCCATGTACTCCCAGGGTAAAATCGGTGAATGGGTAATAACCGGATTATTGGCACAGGAGCTTGGTCTTGGTACCCATTAATTGAAATAAATAATCTATTCAAACCGCATCCTGGCTATCGTGTCAGGATGCGGTTTTTTTTTATAAACTATACATGAACGATGATCTGATTCTATGAGTACCGGGGAGTTTGTACCATCGGAAAAAATATCAAAATTGCCCGTTTGGGTGTTCTTGCTTATTCTTTTATTCTTTATTTTTTTCAGCTACAGCAACTCAATCTACTCTCCGTTCGTATTAGATGACGGGCACACCTTTTTATCTAACGGCAAGGTGTATCTGAATGAATTTTCTCTTGGTTCAATCCGAGAGCTGGGGCAAGGGTCAGTATTCGGCTTCAATCGTCTCCTGCCTTTAGTATCTTTTTCAGTGGATCATTATATATATTCGAAAACACAATCAATTGCCCAGTATCACCTTACCAATATACTCATCCACCTGTTAACGGCCTTAGCAGTTTTTTTCCTTCTCAAAGGTATATTTCGATGCCGGAAGGCAACCACATTCCTAACATTTTTTAGACCCCATCATTTTATTCTCTTTATTTGTGCACTTTGGGCACTCAATCCTGTACAAACCAATGCAGTGACCTATATTGTCCAGAGGATGGCCTCTTTAGTCGCCTTGTTTTATATAGCCAGCGTTGCCAGTTACTTGTTCGGACGAACCACGGCAACACCGTTTAAGAGGATTCTTTATTTTTCACTTTCTCTGGTGTTTGCAGTATGTGCATTTCTTTCAAAAGAGAATGCCTATACATTGCCAATAGCTATTGTGTTAGTTGAATATCTTTTTCTGTCACCTGACTTTTCCATACGCTCTTTTTTCAAATCGAGATGGCGATTAGCCGTCTTTGTTTTCGTTATCGGAGTTGTCCTTCTCCCATTATTGGAAACGAAATTCATTAGCAGTACAGCAGCCTATCAGACTAGACATTTTACAATGGTGGAAAGGCTTCTGACCGAGTCCAGAGTCATTCTATTCTATATAACCCTGCTGATATTTCCATTGCCAAGCAGGATGAACCTTGACCATGACTTCCAGGTCTCGAAATCTCTTTTTTCTCCGCCATCGACTTTTTTGGCTATTGTGCTCATTATATTTCTCGTGATAATTGCATGTCTGAATCGCAGAAAGAATCCATTGTTATGTTTTGGAATAGTATGGTTTTTTCTCAATTTAGTTATAGAATCCACAATAGTACCCCTGGAATTGGTTTTTGAGCACCGGGCGTATCTTCCTTCAATAGGATTATTTATTTCCTTACTCTATATTCTTGATAACCTGTTGGCTGGTGCAGCAAATAAAGTCGGCAAAAAAGAACTCTATTCATTTTCTGTACTGGCGCTCATTATTGTAAGTGTTGCTTTCTCACTACTAACAACCATTCGAAATCATGACTGGCGTGATTTTTTGTCAATCAATGGAGATTGTGCGAAAAAATCACCCCTTAAGGCGAGAACACAATCTAATTATGGCTTAGGGTTGGGTTACAACGGTATGCATGACCAAGCCTTAGAAAAATTTGAGTTAGCGCTGCGTCTTGGAAAAAACAAACCTTTTGCAAAAAATTATAATGAATACGCAGTTGCTGCTAACAATATTATTAAAACCTTAGCAGAACAGGAGAAATATGATGAAGCTCTGTCAAGAGCTAAAGAGTTAATTAAAAATATGCCTCTTCAAATTGATAAGGACACCTTTCCTAAGATTTTATCGAACTTAGGATTTATATATATGAAACTTGAGAAATACTTATTGTCCTATGAATCTCTTTATAACGCTCTCCTTTTTGAAGAGGGGCAAAAAAATTTATATTTAGAGCAAGGCCTCTATAAAATCATGACGTTAATTTATGATGATGAAAATTTACGGGAGGATTTTAATTTTTTACACGATGTTGATAAAGAAAGTGCGATATTCCTCAAGCTAGCTGAGTTATTGCTGGAAGTCAGAGATTATGAATCTGCAATAAAATATGCAACGCTTGCACATACGATGGATTCCAACAATACCAAAGCGCAACTTTTCATAGAAGAAATTGCGGATATTAAAAAGCAAAATCACGAAATCCTGCTTAAATCAGATATACATCACCACAAGACCTATCAGGAAGACATTAAGTATTATATTATAATGACAATTATTGAATTTATTGATAAAAGCTATACTCCATTGCGACCCACAATAGGGTGGTTATTGCAGCAATTGGGAGAAAAATATACTAATGATCCCTTTTATATGTCGTATTATGCCCGTCATTTATTAGCACAAAGGCAGTATCAAGCTGCTGAAAAATTGCTGGAACGTGGAGAGAATCTGCATCCGGACTTTTTACCGCTCCTTACCCATAAAGTTGAGCTTGTCAGGACCATGAATAACAGGGATAAGCTGAAAGCAGTCTATAGTAAAATCATAGACAAACATCATGGATCGCCCAAATGGAGGTTACTGCAATTTATGCATAGGAAGACAAGCTGATTTTGCTCTTCATGAACATGAGTATTTCTAGTACAAAAATTCGCCTCTTTTCTTCACCCAAATTCCATCTCCTCATTTTATCATTTTTTATCTTTTGGAGTTATAGTAATACATTCCAATCTCCCTTTGTTTTAGACGATTTTCATTCTTTTATTGAAGATCCCAACCTCTATCTAAAGAACTTTTCCATAGATACTCTAAAACAACTGGCTGATACAAAATTCGGCACCTTACGAGTAATACCACTTGCAACATTTGCTTTAGACCACTATTTGATGAATGGTAGTATAGCGCAATATCATATTACAAATATTGCAATCCATCTACTTGTCACATTCACCTTTTTTTTCTTCATTAAAGCTTTATTGTCCACACCAAAAGGGGAAAAATCTTTATTTATAATAGATAATAGATTCTATATCGTATTTGCAACTGTACTTTGGTCATTGAATCCTATTCAAACTAATGCAGTGACATATGTAGTGCAAAGAATGACATCAATTGCAACCTTATTTTATTTATCTTCAATTACACTTTATATAAATGGGCGGATTAATCACAAACCAATAAAAAAGAAATTATTTTACATTTTTTCTGTTATAGCAGCAATATTAGCATTCCTTTCAAAGGAAAACACTGCCACCTTGCCCTTTGCTCTTTTATTAGTTGAATTCCTATTTATTTCTCCTGCAGGGTTGGGCTCTTTCATTAAAAAATTAAAATGGTATCACTATTCAGTTATTGTAATTCTTCTTCTCACTCTTTTACCTCTTTTGGAAACACCATTAAATTATATTCTCAAAGGCTATGATACAAGACATTTTACCCTTTCAGAGCGTCTGCTGACCGAAAGTAGAATTATACTACATTATATTTCACTACTAATGCTTCCTTTGCCTGGTAGGATGAATTTAGAGTATGACATTGCACTATCAACCTCCTTTCTTTCTCCGCCAACCACCATATTTTCGATAGTTGTGTTATGCCTCTTGTTATTCTTTGCTTTTCACTTAAGAAAACGAATTCCTCTGCTATCCTTTGGAATAATATGGTTTTTCCTCAATCTACTTATAGAGTCATCCATAGTTCCCTTAGAACTCGCATTCGAACATCGATTGTACCTGCCTTCTGCAGGTTTCTTTTTGGCCCTTATCGCCTTGCTCGACTATGGTTTTGCCCGTTTGCAATTTCGCAAATCCCGCCAAGAGATAAATACGCTATTTGTTGTTGGCATGATTATCCTGTCTTCCTGCTCATCTCTTCTAACAACAGTGCGTAATAATGACTGGAGAGATTCTCATTCTATTTATTACGATTGCATAAAAAAAGCGCCGAACAAGCCAAGAGCGTATACAAACCTTGGCGTAGTATTAGGCCGGGAGGGAAAACATGAAGAATCCATAAAGGTATCGGAAAAGGCAATACTACTTGGCAGATCTAAATATGAAAATCATTTCAAAACTGCAAATAATATTATCGCCGCTCACATAAAACAGCAAAAATATGAAGATGCAATTAATCAAGGAGAAAAATATTTACGAGACGCCCCGCAAGATACTGATAGGGCTGGTTTTGCCAAATTTATGAGTAATCTTGGATTTGCATACTACAAAACCGGACGGTATTCAGAAGCAATGACAAATTTTGCCATAGGATTCGCCCATGAAAACCAAAAGTCAAATAATTATTTATTAGCAAGAATGGTCAACACTCTGCTGGCTGCATATGATGATGAAGAAAGCAGAAAAGAACTCAACCTGGGAGATTACCAGATTGCTAAAGAATCGGCGGTGGCCTTACGAATGGCTCCCTTAATGATGGACTTGCGGGCATATGATGAGGCAGATAAATTTCTCGAAATGGTGAAAAAATTGGCCCCCCGAAACGAACATTACCTAAAATATCTTGAAAGATACCAAATCGAAACAAAGAGAAATTCAGAACAATCGACATTAAAGAAGATTAATAATCATGAAATATTTCAAGCAAATATAACCTATCGTTCGATGATGATAATCTCGCATTTTATTCTACAATACTATTCCCCTCTTATTCCTTTTACTGATATTGTACTTGGAGAAGCCCGATCTGCATCTCCACAAAATGATCCATTTGTATCATTATATTATCTAAGATGGTTTCAAAAATGCCAAAAACAGGCTAAACTATCTACAGAACTCGAAATTTCATTGCAAAATTTTCCTGATTTCGTGCCGATTCTCGAATTTGCCAGTCGGTTTTATATTATTTCCGGCCAATACGAAAAAGCAGTTGAAATATGTAAACGGATTCTCGAAGTATACCCCGGACATCGGAGCTGGTTGCGCTATCAAGGAATAATCGCAAAATATGACGGAGAAACGACTATTGAACCATAATATCCACGAAAAAAATGAAACCAATGAAAAGGAAGAAATAACTATCCTTCTCCCAGCCTACAACGAGGAGTCTAACATAGGGAATACTATTCTCAAGATCAAAAAACTGTATCCAGCCTTTGAAATTCTCGTAGTCGATGATGGCTCAAATGATAAAACAGTTAGTACTGCTATGGAAGCAGGTGCTAATGTCTGGCCCCATCCGTATAATATGGGTAATGGTGCGGCCATAAAAACCGGATTACGTTGCGCCAAGGGGGACTGGGTTATAATGATGGACGCTGATGGTCAGCATGATCCTGAAGATATTGCCCGGCTTCTTGAATTCAAAGATCAATATGACATGGTGGTGGGGGCACGATCAAAGGATTCAAAAACATCAATGCATAGAGATATTGCGAACTGGTTCTATAACGAGCTCGCATCATATGTTACGAAATTTAAAATTGAGGATCTTACATCGGGTTTCAGGTTGGTTAGCAAGGAAACTGCCCAAAAATTTATCTATTTGTTACCAAACACCTTTTCGTATCCTTCAACACTGACAATGGCATATTTGCGCAGTGGAAGAAGTTTAAAATATATCCCTATTCAGACCAAAAAAAGGAAAGGAAAAAGTAAAATTAAGCTAGCACATGACGGAGCGCGCTTCTTACTAATAATTGCTAAAATAGCCACACTCTTTTCTCCTCTTCGCGTATTTTTACCAATCAGTTTCTTCTCCTTCCTGACTGGAATTTTATACTATATTTATACATTTATCACAGTTCATAGATTTTCTAATATGTCTGCATTGTTAATTACGACCTCAATAATCATTTTTATGATGGGCTTGATATCAGAACAAATTAATCAAATGAGATATGACAAAGTTGAGTGAAACTCCCTTCCTGTTGGCTCGAATGATAATCATCTCTGCGTCAAGGTACAGAGTATTCCGTTCCTATTTTCGTAAAATGCTGCAACATGATCCAGAATAATGACAAACCGCAGGTTACAGTTGCTCTTCCTGTCTATAATGAAGAAAGACATATTAGCAAAACATTAGATTCACTTATCGCACAGGATTATCCTAATTTAGAAATACTTATTTCAGACAACTGTTCTACAGATAAAACCGGCGTCATATGTCAGGAATATGCAGAAAAAGACCAGCGAATAGTCTATAAACGCCACCATGAAAATATTGGCGTTGCCGCAAATCATATTTTAATTGCTAGAAGGGCCCAGGGGAAATATTTCATGTTTGCGGCTGGTCATGATTACTGGTCAAAAAATCTAGTGTCGCAAAGTGTTCAGTTACTGGAAAGGTTTGAAACAGCTACTGTTGCTTTTGGGACACCATCCTGGATCGGAGAAGAGGGCAAATCCATCAATAAGTTTCAAGGTTGGTATGATACCCGCGGACTAAATCCAGTAGCCAGATTTTTCATGGTATTCTGGGGGAGTATGAATCCTATCCTCGGAATTATAAGGCGTAAAGAAATGCCCGACCTGGAAAATTATAACTTTGCAGGTGCCGACCTCGTTGTCTTAGCAGAACTCGCCTTTAAAGGTGAATTTCTGCATGCGGTCGATGCCAGTTTTTATAGACGGCAGAACCGTCCTGTCGAAGACTATAGCGAAAAAATGAAACGCTACAAAAGCCGGGAAATGAAAATAGAAGGTGCTTTTTTTTACAGGCTCTTTCCCCTGACTAGATTACCGCTTGAGTTGCTTCGCGTTGTCTTGCAGGCAAAATTAAGACCCTTGGAAAAAATCTTAACCATTGCTCTTTTGCTACCTTCATTGCCAATTAGATATATCCTCGGTAAAAAAGATAGCACGTTAAAATAGTTAACTTTTATTTTTTATCGAGAAGCATGGAAAAACCCTCTCAACTGGCTACCAAAATAATAAATCTCGTCAAAATTCTATACACGCCTGTTTCGCTTTTCTTTATAATCTACTTTTCTTGGCTCAACAGGCTGCTGTTAGCAAAAATGTTAGATGTTGCTGACATCAGCTATATCTTTCTTGCTGTATGCCTTTGGAGCCTGTTGCACCTGCTTTCGCCCTTTTCCCCAAAAATCATTTTTGCCTGTCTTGGCTTATCAATTACCTATAAAGATTTGCTGAATATTCATATAATAAGACTTCCGGCTCGCTACTTGCCCGGCGGCATATGGCACACGGTGGGCCGACTGGCAGATTACCATGCATTCGGCATATCAAAGATGCACTTAACCATATTAGCACTGGTTGAAACCATATTCCCTTGTGCAATCACCCTTTTTATCGGTGGAGGATATCTGTGGTTAACCGGGGAAAAAAACATGCTCACAACAGTTGAAGGTGCCCTGGCATTATTAAGTTTATGCACCATACTCTTGACCCCGATCGTTATGAAGTGGCGATTTACTTCTTATTTTAACAAAAAATTCACCCTTCTTTATGCACTGCTCGTTTTGATATCGATACTCTTTTGGATTATTGTATCAATCTCTTTCTTATTCTACTACTCGTCAGTCTCTATTAATCCGTCTGAAATGTCTTTATTGAATATAGGCGCAACCTATGTTTTTTCCTGGGGAATAGGGTATATAAGTATTTTTGCCCCTCAGGGAATCGGAGTTTTGGAAGTAGTTGCTGGAAAATTGATGGCGTTACCCATGTCCCTTGGCGGGGCAGTGGCTTTTCTTGCAGGGTTTAGAATAATTGCCCTGGCTGCTGATTGTCTAACCTGGCTTTCCTATCGTTTTTTCCTGTTTATCTCCTCGAGGCTGCCAAGAAAATCACAAGATGGTATAACTCACAAGTAAATTGACAAAAACTCAACGTATTTTGATTTTGGAGTCTTCTCGAACATATATTATAATAAAATAATATTTTTATGCCTCTCTGATATGCCATTTTATTAATTCAGACCATTCCGGAAACTTATATAGCTGAGGAAGCACTATGAATGTACTTTTAATAGCACCTACAAAACTTACTGGCTTGAAGGAATCAAAAGGGACGGTTCCAGTGCCACTCATTCATTTAGCGGCGATTCTAAGAAAAAATGGCCATGAGCCCTCAATTCTTGATTTCTCCACCCTCTCCCATAAACAAGACGTTCCTGATTATGGCCTTATTCAAAAATTGCTTGAAGAAAAATTCTTAGAAAAAAAGCCGGATCTTGTTGGGATTAACTGCTTTACAACACTCCATTTCCCTTTTACGGAGAAAATCAGTGAAATAATAAAATCCTTGCAGCCAAATCTACCAGTCGTTATTGGTGGCGCCCACCCCAGTCTTTTTGCTAAGGAAATTTTAGAGAATGTACCCAGCGTAGATTATATTGTTGTCGGCGAAGGTGAGGAGCAGATGGCTAAGCTTGCCAATGCCCTCCATACACAAAACACATCTGAATTTAAAAATATTCCCTCTTTCACATACAGAAATGATCAAGGCATTATTATCTTCAACGAACGAAAAGGGTATATTGGCGACCTTGACTCTCTTCCCGAACCGGCCTGGGACCTGATTAACATTTCCGAATACTACAATGATCTATCCAGCTGGTACAATCCAAAGAACCTTTCCTTCAACACCTGCATACCGATTTTAACCAGCCGATCATGCCCTTTCTCATGTAATTTCTGCGCGTGCTACGCCACCATGGGGAGAAAATTTCGCAAACGATCTCCCCAAAAGGTAGTTGATGAAATTCAGATGCTCCATGAAAAATATGGCCAGAACTATTTTGGTTTCATTGATGACAATGTCAACCTGGACAAAAAGCACATTCTGGAAATCTGTGGGGAGATAAGAAAACGTAACCTTGACATTCAATATGAAACTACATGCGGAACCCATATAGCCTCATTAAACGAAGAGGTAATAGATGCATTGGCCGACTCGGGATGTGTTTTTGTCCGCCTCCCTGTTGAACATGGCAATGACTACATCCGAAATAAAGTTATTGGGAAAAATCTTGATAGAGAAAAAATATATACTGCTGCATCGTATTTGAAGAAAAGAGATATTTTCACTTCCAGCATGTTTATTATGGGTTTTCCTGAAGACACCATGGATTCTCTTGAAGATACTTACAAAATAATTTGCGAGTTGCAGCTGGATCTTAATTATGTTTTCAACCTCATCCCTTTCCCCGGCACCAGAGTCTTTAAACAAGCCATGGATGATGGTCTCTTTATTGGTGATTTTGATTTTAATAATTTATGGAAAGGCGTGATAAATCTCGATCCGGTCCAAGATGAATGCAGATTTTTTATTAAACCTTACGAGATGGTGATTGATGAACTCATGCACTATCGCAACTTGTTTGATTCAGTGCAATTTTTCAGCGATCATGCGAAAGAACTCAACCAGCATGTCTGTGAATCTTTATAGTAGACCAGGACTATCACTCTAAATTAAAACAAAGAGAATTGGTACCTATAAGAGGCGAATAATATCGCCCTTAAATCCCTGATTACGAAGTTGTTCCATCATCGCACGGGATGAGGGCCCAACACCTATTACGATCGTAATATCATCGTTGAGAGAGTTTAAAATATCAGGAGAAATAACATTCTTATTTAATAATGTCTTTTCTTGTTTTCGAGGATCTATATCTATAAAAGCCTTGATATTGCAATCTTTCAGTGGACTCATCGCAAGATACATGGCAGTCCTGTATGAGAGCCCCCATACAAAAATTTCTCTCTGACTCTTTTGCAGGTTTTCTAATTCTTTGTTGCTGAGGCTGTCTGAAGTTTCAAGCCAATGTATCATGTTTTCTGCCAGTTCAAAATTCGGTTTCAACTCAACAGCTTCCGGGTTAATAGGTTTACTAAACAAGCAGGACATTATCGGAACCGGATAATCCTCCGATATGTCTAACATTCGAGTAACCGAATTTTCCAGTTTCAATCCATAGGTACCAAAAAGCGATTCAATATGATGCAAATCGAAATGATTTATGTGCTCAATGGTCAAATAGTGCAACGAAGAATACTCTTTACAACTATTATAAAATGCTGCATCAGGTACAGCTACGAATAGATATCCCCCCGGTGCAATATGTTCATATGCAGCTTTGGCAGCTGAGTGCAAATCGTAAAAATGCTCAAAAATATGCTTGTAGATAAGGAGGTCTGCCTCTTCTTTCCTAATAGGCATATCAAGAGCTGATCCCAAGTACGCTTCCATACCTTCAGCTTTTAGCCCCTTAACATAATCCTGACAAAGTTCAATTCCGGTAATATTATCAAAACCGTAATGCTTCAGGCTACGAATCAACTGTCCCTTTCCACAACCCACATCGACGATACGTGAAGTGCTACTTAAACCGTAGTTTTTAAGCAACTGAGCAATATCACTATAGCACTCTGTATCAGACTGATAGTCGTGTGAAACAGAATAATAAGCATGAATGAAATAGTGATTACTATAAAAGTTTCTAAAATCATCCTCTTTTGACACGGTGTCATAGAAAACGAAACCGCAATGACCACAGGCGCTCAGGTGCATTCGAGAATCAATTGGGCTGTCATCAAATAAAGCGTATTCGAGATCAATTAATCTATTACTTTGACTATAATGACACAACGGACATTGGCGAATAGATTCTATTTGCCGGAAATTTTGCAGTTTGGGTAGATGCATCAATGTATTCACTTCAGGCGAATAAGATAACCGGCCGGGGCAGCAGTAATGAGAAGTTTTTGTTCAATTTCTGTATCCACCGCAAAATTATTATTGCTTTTCAAGAACTGCTCTACAGCAGTTCTGGGATTATTACCCTTATCCCAGGGTCTATCAGGGAACGAACCAGAAGCCATCTCTTCTATGACGGTATCAAACACCACACAATAACAACCCTTACTTACAAATGGAGAATATAATTCCAGCTCCTTTAGCACATGAGCATGAGTATGGTTTGAATCAAGCGAAACCATGATCTTTTTCTTTCCTTCCGACAACCTCTTAATCGCTTCAATTGTGCTTTTCTCTATTGACGAGCTTTCAAGGAGTCGAATCCGGTGACTCAAGGGGTGCTCAACTATTTTCTTTCTATTATGTTTACGGATATCAATATCAATACCAATAACTGTACCGTTCCCATTAATCATCTCCAGCAATGATGCGAAGAGGAGTAAAGATCCCCCTCTTGCAACACCGGTTTCAATAATCAAGTCCGGCTTTGTCTCCCAAATTATCTCCTGAAGCGCAACAATGTCCTGTGGATACTGTATTATTGGCAGCCCCATCCAGTTGAAATTGTACGAATAGTCCTCTTTAAGTGTCTCTAAAAGAAAATGCTGCCCACTTTCACGTAATCCACTTTTGTGGACATACGAGTTTATCCGTTTTTTCCGTTCATCAAAAAACATTTTAGTGTCATCCATAGTTATACACTCTTCTTGAAATTCTTTTCACTGGCGAGCATCGCATTTCGACTGAGGAAAATAGTGTTGGCATACCAGAGTCGTCCTGTGCGTGTATAAAGGAAAGGAGAAATATCCCATAATTGATAACCATACCGCGAACAATAACTGAGTAAATCCTTAAGTTCCATCTGGTTACAGTAGGTTTCCGCAAAATTCACCTCAACATATAGAAGAGGAATCATTTCGGAACTGAGTATATTTTCTGCGCCCTTAAGGACCTCCAGCTCAGCTCCCTGGACGTCAAGTTTCAAAATATCGATTGCTGAGATCTTATTATCACTGCAAAACTGATCAAGGGTAACACACTCAACATCAATTTTTTTCGAACCGTATTTATTGTCTGCACTCAACCTCATCAACTTAGGATCTGGATGAAGCAGAGAGCTCGCTTCAGGAACATTAGTCACATGAAAAGGAAAAATACCGGAGCTACTGTTCAGCGCTAGAGAATACAAAAAAACTGTTTCTTCAGAATTCCACTTTTTCTCAAGTATCCGGAACATTTCAGGGTTGGGTTCAAAAGAATGAATCGTACACTCTGGGAAAGATTCCCTATAAAGTTCAATGCTTTGGCCAATGTTTGCCCCGACATCAAAAACTACGGGTCCAGATATTTCCAGGAGCCGCACTAAAGCTCGGAGCTTTTCAAATGATTCCTTTTCTCGATCTTCAAAATATGTTGTCATATGGATTCCCTTATGGGCTAGAACGGGACTACTTGCCCCATAAAACCAATATTCCCTAAAATTTCCCTCATCTCAATAACATAGGGTGAGGCTGGAATAAGCAAAATATCCTCCGCCCCCAATAGTGCTAATTTATTAGAGGACATGATCTCAACCCCACTAATTGCTCTGCCTATTTTCGCAGGGGAACTGTCAAAAAGATACTTCACTTTTTTCAAAAGGTCCGGATAACTGCCAAGAACTAATTGCGTGTATTGGGAAATACCCCATATTGAAAGGGGACCACTACCCTTCAGAACTTCAGAAATAGTATTTTGAGCAGGGAGGGTTTCTGATTGTGCTGGACCTGATAAAGAAAACAAGTTTTCATCGACCTCCGCCTCCCCTATTTTGGCTGTACAGTATTGACATTCAGATGTATTGACATCATCCTCATAAAAGCGGCCATCACCTCTATCGAGTATTTGCAGTCCAGACAAAGCCATCATGTTGCTCAAGCCCGCCCTTGAAAAATGATTAATATGTTCAAAATAGAGTTCTCGCCAATTGAAAGGTGGAGAAAGGTATGCTTCTGCTTTGGGAACTTCGACATAGAACACCGTGTTGTCATGTGAGATACTTTTCAAATTCTCTAAAAGCTGTAATGGTGAGTAAACATGTTCCAGGACATGCGAAAGAATGACAACATCAACCTTACCTACTATATCTGACAATGCCCCATAAATTGGTATTGAAAGAGCATTTTCCACAAATGATCTGCATTTCGAACTAGTTTCTATTCCGATTAATTTACTTTCAACATTGTCTTTAAGCCAAAAGAGCATGCCTCCTTTACCACAGCCTAGGTCAACTATCGTAGGCTTAGACATTGAAACAAATGGCTTTATTTTATTGAAAATTCGAGCATATCTCCTGGCATCCCTCTCCGAATATCCACCGGACCCTGCTGACCTGGTATCGAGATAATATTCATTTGACCTGTAGTAGTAAGAAAAATCATCGTCCCGCAATGCAGTATTGTTGTATATAAAATGGCATCTATTACAACTAACAAGCTGCATTTCCCCCGACAACTTCAAATCATCAAATAATGCATAATGAAGGTCTGCAATTAGGGTAGATTCTTTTTGAGCACATACGGGACATGATCTCATATGACAAATAGAAATGCAGTTGATCCTGTTGATTTATAATGTCTGCTTTGCAATCCTGGAAAATGCATATGCTCCAAGGCATACCCATTATTAATTGATGATTTGTTCATGCAGGAGACCGTTTGTCAGAAATCGACAGATCTTCTCCAATATGGGATCATCGGGAAGAGCATTTTGATAGTGAAACGGCGACCCTCTTGTCTTTGAAAAACAGGCAGGCGGCATATCAGACAGATCTTCTTTGTAATTGGCGTTCCCATTGAGAAATGAAAGTAGTTTTTCAGTTTCTTTTGAATCTCCGTATGAATTCAACATGAGTGTTGTGGTAGAATCTTTGGGAACGTTTTCAAACCGAATCAACTCAAGGTGATGTTTTCGCTTTTTGCGTTTCAACACCTCATTATACAACCTATGCCACTGGTGAACCGTCCCTTCTATGCCAAAATTATCTTGCACATACTCTCTTGCCTCTTCAGCCATTTTTTGCCTAATATGAGGATTATTTTTCAAGAATAGAATCGCACGGACAAAATCATCTTTATCAGTGGCGACAATTCCGGTTTTGCCGTCCTGCACCACAAATCTCTCGCTGCCGTTATTCATAACTACCGGCACTGCACCAAATGCCATTGCCTCCAATAGAACCTGCTCACCAGTTCCATAATGGGTGCTGTTTAAAGGATACATAAATACATGAAGATCCGAGAGTATCTCCGGAACATTAGTAACATTGCCGCGTATATCAAAAAGATGCGCAACACCTTTTTCGGAGACCTCTTGTATCAACTCGCGATAGGATGGCCCCCCACATACAATTAACGGCAATTCGGTAATTTCCGTTGCGCACCAGAATGAAATAAAATCATCATGCATTTTACAGTAATCAACAGTACCGATGTACCCAACTCTGAATTTTTCCGGCTTACTATTTTTCCCCGGAACTCCGGAGGGGATACCTGCATTGCTTTGAATGATTCTGATTTTATCAGACCATTCTGCTTTATTTTTTTCAAGAAGTGAGGACTCCTGACTATAGGGAGTTGCCAAAACAAAAAAATCAGGAAAATCGACAAGGGACTTAAAAAATATTTGCGGCACGAACATGCCATTGACATGGGACCATAAGATTGTACGCATCTCCGGCAGTGAATCGGAAGAGAATAAAGAATGTAACAGTGGGTGATTCCACCAGTGAATGTGAACAATATCGCAATTCGCAAGACGGGAGTGGAGCTCATTTCTCTTAGTCCAGCCGTTTTCCAGATATTCAACATTGTTTGCAGCGCACCACTTCTTTATACTGGTATTAAGTGGTTCCAAAGTGCACAGTGTATGTATAAATGTCCCACCCTTTCTACTTGCTTTGATAATTGCCCGTAATACTGTCCCCACACCTCCACCGGCGTGTGGTGACAAATGCAAGACATTACGCTGCGAACGGCTACTCATTTTTTATCAACGTATCAATATCAGGTTCATAAGTCGAATATACACCACAATAACGATGAATCCCGAACTTCATACATCTTTTGCAGAGATCGCATTTTCTGCGTATTGACATGATCTCATCTATGGTTGTGTCAAGAAAGTTTTCTACGGCACGATTTTCTTCCGGATAAAAAAACATCATACAGTTACTTACCGAAAGATCTGCATTGATATGAATTGAACGGAATGCATCACAAGGGAGGGAAGCTTCGCTTTGCGCGATCTTCAAACCGTCCTCAAGATCAAGAAGCATAAGGCACTGAGCTTCTTTTGCCGTTGCTGGTAGTGGGATACCTTCCTTGTATTGTAAAACATCGTCAAGTGATATCAGGTAGGCATAAACTGGATGGAATTCTATAGATAACTCCTCACACAGGTTATGGAATTTCTTGAGATCATTGCCGATGCTGTGCTTGTAAAGGTGGTAGTACAGCTCCACCTTCATCTCCGGATGTACTTCTTTTCTAAGCATCGCAACCCGTTCTAAGTTTTTAATAAATACATTCCAGCGACCACCTGTATGAGTTATTTCATACTGTTCACCCCAACCCGAAGCAGAAATACGAAACCATTCTGGCTTGGACTCGATAATTGTTTGAAAATCAATGTTATTATTATTGAGATTGCTTGAAACTGCACAGCATATGCCTTTCTGCCTGGCATAGCGTATCATCTCCGGCAAATGTCTATTGAGTGTAGGTTCACCCCACTGGTAAAGCTGAATATTCCCGACAAAAGGGTCCTCTATCTTAATCTTGTCAATGACTTCACGGAAGGTTTCAAATGGCATGCCCAAGCCAGGCGGCTTTACTTTGCCCTTGGACGCACGCGGACAGGAAATACAGCGCAGGTTGCAACTCCCGGAAACATCTATGGAATAGTCTCTTGGCTTTAGGGAAGAATAGTGAATAAAATTTTTCCCTTGCACCAGCCTACCCTCCCGGCAATAGTCACTGATCTCTTGCTCATAAAAAAATACAGCTATGATAATAAACAGATCATCAACAGGCAGCTTTGAGATGATATCAGGACTCTCTACCTTTATCCCTGAAATTTTCTGCCCGATCATTTTGGGAGAAGCGTCAATATAGCCGACTGGGTCTATGCCGTTATCCTGCAAAACCCGGGTTATTCCTCGACCCTGGTTCCCGGCTCCCCATACATAGAGCGTTCTATCACCTATGATAATGCGGAGTTTATCAAGAGATATATTTTCAACTATTTTATGCAATCCATTCATAGCCGCTAAGACAATATTTTTTCCGCAAGATAAACACCGGTAAATTGATGCAGTCCCCTCTCTATACATTGTTGACAGAATTTGCTGGTAATCCGATTTTTTAATATCTCGTCTACAGGGGCAGTCAGAAAATCTTCACAAATATAAGGCTTATAATAAACTCCACAGAATCGGACCTTACGGTCCCACATAATTGGCAGGCACCGTTCTTCAGGGCAACGGTTCTTTTTGCGCTTAAGAGCTTTTTCGATACCTTCATCAAGGCCCATAAGAAGTAATTCCAGAGTTTTCTCTGCTTCTTCGGAAAGAGGTCTGCCATCGATGTAATCACGGACATTATCCAGGGGATAGAGATACGCCGGACTGGGTCGAAATATAAAGTCCAGCTTCTCACACAACTCCTCCATCCTGTGATAATCATCGCCTATATTGTGTTTGTATAGATGATAATTTAAGACTACCTGCATATCCGGGTGATACCGTTCCCGCAAGTTTGCCAATCCATAAAGATTGTCCAAAAAAACTTCCCAGTTTCCTCCGGTATGGGTAACTTCGTAGCTTTCATCGAATCCGGATGCAGAAATCTTGAACCAGTCCAGCTTCGCTTCAACAACTTCTTTGTAACCTCTTTTAACATTAAGATTAGAAGATAAAGCTGTAAGTACTTTCGCGTCTCTTGTAATTCGTATAATTTCAGGAAGTTCTCTGTTAAGAAGCGGTTCTCCCCATGTATAAAGCTGTATACTCCCGAGAAAAGGCAATTCTCGCAGAAGCTTGTCCAAGACCGATTTATATTCTTCGCTGCTCATAAAACCTACAGATGAGTGTTCATCCATATTGCCACGAGGACAAGAAATGCACTTCAGGTTGCATATACCTGAGATATCAATACTTGGATCAACGTCATTCAAATCATAACTCATTACATAATGAATACCCTTCATGAGTCCTGCTTCAATACAAATTTGCTCAATTTCGAGGTCATAGTGGCCCGAGGAAATAATTATTACCTGTTCATCAAACGGATTTTCATTAATAGTTTTCTGGGCTGAAAGTATCGGGTAGCCTAAGGCTTTCCTCCCCTGCAAAGATTCACTGGAATCTATAAATGCATTAATGGATATGCCACATCGCTCAAATGCGCGGCATACCCCTTGACCAACTATCATTGCCCCCCAGATGTAAACCTGCTTACCAGCAATAATCTTTCGTATATCTTTGATATTTGTTTTCATGAATGATCTTTTTTAAGAGACTCTCTTTGCGCAATGAGTTTTTCATCACCGTACACACAGTATACACGGTGAATACCTCTTTCCTTGCAAGCTGTACAAAATTCACTCTCATTCCTGGCTAAGATTAACTCTTCTGGTGAAACGGAAAGAAAATCTTTTTCGACCAAATTCAATCCAGGGCGATACCATTCCATACACTGGGCAATATGCAGATCCCAGTTTATCCAAAGGTGATCCTCGTAATAGCAAGGGCGGTTTTTCTCTTCAGGAGATTCTGCAATTCCAATAGCCTCTTCGACCTTAAGGATCTGAAGTTCCCTGGTTCGTTCAACCTCTGAGCTGGCAGGAATGTTCGCCATTATCTTTTCTATATTATCAAGGGGTGCCAGAGCCGCGTGACGGTAACGGATGGTGAAATCAAGTGAATCGCAAAGTTCTTTTACTTTGAGAAAATCATCCTGATTATGATTATAAATATGAAAAAAGAGTTCGACTATCATTTCAGGGTGATGCTGCTCGCGATACTCCTTCAATTTAAAAAGATTCTTGTAGAACAGGTCCCATTTACCACCTGTGTGGGTAATTTCATAGTTTTCCCCCCACCCTGAATTCGATACTCGAAACCAAGTTGGTTTTGCTGCAACTACGGCTTCAAAATCAATAGTTACATTGAGATTACTAGAGATAGCGCTTAAAAGGGAGTATCTGTTGGTCAGTCTCACTATCTTTGGCAATGATTTGTTAAGAAGTGGCTCCCCCCAATTATACAGTGAGATAATGCCGGTATAAGGATCATCCCTTAATATTTTTAGAAGGAGTTTTTCATAAGTCTGAGGAGACATAAAGCCGGATTTTCTATGATCAGGGTAGTTACCCCGGGGGCAGGAAATGCATCTTAGGTTACAACTACCGGAAACATCAACTTGGTAATTAAACCTTCGTAATTCTCCATACACCAGAACGCTTTCCATTTTCTGAAAGCCTTGTTCCCGGCAATTTCCCAAAATCTCGTCAGCATAAAAACCTGACGCTATTACAATAAAAGCATTATCTTTTGAGTACTTTGCAAAAAACTCATCCGGCAATAAAATTGGATATCCAAAGGCCTCTTTCCCTTGAAGTGAGATACTGCTGTCAATAAATGCCTTTTGCTTAATACCCATTCTTTTAAAAACCAGGCTTGCTGCGTAGCCGTCGTGGCGAGCCCCCCAGATAAAAAGTTTTCTAGCACCCACCATCTCCTTAAGAGCTTCTGGCTCAATATACGTTTTTTCAATCATAAGTTTTTATCATGTAAAAGGAATTGATCTAGTTTATTTCTATCACCCCAAAAGGCCATAGGCTCATACTCGGGATAAGGGTAATATCCTAAATTAAGTTTGATCCCCCCCCCTAACTCTTCAATTCTCCTTTCTACAAGGTTTCTTATTGAGATCGGTTGGCCTGAACATATATTAAATATGCAACTCTCCTGCGCCTGTGTCGCAAGTATTGAAGTAAGTCGAGCAACTTCTTTCACTGGCAAATAATCCCGCAGTTGGTCTCCTCCCGACATGTTAAAGACAGAATCACCACGGGATAATGCAGAATCAAGCTGAGAAAAAAGTGCTTTTTTACTTTGTCCTTCTCCGTACATATAAAAGTAGCGAAGCCACACCAGGGAAAAGTTTTCTCTCTGTTGCAATATTATCAGGTAGCGATGTAAAACATCCTTTGCAATGCCATATGGAGTAAGAGGGGCTGTATTTCTGTCTTCCGAGAGCTTTCCTTCCTGAAGGCCGTACTCAAAACATGTACCAGCCACAACAATCTTCTTGACGCCATCAGCAATGATCCTCTTTAAAAAAGAGCAATGAGCTGGTAATTCAACCTCTATGTGAGACAAGCTGTTAAAATCATCAAGTGATCCCCATGCCAAGTGAATCAAGACATCTGGCTTTCTTAAAGCAGGATACCAACTCCCCTCTGAGGATTTTATGTCTATACAATATGTAGGAATGCCATAGTTTTCATGAAAAGCATCTAATTTCGACTTGTTTCTTCCGACAGCAACAGGTTGATAATCGTGATGGACAAGTTCTTTGATAAGCTGTGTTCCTATAAAACCGGTTGCTCCGGTAACAACTATCCTCATTCAACAATCCTAGAGTGCTGGTCTTTTCTTGGTGATGAACCATCATTCATAGCTCTAACCTCGGCCAGGACCTATCTTTGTCTGAAATTAATGGTTGAGCCATTGGCCACGCTATGCCAATCAAAGGATCATCCCATCGAACTCCTCTTTCACTCTCAGGATGGTAACTTTCAGAAACCTGGTAAAAAATCTCTGAGTCATCTTCCATTGTCTGATAACCATGGGCAAATCCCTCGGGGACATATAGCATTCGCCTGTTATCGGCGCTTAGTTCAATTCCAATCCACTCTCTAAAAGTTTCCGATTCTAAACGCATATCAATAATTACGTCGTAAATATTTCCTTTTGTGCAGCGTACCAGTTTTGCTTCCTGGTGAGGAGAAAGTTGAAAATGCATTCCCCGCAATGTCCCATTTTTCTTATTGAAAGATATATTGCATTGTTCCAGTCTTGGATTAAGAGCATGTCTTTTAAATTCTTCCTGACACCAACTGCGGGCAAAGAAACCGCGGGCGTCTTCAATGGGTTCAATATCCACAATGAAAGCCCCCTTTAACTTCGTCTCGGAAAAAATCATCTGTATAGAAACTCCAATGTAAAAAAATGGATATGCTGAAACGCCCCCGCCTTCTGCGATATCAGTAGATTATTTTATCACAGCAATCTACAAAACTCCAGGAAGGCGTGTGCTGGCTAGATGTGAAAAAACTGAAAGATTTTATTTACCGCAATTGCAAAACTGAAAAAATTGGCGATCGAGAGCAAGCTTTTTACTGAATCGGCAAAAAAACACCGAACAGAGATCCCCAGTCAGCCGATTTGCAATTACGCATCACTACGGGTGTTCTCGTAACGAGCGATCTGTTGTTCGGTCATTTCTCTTATGTCTGCTTTTGCCTGGTAAGCACGATACCACTCTATCGTCCAGTCAAGGGCTGTGGTTAGGGTAAGTTTAGGGCGCCAACCCAGCTTATTTTTCGCCTTACTGCAGTCCAGTTTGAGATAACCGGCCTCATGGGGCTGCTCCTGGCCGTAATGTTGCCAGGTAGCTGTTTCACCACACTGTGAACACAAATAATCAGCTATCCAGGCAACTGGCTGGGTATCATCCTCGCTTGGCCCAAAATTCCAGGCTTCAGAGAACTCACTGCCCTCTTTCCACATTCTTTCAGCCAACATGAGATATCCACGCAATGGTTCACAGACAAACTGCCATGGACGAACAGCATTCGGATATCGTAAAATTACGGGGGTTTTATTCAGCAAGCCCTGCATAAGATCGGGGATCAACCTATCCTCCCCCCAATCACCGCCACCTATGACATTACCGGCACGTACCGTAGCGAGCCTAATTCCCTTTTCCTGCAAAAAGGACCGACGATAAGCACTGCTGACAAGCTCAGCACATCCTTTGCTACATGAGTATGGATCATAGCCCCCCAGGGGATCGGATTCACGATAGCCCCAGACCCACTCACGGTTCTCGTAACATTTATCGCTTGTGACATTAACTATAACTCGAACCGAATCGTTATGGCGCAGGACCTCCAGAAGATTTACAGTACCCATGACATTGGTTGCAAACGTATCAACCGGATCAACATAAGAAGCTCTAACATACGCCTGGGCTGCCATGTGGAATATTATCTCCGGCTGACAGGATTTTATTGCCTTGTGTAACTGCTCCATTATTCGGATATCACCGAGAATAGAAGTCATGCTATTTGCCACTTTGCCAATATGAAAAAGACTTAAATCATCCGCAGGCAGGGAAAATCCTGTGACATCAGCACCGAGCTTCTGGAGCCAAATGGATAGCCAACCACCTTTGAAGCCTGTATGCCCGGTTATCAGTACTTTTTTGTTTTTCCAGAAATGCATCCCCGTCACCATATCTTCCATGGTGCTTTACCTGTGCTCCATAATTCATCTAAATGGATTTTGTCACGAAGAGTATCAAGGGGTTTCCAGAAACCAGAATGTGTATATGCGGTGAGCTGTCCTTCATTAGCCAAGCGTTCCAGGGACTTTTTTTCCCATGAAGTTTTATCTCCATCAATATATTCAAAAACTTTTGGAGACAAGACGAAATAACCGCCGCTTACCCAAGTGCCATCTCCGGCAGGTTTTTCATCAAACCTGACAATTCTATTCTGCTCTACATCAAGAGCACCGAATCTGCCAGGTGGTTGGACGGCAGTAACTGTGGCAAGAGTTTTCTGTTGCTTATGAAATTCGATCAATTTAATAATATTGACATCGCCTAAGCCATCACCGTAAGTGAAACAAAAATCTTCATCATCCAAATATTGTTGAATACGTTTGAGACGCCCACCCGTCATTGTATATTCGCCGGTGTCAATCAAGGTAACGCGCCATGGTTCAGCATTCCTTTGATGGACTTCCATCTTATTATCGGTAAAATCAAAAGTTATGTCTGACATGTGGAGAAAATAATTGGAAAAATATTCTTTTATCACAAAACCTTTGTATCCTAAACAGATAATAAAATCGTTTAAGCCATACGTAGAATAAATTTTCATGATGTGCCAGAGCACAGGTTTGCCACCAATTTCAACCATAGGTTTGGGCCGAAGGTGTGTTTCTTCACTGATTCTTGTTCCAAGACCACCTGCCAGGATTACTGTTTTCATTAATGATCCTCAGAAAATTTATACTATATATTATTGAAATATATCATATTTTTCTAAATATTTCCATTAATAAAACCAATTAATTTACTCTCGAAAACGAATTCAACGACCAATCATAATCCAGATGTTTAATCTGATAATTCCCGGAAGCCAGATATTTGGCATCTTCTTCGCTCACAAAGCGCTTGATAAGTCCTACCGCATCTTTGGCGCCTTGTGGAAACGTCTTCTTGTCAAACTTGAAAATCTGCGAAAAATGAACAACCCCGGACTTTCGGTCTATTCGTAAACCCTTCTGCGGATCGTTTAAAAAATCCGTTGCCTGGATTTCAAGCTGCTCCATGAGTGTGGTGCCTCGGTAGACTTTGGTGTTGATCTCCGGACAGCTCAATGATGCGCAGACAATGGCAAAATGGATCATAGGCTCCTTGAATTTTCCTAAGAGAATGTCATGTTCAATTTCGCTCAAGCTATACATCTTTCCACCGACATCAAGGATTTTTTTCCCCCACGGCAGCTTAAAGAAATTAATCTTTCTGCTGCGGATGCTGTCCACCGGATAATGATCCAGTATCATCTTAATCGCCCCGACATTATAAGCATTTATCCAAAATGCGATTTGATCTTCTCGGTTCTGTATCAATTCAGGTTTCGCTTCCGAAAACTGTGCAAGAATCTTGCTATAGAGTGATCCCTTTTTTTTGCGCTCTTCCCAAATAGATTGATAATCCACAACATTGAGGGTAAATTCCTCAATCAGTTTATCAGGCATAACAAATTTATCGTAAAGTATTTGTAAAACTGAATCGTCTATGGCCTGGGCCCTCACCCTAACCATGCTCCCGAAAGGAGATGCCACAAGCAACACAACAAAAAGCGCCACTAAACCAAATTGTTTTAGGATTCTCATCAATCCCCTCCCTATTATTTTGAAAATGATTCATCTCTTGAAGAAAGTAATATACCATACTCAACTGATACCTCAGTGTATGGTCATTCCAAGCAACAAAGCAAGTCAGATCAGAGCACACTTTAAGGACCACAAACAGCAATCATAATTAATTCAGCAACAACGGTGGGGATATGAGGGAAAAAAGGAATTATTGAGAATGGTAATGGCTGTAATGTTTGACGCCATCTACTGATGCATAAAAGAGATATGATCCCCCTCAGAGTAAATCTCTTAAAACGAGGTTTTGGATGGTCATCTCTGACAATGGGCTAAATTTGGTACAGTTATACTGATGGTTATCTGAATTGCTCCAGAATTCTGGTGAGTTCATTGTGAATACTTCCATTTGTGGCAACAACTTCAGACAAGAAAGGATTAAAAGGTTTTCCGCTGAAATCCGAGAGCCTGCCACCGGCCTCTTCAACGATAATTTTCCCGGCTGCGGTATCCCATGGTTTTAAGGTTATTTCCCAAAAGCCATCCAGCCGTCCGCAGGCCACATATGCCAAATCAAGGGCCGCAGCTCCAGCCCTTCGCACCCCTTGGCACCGGGTAAGCACAGCCTCCAGAGCCCCGATGACCTTTGTGGAATCCTGGCGGATGGTGTATGGGAATCCGGTGGCCATAAGAGAATCTCCTAGAGAATCCTCTGTTGATACTCTTATCGTCTTTCCATTCAACCATGCCCCTCCTCCTGTGGTGGCGCAAAACAATTCATCCTGGACAGGCGAATAAATCACTCCTGCCATGGGAATTCCCTCTTCAGCGTAAGCTATAGACACACCGAACCAGGGAAAGCCATGGGCATAATTTGTTGTGCCATCCAGTGGATCAATTATCCACAAGGGCCCGGCGGGGACACTTTCACCTAATGTACTGGATTCTTCCGACATGATGCCTATTGGGGGATTTTCTGAAGCCAGGATGTCGAGAATAATTTTTTCCGCGGCCACATCAGCTTCGGTGACCAGATCAATCTCACCCTTATGCTTAATCTGATGGGGCTTATCGTACAAATCCCTGAGTACAGATCCGGCCTTAAGAGCGGCTTTTCCGGCTATTTGCACTATCTCAGCAAGATATGCATTTGTGCATTCTTTAATACAACCTGAGATTCTTTTCACTGGTAATCCTCAATGGCAGCACTTCGGATCAAGATAAAATCCTGCTATCAATATAAAAAAGTAAGGCCCAAATAAAAAAGGCACGCTTGGAAAAACGTGCCTTAAATAGTTGCGTTATTTTTGGTGGGATTGCTATGCATTGCCCTTGGGATAAAAATGGACTGTCCCATTTATCTCCGATGTATCACAGATCTTACCTACCCCGAAATCAAGGAACTGCTCAAGGCCTTCCACCTCAACTTCATATGACTTGCCGTCAGGTAGGTGGTACACAACAGTACGCACTTTGGAAAGATCTATTTGTTTGCTTATCGTATTCATACCTTCACCTAAAATAGGATTATCGAATACTAAAAATGTAACCTAAAAACATAAAAGCGTTTCGTAAAGAGGATTCCCAATACAACCGCATTACATAGATTTTGCTGGAATATAAGCGTTACATTTCCATTCGTCAATCAAAGAATTTTTTATTTTTTGCTCTATTTTTTTCAAATTACCAATATGTTACAATACAAACGCAACATCAATAAAATAAATCTTTCAAGATGCATGCAGTGCTTAGAATTCAAGAAGGGAATATTGAAAAATTTTAAAAAAACAACCTGTATTCCAGAGAGATGGATTGGGGAAGTGTGCCGAATTCGGAGCGGATTTCTGTCATGACCGGCTCGTCTCCATACGGGATATTTATACCAAGGGCCAGTTCGGATTCATCAGATACGGAATAGACAAGATTGAGGGCAAGGAGTCTGGAATGGTCCCTCCAATTATATAGAAACACTGTGTCCCCAAAGAGCAGCGGGGAAAATTCATAGCCAATACCAAGGGCTGAATAATTACTGCCCAGATAGCCGCCGGTGAAGCTTCCTGCTATCAAGGCGGCATTGGCCTCTGCAATGCTGTTGTAGCCGCTGCCATGATAAAACTGCTCGAATCTGACATCGAGACTGCTGGCAAACCGGTGTTCGAGCCCTACGGTTAACTCGGAATAATGGTTTTCTCCATCCTTTTCCGGCGAACCATAATGCCCTTCCGCCCGCACACCGAGCCAGTCGAACACTTCCCCTTGCAGTGACCCGCCTATGATGGTATGATCGCGCACCGTACCGCCAAGCAAAGCCCATTCAAAATCATATCTGGATGCAGAGATCCTGGCCAGAAGCGACGATCCAGACCAGTCCGGTTCCTCGCTCCAGCCGGAATCAGGTACCATTTCCTGTTCATACCCCAACACCCCTATCAGGGACAACTGTGACAACTCTTGTATGCGATACTCAGCCCGGAAACCGTCCACTCCGGGCTTGTAAACCCGAAAAAAGGCAACGGCGACAAAAGGGGCAAAGAAATCATTGGGGGTAAAAAAAAAGGTTGTGGCGAGATTGATCGGCTGTCGCCCCACAGTTATATCGAGCCGATCCGTGGCCCATTTGGCCTGCAATACATCCAGGGTGAGAAAAGCAAGAACGTCCTGGTTGTCCTTCTGCTCCCAGGTAAAGAGACTGCTGCGTTCCGGTTCATTGGCAAGATTTACTCCCCGGGTAATGCTAATTGTTTGAGCGGACTGCACAGTTTGCAACAGGTTTATCTCAAAAGAAAGATCCTCAGAAACCACTCCATCTCCAAGGAGCCGCAAATCCCCTCCCCATAGTTCATTCGACCTTTCTGGAAAAAACGATTCGTTATCAGGGTTACGCAAATAGCCGCCGAAAAGGGCTGTGAAGCCGGAAAGATTGAGGATTGTGTTATCAAGATTCGAATTGGCTGCCGCGAAAGCCGGGGGTGGGGAAATAATGAACCCGCCAATGAAAAACAGCACGCAGAAGGTGCTGGCAAAGATACCGAATTTCACCTTTTTACCTCATCGGCACAGAGCTTGCCGTCCCGCATACCGACAACCCGCCCTGCCCTCTCCATCACCCGATGATCGTGGGTTGAGAATAAAAAAGTAATGCCTTTTTCACGATTCAAACCTTCCATGAGGTCAAGGAGGGAAGATGCGGTGGCCGAGTCCACATTGGCCGTGGGCTCATCGGCAAGAACAATGGCAGGTTCCGCCGCAATGGCCCGGGCAATGGCGACCCGCTGCTGCTGGCCGCCGGACAGCTCATCAGGCCTGCGGTCTTCCAGCCCTGCCAGACCGACCTGTCCCAGAATATTCATTACCCTTGCCTTCCTTTCCTTTTCCGGCACATTCTGGAGAGCAAGGACAAATTCCGCATTCTCATAAGCAGTCAATACCTGGACAAGATTATAGGCCTGAAACACAAAGCCGATCCGATCTCTACGCAAACTGGACAATTCACTACGGCTGAGACTGCCGAGGTCCTGACCTTCAAGATATACCGTGCCGCTGGTCGGGACATCCAGGGCGCCGATCAGATTGAGAATCGTTGTCTTGCCTGAACCGGATGGACCGCTTAAGACCGTGAATTCGCCTTGGCGGATGTTGAGGGTAAACGCATCCACCGCAGTGACATCCACCTTGCCCTGACGATACATCTTGCTCACTTCTTTGAGCTCCACAATGGCTTGTTGTTCCATAGCTTTTACCATACCTTTTCTGTAAGCGAATAAATGCTACAGCGACAATTCCTTCCATGCCCGGCCGTTAGAGTTGAAAATTGCGCAGGAATACTTGGCCCGTGGCTGGGGACTCCTTACAAGTGCTGCTGAAGCCGCTTCGGTAATAGGCGCGTTATTTAAGCAAGAACCGCTTTTCATCTGAATCGGGTGCCCGTAGCTCGAACGGGGCTTCCGCCAGCATCACTTTCCAGGAGCACCCAGCCACTCGTAAAGTTATTTTACTTCAAAGTGTCATTGCAGCATTAATCAATCCTGATGATCCCATAGAAAGTTGGGAAAGCGGTTAACGTGCCATGTAATTTCAACTAGTTATAACGTAATACATCGATGAACTGACAATAGCATGGCAAGAAGTACATGCTGTGCTTATCGCCTTTTTCATCGCAAGGGGCCATAACGGTTAACGCGTCCGCGCAGCAGACAAATCGTATTTTTTAACGATTTCATCAATCCTGTTTAATGCTCTCGCAAGGTGGTATCCTTCCTGCCCTGAAGGCCGGATACAGGCCTGAAAGCAGGGTCAGACCAAAGACTCCGGTCAATATGGCGATCACACTTTCCTTAAAAAGCCGAATTTTAAGAACAGGGTCAAACAACACGCCGCCGACACTGTAATCGTCACCGATCAGAGATTCCAGGTTGATACCTGTTTTACTCATGAAGATATACCATGGCGCGGTAATAACAATCCCTAAGACTAGCCCCATAACCCCGATCCAGAATGATTCAATGATCACAAGTTTTACAACCTGGCTCGGCGCCATGCCCATGGCCATCATAATGCCGAACTCCCTGGTTCGTTCCATGACGGACATCAGCAGGGTGTTGAAAATCCCGGCTGCAATGAGCAGGCCTATCAAAAACTGCAGCAGATAGTTACTGGCCCGGTCAACGGCAATCAATCCGGCAAGCTCCGCCTGGGTCTCGTTCCAAGTCAGCACTTCATGTTGACCCGTGCCTATTGTCTGTATTATCTCCAGCCGCCTTCCATCGGCCCGCCGTTGATCTTCAATGAAAACCGCGACCATGGATGCATCCTGTTCTGCGTAATGAAGCGTCTTCCGCAGCCGGTCTATGGGAAGCAGCACAATGGTACTGTCCACCATATCCTCGCCGGTTCTGAAAAGACCGGAAACCCTGCTCACTTGACTGACCATTTCGCCGTTTTTATCGGTCACCGTATATACCAGCTTTTTGCCGAGCCGCAAGCCCAGCCTTTCAGCCATCTTTTCTCCGATAACAATCTCCCGCCCCCCTGTTTCAGCAAACATCTTCCCCTTGGTGATGGACCGCAGAAAAATGTTGTGCTCTTCTGTTTCGTTCCCCGGATGAACACCGAGGAACATTCCGCCCACGCTTTTTGCGCCGCTCGCGAACATGGCCTGCCCCATGATGCGAACCTGGGCGTCTGTTATGCCGGGAATATCCAAAACTCTTTTGCGGATATCATCCGCATCTCCAATTGTTTTGGCCAGGGTCGGGGAATCGTTGTATCCGGGCGGCTCAATGGTCAGGTGTCCGAGCCCCATGGTGACGCTGGTGTCAATCATATTGGTATAGCTGTAATCCCCGGATCCGGTGAAGGTTACGGTGAGCAGAACCCCGAAGGCCACGGAAAAGGAGGTTATAGAGGTCCTCCTTTTATGCCGCAACAGGTTGCGCCAAGCCATTTTACCTAACCGCATTGTTGCTCCTTTTCGAATTGTGCATCCACTCCACGGCAAAACATTACCGGTGATAAATAGCTTGTACCGGCCTTATAACCGCCGCCTTTCCTGCCGGGTACAGCACGGCAAACAAGGCCATACCGAAGAGTACGGCAACCGGGGTAAAAACAGATTCAAAAGTGACCCGGGAATACCAGACCGGGTCAATGGCAATGCCGGCAAAGGTGAGTGATGCACTGGCAAGCTTTGAAAGATCAATGGGATGGCTTTCACAATAATAGGAAAGCGGCACCCCGCCGGCCAAGGCCAACAACGAAGCAATGGATACCTGCATCACGGTTTCAAGGAGGATCAGCGAAAAAACACGCCATGGTGCAATACCGAGGGCCTTCATGATGCCGAATTCCCGTATCCGTTCATAGACACTCATCAACATGGCATTTAAGGCCAATATACCGATGGCGGTATAGGTTATCATGAGCATGATGATCAATGAATACCGGGAAGTATCGACAATTCGGGCGACCACCGGTCGCAGCTGCCGCCAATTTTTCACTTCCAGATCAGGTACAAGATCGCCAAGATTTTGGGTAAGCTGTTCTAAGGGTGTTTCCCGGCCCTGCCAGCGCACTACTATCTCATGGACTCCAGCCTCAAGAGCCATAAGGTCTCGGAAACTGCTGGCATTTAAAAAAAATCCATTGGCATCAATACCCTCGCCAATGGATTTTAATATTCCCCGCACCGCATATAAATCATTGGCCATGGAACCATCCGCGGCCTGGCTGACAACGACGACTTCATCACCAACCCCGACGTTCAGCGTTTTTGCGAGTTTACGGCCGATCACCACACCAAATGGATCCCTTTCATCCAGCCACTTTCCTGTCATGATATGGCCATAGGCCTCAGTAACCAAGGATTCCCTTTCAAGATCAACGCCGCGGAGGCGCACCCCTGCAGAGGCCTTGCCGGCTGCCGCCAGTCCAAAGGCATAGAGCCTGGGAGTGCCGATAAAACCAGCACCCTCTATAGTTTGGAGCAAGGCAATATCCTGATAAATGAGGGTGTATAGATCAGGATCTGTTCTGTAGCCAGGCACATGGATCTGGAACTGGCCAAGTTCCATAGAGATGGCGTTTCTTTCCGTGGCATCTATAATCCCTTCCATTAATGAGGCATAGAAAATCATGATGAAGCCGGCAAAAGCCATGGCGCTGATGGTAATCCAGGCTCGGTGACGTTGCCTGGCGACATTTCGAAAGGCAAAGGATACAAGATTCATAAAAATTTATCTGCGGCGCAGTTGATGGAGCGAGAAAAAAGAGTCCGCTATTTCCAAGTCAAATTGGATGGATTGGTAGACCATTTCGGTAAATTCCTCAGGCTTGTCCGTCGGCACCACATGCATTAGTGCAGGAACCTTGCGCCCTCCCATTTCCTTGATATCACTGAAGGTGAACGTTCGGGCAAGAACCATATCTTCATCAAAATATTGCGAGACAATGGGCAGATGGTCCTGAGCTGTTATAGTAAAAACTATTTTGCCCCAGACCACCGGGGCATCCGGTTTTGGTATGAGTCCAAACTCGATAATGCTCCGGCCGTCCCGCTCACCTTCAAAAACTATCTCGGGATCATAGTCCTCGGAAAGTCGTGATTCCTTGACCAGGTCGTCATTGGTGAAATGGCTGCCCATCCATGAGCCCATCATCATGGACGAAGTCAGCCGGATGGTGCGGTCGGTTTTGGGAAGGTAGGTATACACATTGTTTCCGGACTTCAGGGTGGCGGTGTCTTTTTCCTTGCGTGGGGAAAGGATACGGACCAGCGACTTTTCCTTGCCTTTGGTCCAGTTTTCCATGGTGACCGTCCGGGTATAATGCCTGGTCTTTACCCTCATTGAAAGAATTGAATGCGAAGATTGCGAGCGCCAGAGATCATCAACCTCTTCAAGTATCTGCCGCGCCCTCATGGTTGTGGAGCTTGACCCACCATATACATCCTGACCAATAACCAAGAACAGAAAAAAAACACCAATTATCGTCATTCGTAAGATGGTTGCCACCTTGAACCTCTTTTTTGAAAAAATATGATGCCGCTGCTCCTTTTATTTGAGGCCTAAACCGCATATAACGGTTAAAAAATCATACTGAAGGACAATTCGAAACTCAAGAGCGAACAATGGCAACATGCAAGAATTTAGCGTTTTCACAATAAAAAAAAAGCCCCTCGATTTTCTCGAGGGGCTTTTCTATGGTTATTATTTACGATTTAGGAGATCTAAGTGTCACTCAGGCTCGTCATGACAGAGGCTGCAATCCTGCGTAATGGTATCGCCATTGGCGTTCTCATGCTCCTCATCATGACAGCGGAAGCAGCCATAGCCTTCATCAGCGTACTGATGGCCAAGGTGCATTTGATAGGTACCCCAGCCGATGTTCATTGCCGGCCAGACATTGGCGTTGTATACCTCGAGGATGAATTCGCCGGCCCGTTTGATATCTTCTTCATATTTTTTGGCCGTTTCCACATCACGCTGGGTCTGCAGTTCAAGTAGATACGAAACAATCTGCTCATTGGCCTCATCCTTTGTTGCATAGTTTTTCCTGATAACGGTGAGACTGTCTTCCCGGATACCGGGAATCTCAGGATTGATGCGTTTGCTGAGCAGGCCGAAATCAACCCGTTCTTCAGGCATATCATAAACATGGGTGGGCCGGTTGTGGCAGTCGATGCAGTCCATGATCCGCCATTCAACATCTTCTCCCTCAGGAACCTCGATATCACTCTTCACAAACTCATCTTCAGTGCCGTCGGGGCGTTTTACTCTGACCTTGGCAATCTGTGTTCTCTTTTTGTCCACTGCAAGGTAACTAACCTCGACATTGTTACTGACGTGCCAGTGGATGCCTTCAAAAGCATCGGTTTTCGGATTGCGGCCCCCAATATGCAGGGCAATTTCATTGACCTCGGGATTTACCTGATCATCATTGTCAAAATGAGTAAAAATCTTGATCTTTTTCCCATGAAATTTCTCGGGCCAATGGCAATGCTCACAGGTATCCCGTGCAGGACGCAGATGCTCAACCGGAGCCGGAACCGGCCTGCTGAAGCTGTCAGTAGCCACGGCAAGCACCTGCCTCAGACCGGAAATTTTGGCGCGCACAAACCATTGGGCGCCGGGACCTATATGGCATTCGACACAAGCGACCCTGGCATGGGGAGAGCGCTGATA
Source organism: uncultured Desulfobulbaceae bacterium (assembly GCA_945787445.1). Lineage (GTDB taxonomy): Bacteria > Desulfobacterota > Desulfobulbia > Desulfobulbales > CALZHT01 > CALZHT01. The sequence continues at coordinate 54,681 of CALZHT010000002.1, forward strand.
TGCGGTGTACTCGGGATCCATTACCGTATGGCACACCTTGCCGCAGAAATAGGAGGAATCGGTAAAGTGATAGCCCTCATAGCCAATGATGGCAAGAATGGCAAAATTGATAACTGTAAGAGCTATAAAACCGATCACCCATCGCCTGTGCTTGTGGTCGCTGAGATTGATATGAAGATGCTCTTTGGAGATACCGAACTTATAAAATTGCCTGCGTCTGAGAAATGCCGCGATGGGAATGATGGCAAGGCCCAACATCATACCTGCCGGCAAGATCATATAGGTAAAGATAGCTGCATAGGGATTATCCACCAATCCAAGGGTGTCAACGATAAAACCGATTATCATTAAGGTGATGCTTACCGTGGTTATGACAACACCGATAAGACCGAGCGGTGTGCGCCACATGCCCCTTATGATATGGCCCCAGGGTCCTTTATGCACATGCACCTCAGATTCTTTTTCTTTTGAATTAATGTCATCAGCGCTCATCTAACACGTATCCTCCATATAACATTTTAATTTTTGATTATTTAGGCTGAAAATAAAAATGGGCAATGGGTAAAATATCTATCCGGCCGAGAACAGGTATAAACAACCTATCTCGTCTTGCATACCAAAAATTATGGGCAAATGGGCAAAAGGCTTGCTTAAGGCCGAATATAATTCGTTAAGCGTGGGGCTCTCTCGGATTATTTCGTTTTTGCGGAAGCTGCTGATCGGGCTTGCTTCATGGCCTCAATATAATAGTCGCAGTTAGCGCATTCCTTCATTTCCCGATTGCAGGCGGTGGTGGCGCGCTCCCAACAGGGAATGGTTCTGTCCATAAAAGCGGAACATTTCTCTCGTATTTCAGGCGGGCAGTCTTTGATCTCCCAACAGGGAGTAAGGTCAAGGAGCATTTTAATGCCCGGAATGCTAATTCCCTTATCATGAATTAGGGACCGGATGCATTTAATCCATTCGATATCATCATTGGAGTAATAACGCTTGTTGCCTTTTCGGGCGGGCTTAATAAGTCCTTCATCCTCGTAAATCCTTAGGGTCCGAGGATGCACCGATAAAAGTTTTGATGCAACACTTATGGGATATATCGACTCACTGCTTTCAATGGGCATTCATTTCTCCTAAATCGAAACATCTGGCAAAGTTATTCCTTAACTGTAGAGGATGGATGACTAAAAACAACTGAATTAACCAAAAGGAAAGGGTAATTGTCAACAAAAAAGGTAGTCGAGAACTATAACGCCCCTAGATTATGAGAAAAATATTTTTTATGAAAACACAGTCGGAAGCTCATAACGAAAATACCTGATCAAGTAAGGGGAATTCCCTTTTTATAGTTGTATTGCCCTGTTTCTATTCCTCCATTGCACAGATGTTGAGGACCTCTGAAGCAGGTTGCTCCTTGGCGAGGATTGTATGACAGGATTCGCAGGTAGTTGAAATAAATTCACCGCTTTCAGACCGGTGGGAACCATCATGGCAGCGGAAACAGCCGCCGTTGTCATCGTGGCCGATAAAATCCTTGTAGGTTCCCCATTCGACGTTCATCTCCGGAAAAACATTCTCAACATAAGCCATCTGTACGCCACGCACCGCCTTGGCCAACAGGGAAGATTGCTTCTCAGTTATTTCCGGATAATGTTCTCTGTACCAGCCAAGAAGCTGAATATTGATACCATTTCTTGCCTTTTCAGCGGTTGCGTATTTCTTGGTAATGGCTGCAAGTGCCTCCCTCTTAATAAAGGGGAGTTCCCGGGGAATCTCGCCCGTAAACAGTTTCAGGTCAAGAGCTTCATCCGGCGACAGATAAATGTGGGTGGGTCGGTTATGGCAGTCCATGCAGTCCATTTCACTCTCCCCGCCCTGCTGGGAGTCCGGATTTCCTGAATCCCTGCTATTCCCAGCTTCACTTTCCGTTTTTGCATAGACCACTTCAGTGCCGTCAGCCTTGATCAGCTTGACTTCAACAATATTCTGCCGTTCCCTGTCTGTATACCGGTAAACAATCTTGTTTTCAGGGGAAACATGCCAGTGGATCCCATGGGCCTCTTGCCCCCTGTATCCGCCGGATCCCACCTTAATGAGCATTGCTGTCTGCAAATGGGTGTTTTCCTCATCAGGCAAGAATTTGTCTTTTACATACAATTTGGCGCCATGAAACATTTCTGGACGGTGACACTCTTCACAGGTCTGCCGCCGAGGTCTCAATCCGCCAATAGGTGTTTTGATCGGTTTGCTGTAGGTATCGAATGCCACGGCAAAAAGCTGCTTGACCCCGGAAAATTTAGAGCGGGTAAACCATTCGGCATCCTCGCCGATGTGGCACTCGACGCAGGAAACCCGTGAATGAGGGGAATTCTGAAATGTTACATATTCCGGGTTCATGACCCTATGGCAGAACTGCCCGCAGAAGGCCACTGATTCGGTGTAATGGAAAGCAGAGTAAGAAAAAACAAGGACAACAATGATGGTGATATTTATTATGAGAGTGATCAAGATGATGAGACGCCGGACTCTACTGACGCGGCCCGGCTTGGTAAATTGTTCTTTGAGGTATTCGTAGGTATAGATCCCGATGTCTTCGGTGCCCTTGAAGAAAATAATGCCCAGCAGAAGGAGGAGGAGACCCAGACCAAAGAGGGGCCCCATCACCATATAGGTGAGAAAACCAAAATAGGGATTCTTGATGATCCCTTGCATATCAAGGGCGGCAGCAACAAAGAGAAAAGGAAAAATAACCGTGGATATCAAGGCCCCGATCAAGGAGACCTTGCTGCGCGCAATGCTATTTACAACAACCCTGAAAACTTCCCCGACATTAACCATACTCAGGCCTCAATACCTCCTGTTAATATACCCAGTAACATAAATCAGATCTATCCCATCAAGCGGGGAATTCCGTCTGGCATGCATCACCCTCTAATTCAGAGTTTTCTTTATTGTCCTTCATCTGTTTTTGGGTACATTCATAAATGATATCCATTTCTTCCTTATCGAGCATTTCCGTCTGCAGAAGTATTTCAGCAAGCTGGTCGAGAAAATCCTTTTCCCGCGCCAATATTTCAACTGCCTCCTGGTAACAGCCTTCAACCAATTTCCTGATTTCATGATCGATATCTTGGGCGGTCTGCTCACTAAAAGTCAAGTTTGTGGACTGCTCGCCCAAAAAACCTGCTTCGCCCTGTGAATATGACATTGGGCCGATCACATCGTCCATTCCCCATTTACATACCATGTTAGCGGCAATGCCGATGGCCTGGGCCAGATCGTCTTCAGCTCCAGTGGTGCGCTGATTAAGCGCCACCTCTTCGGCGGCCCGACCGCCGAGCAATATGGATATTCGATTTTTAAGATACTCTTTGGAATACACATGGCGGTCATGCAGAGGGAGCTGCTGGGTGTGCCCCATGGCCTTACCCCTGGGTATGATGGTTATTTTATGCAAAGGGTCGGTTTCGGGCATGAACCGGGCAACGATGGCGTGACCGGCCTCATGATAGGCCATGGTTTTTCTATCCTTGTCATTGATTACAAAGCCCTTTCGTTCGACTCCCATGAGAATCCTGTCTTTTGCCGCCTCAAAATCGCTTTTGGCTATGGCATCCTTTTCAGCGCGGCCGGCAATCAAGGCGGCTTCATTCACCAGGCTTGCCAGTTCAGCGCCAGTGAAACCAGGGGTCGCTTTAGCAAGTTCGTCCAGCTCTACATCTTCCGCCATCCGGACCCGGCGGGTATGAACTTCGAGAATTTGCTGACGGCCTTTCACATCCGGGGAAAGCACGGTAATCTGGCGGTCAAATCGGCCTGGTCGCAGTAGGGCCGGGTCAAGAATATCCGGCCGGTTCGTGGCGGCAAGCAAAATGATTGTTTCGTCAGAACCAAAGCCATCCATTTCAACAAGCAGGGCATTTAAGGTTTGGCCGCGTTCGTCCTGGCCGCCAACCGCGCCGCCGGCAGCGCGATGGCCGCCAACCGCGTCAATTTCATCAATAAAAATGATGCAGGGTGTATTTTTCTTTGCATCCTGAAAAAGATCCCGAACACGTGATGCACCGACACCGACAAACATTTCGACAAAATCGGAACCGCTGATGCTGTAAAACGGCACCCCTGCTTCCCCGGCAACCGCCTGAGCAAGCAACGTCTTGCCCGTTCCGGGAGGACCTTGAAATAGAATACCTTTGGGAATAATGGCGCCCAGCTTGCTGTATTTCTTCGGTTTCTGGAGAAAATCTACAATTTCAAGCAATTCCTCCTTTACCTCGGGTATGCCTGCCACGTCACGAAAGGTTACCTGTTTTCCTGAGGAGGCGAAATTGATAGCCTTCCCTTTTGCAAAGTCGGATCCTCCCTCGCCTTGCCCTTGTTTCCGCATAACTAAAAACCATACAAGCAGAATAAGTGCTACAGGAATGGTAATGGAAATAATATTCCATAGTGGAGAGGGCCTGTCGGATTGACCGTAAATCACAATTTCCTTTTCCGATAGTTTAGGCAGCACACCTGCAATATCCGGAACAAAAGTTCTGTACTGTCGGTCATAGATGTCGGTCAGAGTTACTTCTCCTCCACGGATCCTGACCTCGGAAATCTCATTGTTGTCAAGGCTTAAGAGAAATTCATTATAGCTTATGGAAGGCACCTTGCTTTCCATGTTCCAGAAAATCAGAACAGTGATGCCCAATACCGCAATTACAATGATGGCAAATAAAGTCCGGAAAAAAGTTCCCACGCGACTCCTCTTTTTATGCGCTCACATAAATCCTGGGTGAATGTATCCCTATGTTGCTTTAGTTATTACGTATAATACCCCAAGTGCGCCTCCTCTGCTATAACCAAATAAAAAAGCCGGGGAACACATGATACCATCCCCAGCTCTTGAAGAAAAAAGGATTACCCAACAAATGAACAAGTCTGCAGTACGACACTACGGAGGAACAAAAGCACCCTTGCAACACCCCGCAACGGAGTGTAAAAGCAAAAAAGTCACAAGGTACGTGAAGAGTGTCTAAAAATTTGAAACGCTTAATTTAGGTGTCATATACCGGCGACAGCGCTGAGCCAATGACGAAAAAGATTCAACGGCCCATCATTTCCGCACATCCCGGCAACAAAACAAATCAAAGCCCATAGTCCGACTACCAATGTAATGCCGCCGAAGAGAATAACTCCACCTTTGGAGAACACTTCGGCACCCACATGTGCCTCACCCCCTTCTTGTTGTTGTACTACGACGGATCTTTTCCTAACAAGTATCGTATCGTTCACATCTTCCTCCTTGACAGCGAAACAAGCGGCATAGTAGAGCACTCATCGATAATCAGAGAAAGCCACATGCGTTCCTCCTGCAAACTTACCCTGGGTTTGCCGGAGTCATTGATGAGATCCTGTGCCCAAACTCGATCTGCAAAGACGCAATCGAGATCCACTTCACCGAGAAAAGATCCCACCATTACAACAAATACGACTGGTAAACGAAAAGCCCAGGAGCACCCATTAAAAGAATGCAGGCCCGAAATTCAGATCAACCTGAGCCATGCCTGTTATAATGCATTTGCCATTACGTTTACGTACGATTGTTGCGGCAATGGTTTTACAAAAACCATTGCCCTTGTCCCACCTATATTTTCAGTCATTGCTCCACCACAAGATATAGTGAAGGCAGCCCATTTTTGCCTTCACTATATCTTAAGGAAACGATAATAATGGCTTATTGGCAAATGTCAATAAAAAAAATAATAAAATCAAGAGGTTAGTAACATCTCAAGGTGTCACTATTACACCAAATCAAACTCGTCTCAAATTTTTACATAAAATTCTTTTCGTAATAGTGAAAATTACTGTTGGCAATATTACTGCAGTGTATGGAAAAAATTAAAGGTGGAGTCTTTTGTTGTTTTGCGAGGCTTTGTGATTTTTTCGAATATCCTGGCGATTTGATTCCGTGATAAAGATTGACGGCAAAGATCAATAACCGCAAACCGAACACCCATTTCTGCAAGGTCGGAAAGCCAAGGCAGAAGAGAAAAAGTCCTCTCCGGAACGGCTATTGTCTGCCCCCATGCCTTGTGGAGCAAGAATTTTTCTCCCTTTGGGCTTACAAAGGAATGTCTATAGGAAAACCAATCTTGAGAAGCACGGGATATGAATACTGGAGGGTGGCCATAAACCGTGAGGCCTCCTTCCATAATGGGTTTGGTAGCAAGGATGTTCTTTACGTTCTGCCTGTCGGTCTCGATGGCAATCTGCGATTTCATTACCCCGATATCTTTTAAGCCCAAAAGAGCCAGACCATTCAAAGCATTGATTGTATAATCCCCAATTATGGTAATTCTGCTGTCTATATAATTGCTTTTAGCAAAATAGTTGGGATTATTAATAGGTAAACCATTTTTTACGAAAAATTGTACCTGACTGACATGGCCGATCTGCCAAAATAAATACCGTTTTCCTAACAAGCGCGATATTGCCTTCTGGAAGAACTCCACATCTTCTTCAAGAATTATTGGCGGCAATGACCAGATAATTTTTTTGGCAAAGGAAGAAAGAGATTTCCCCTTTTGCAAAAACTGCTTAAAGGTACGGCGTTCGAGGCTCACCACAAATTTGGCCACAGGAACAGGGAAATTGTGGCTGAGAACTCTCAAATCATCTATTTTAAGCCACAATTCCATCCCCTTCTTTTTCCTGCTCTTGTAGCGCTTTGTCTTGCCAGGCGGGGAAAACCCGGTTTCTTTATTTGTTGTCAGCGTAATTCCCTCGCGTAACAGGTCATTCCGGATTTTTGCTACCCTGTCCTGCAGTTTAAACCGGGCTATCTTTTTCTGGAATGTACCGGCGCGGGAAACGCCCCTTGCCGAAGCCGAACCTCGGATGTGGGGAGTATCGACCTTATACAAACAATCACCAGGCCGGGCAGTAAAGGGCAGTGCAAGAGACGCGAACATGCCGGCTTGCACGGATGCAACTTCTTTCCCTTTTACGACGAGATTTTTTACTCTGAAGGACTGGCGCTCTCCGGTTTTTTCATGATGGACACGCAATCGGTCGCCAACCGTTACTGCAACTTTAGGAGCAAATTCTGCCCTGTTTCTCGTATATTTTTTAATTTTCCCGAGAAACAGGCCAATATTTCCCGAATGGCCGGGCGAGAGGATATCTTGAGGACTTGAAGAAACAAAATATCCTTTGATTGTTTTCCGGCCCATAGCCTCGCCCAACAGCTCCTGAGCATGCTCCATGACCTCAGTGTCGCCCTCCGGGGCGTCAAGCACCATTCGGTAGGCCCGGACCACTGATTGGACATAGTGGACGCTGCGCATCCTGCCTTCAATCTTCAGGGAAGATACCCCGGCCTCCTTGAGCCGGGGAAGGATCTCAATGGCGCAAAGATCATTCATGGAAAAAAAATATCCCTGCCGCAATCCTCTTCCTTTGCCGGAAAGGCTATAGCGTCTACGACACGGCTGCACACATCTACCCCGCAGTCCGCTCTTCCCACCAAGGAAACTGCTGAAAAGGCATAAACCTGAATAGCTGAAGCACATAGCGCCATGAACAAACACCTCAATCTCAGCTTCAACACTCCTGTGTATCGTGCTTATTTCCGGCAGGGTTAATTCACGGGCAAGCACAATACGGCTGAAACCCACAGCGGCAAAATGTTTTACAGCCAGGGAATTATGGGCGGCAAGCAGCGTACTTGCATGAATCCGCAATTGGGGGAAAAACCTCTTTGCAAGGTAATGAACACCCAAGTCCTGAATGATCAGAGCATCGGCTTTTAAAGCTGAAAAGGCAGCAAGGAGTTCCAGCACCCGGTCTGCCTCTCCCTCCTTCATGAGGCTGTTCATGGCAATATACACCTTTACCCCCGATTTATGGGCGTATTGGATCATTGCGGCAATCTCAGCCATGCTGAAATGTTTGGCTAACGCACGGGCGTTCAACCAGGGCGCCCCGATATACACGGCATCAGCGCCTTCCTTTACAGCGGCTTCAAAAACCGCAACAGTGCCGGCCGGCGCCAACAGCTCCATGGCATTGTTCTTTTTGGTGGTCATATCAGACAGTAGGAATTTACTTTATTTGAAAAATTTGGATCTTCGGCTCCCTGGAGGCTTATGCCGAAAAAAATAAATCATGCCGACCCCTGCTGCAAACCCGCCGATATGGGCCCACCAAGCCACCCCACCTTCCGCCAGGGAACCGAAGCTGAGCTGAAAATATCCCTGGACAAACTGGATCAAAAACCAGAAGCCGAGAAAGAAAAAAGCCGGAATTTCCACAATGTAGAAAAAAATAAAAATGGGCACCAATGTAAGAATTCGCGCACGGGGATACTGAATAAAATAAGCGCCCAGCACACCGGCGATAGCACCGCTGGCTCCCAGCATGGGAAGATGGGACTCCCGGCTCAATATTGCCTGCACAAATACGGAAGCTATCCCGCACAGAAGGTAAAAGACAAGATAACGGCCATGGCCCATACTGTCTTCCACATTATCACCGAATATCCATAACATCCACATGTTGGAAAGTAAGTGCAATATGCCGCCGTGCAGAAACATGGAGGTCAGCACCGGAACAAAGCGGCTCATGTCCAGCCAATTCACATCCTGGAGATGATAAAAGCGCGCCGGCACAAAACCGTAATCAATGATAAATCCCTCCAGGTGCGGCCCCAGTTTCAGTTCGTACAAAAAGCAGAGCACGTTAACCGCTATCAACCAAAGATTAACAGCGGGGAAACTTTTTGCCGGGATATCATCTTTAAGAGGAAACATACAATACGTCTAGCATAGGCGAACGAAACGCTCTTTGAAAACAGGATGGCTTGCTGAGTTGATAAGAAAACTTTTTGGAAAATAGGTTACAGGAAAAGCTAAAATACTTCGATATCAATCATGATGATCCCGCAAAAAGTCGGGAAAGCGGTTAACGTGCCATGTAATTTCAACTAGTTACAACGTAACACATCGATGAAATCGTATTTTTTACGATTTCATCAATAATCTAAAACAAGTTGTGGTTCCACATCATGCAGAGGCAGGACAAAATAAAAATTGTTCCCTTCAGCTGTCGGTTCATAACCGGCAACACCGCCGTGAATTTCTACGACATGTCGAATAAAGGAAAGACCATGCCCTTCGCCGGATACAGTGGATCTGCTTGCGACACGGTACCCGTCTTCAAAAATATTTAGCGCATCGGTTGGGCTGATATGCTCTCCTGTGGTAAATACATTGAACTTGATGCCGTCCTTGCCATCGCCAAAAAAGTCTATTATATATTCTCGGCCATAAGCCATGGCCTTGCGGGAGGATCCATTCTTGTAGTGAATCGTCTCCGTATATTTGACGGCATTGGAAAAAAAATTCGAATACACCTGGGCCAGCAAGCCCAAATCCACCATGAGAGGAACTTCCTCCTCAAGCATATCTTTGGGCCGCTCAATGGCAATTCCCTTGGTTTTGAAACGCTTGCTGAAATATTCAAGCTGCGGTACGATTATCTCCTTTTCCACCAGGCATTTCTTGGGGCGCAGAACAAGATGGCCCTTTTTAAAATGATCCGGCCTGAACAAGCTCTCCAGGAATAAACTGATGGTAGCGTGATATTCCAACAATTCCTTATGGTTTGCGGAAAGCATATCGCGCAGGTCAGAAATCTTTCCGGCAACCATGTCGCACAACTTGCTTTCGATGTCATGGGTTTTCTTAAGGGAAACCACGGTATCATGCAACTCTTCAAGATTGCCGATCCTTTTTTTCAATTGATTGAAGATATGCTTGAAATACATGTTCGGGACAATGACATTATGTTCAATATCCCTGACCAGATTATTTATAAATTTCAAATGCTGGATGTTTTGCTGGGCAACCTGTCTATTATGAAGGTTAAAGCCGATGCGATTGGTATATTTGGTAAAAAAGAAACGGTCGGAATCAGACAGCCTGTTGGCGGGAAATACCTCAAGCATACCAAGAATTCTTTTTGTATCAGACTGTAGGGAGGGAAAACCTTCAGCCCGAAAATTATGTCGTAATATCGGGACAATATACGAATCGCCTTCCTCATAGGGTTGATCGGCAAGACGGATTGTTGCAGGAGCCTTAGGCTTTTCGCGATAAATACCCTTTTGGGTGTCGCAGACAAGTTCAAAGTTCTGTTCAGTTTTATCCAACAAATACAGTCTGCTCTCTACCTTGAGTGAGTCTCTCGGAACGGTAACACAGATACGATAAAAATCGTTCAGGCTTTCAAACTCCTGGGCCAGATCAAAAAAGGATTTCAGGATATCGTTTTTTATCCTGGTAAAATCGTAGCTTATATAATCCTTTCTTTTCTGCCTGACCCGGTTGTTTATAGTGAGAAGATCGGGACATATTTCCTGCAGCTTCACCATTTACTGCGACGGTCCTTTAAAAAAGGTTTCGAGTATCACCTCATTTTTGCCGGTATACTCCTTCAGCAGGACATGCACATGCTGATTATTTTCCACGGCAACCGGCATGCCGACATAATCAGGCTGGATCGGCAGTTCCCGCCCTCCTCTGTCAACGAGGACCGCCAATTGGATAAAACAGGGGCGCCCGAAATCCATTATGGCGTCCAGGGCTGCCCGGATCGTCCGCCCGGAAAAAATAACATCGTCAACAAGAATCAGGGTGTACCCCTCAATGGAAAAACTGACATCCGTCTTCTTAACCACCGGACTTTGTGAAGCAAGACTCCAATCGTCCCGATACAAGGTGATGTCCAGGCTGCCCATAGGCAGGGTTACCTTCTCTCTGGTCTTGATAATCTTCTGCAGTCGTTGCGCGAGATACACACCACCGGTATGAATGCCGATAATGGCAATATTTTTTTCACCCCGGTTCCTTTCCATGATCTGCAGGGCGATGCGGTTAAGGGACCTGTCGATGTCCCGGGCAGTCATGATTTTTTTCTTAGCAGCAACCATCTTTCACCTTCAGGTGCATCATGTTAATCCAAAGCAACACAAAACATAATACTCTAAAAAACATGTATTATCAGCAAAATACTTCCAAATTTCCGAATTGGAAACAACTTGTTCCAGCATCGGTAAAGTCTGTTACCGTCCGGATGGGAAAAAACCTACCTCAAGGCCAAAAATACTCCACCCCTTTTGCAGCGACACGATTGATCGCCTCCGGAAAGGCTTCACACTCGACGGCAAAAACTTTTGCCGCGATATCATCCGGGGTATCTTCATCAGCAAGAGGCACACATTTCTGGACCACAATGGGACCCTCGTCATAAACCTCGTTGGCGAAATGAACCGTACAACCGCTCACTTTCACGCCCCTCTCTTTCACGGCCCGATGTACGCGCATGCCGTAATATCCCTCCCCGCAAAAAGAAGGAATAAGTGCAGGATGGATATTGAGTACGGCACGAGCAAGATGAGGTGGTGGTGTATAGAGCTTGAGAAATCCGGCCAGACAAATGAGATCTATATCATAATTGCTCAGGATGGAATTAATCTCTTCATTGGTGCGGGCATGGAAGGCAGGATAGCCATAATTTTCTGCCTTGGTGAGCCCAAGGGCATCCCCTACATTGGATACCACAACCTCAATGCTGCAATGCAGGGTATTGTTATTGATCTTTTCATGGAAGTTGTCCAAGGTGCGGCCTGAGCCTGAAAGCAGCACTGCCATCTTCATAGTATGTTCCTCCTTAAGCGAAATAAGGATTTGTTTCAGGATCAACCGTGGCCAGCCATTTGGTGATCGCCGTATCGTAATGGCTGGTCAAGGCGAATACTTTTGCCGCCAGACGAAAACGTGTCTTCAGGGTGGTATTGCCGCTTTCCTTGATCTCTTTCAGCACGGCAAGATAATCGGCAGGATCAACCAAAACCGTGACATCGTGGAAATTTTTGGCCGAGGCCCGCAGAAGTGTTGGCCCGCCAATATCTATATTCTCAATGGCGTTTCCCAGGGTGCAGTCGGGATCCTGGGTTGCCTTTTCAAAGGCGTAAAGATTTACAGCTATCAGATCGATAGGCTTGAGACCATGCTGGGCCATCTGTTGTTGATGGGTTGAATTTTCCCGCTGGGCGAGGATGCCGCCATGCACTTTGGGATGCAGGGTCTTGACCCTGCCGTCAAGCATCTCCGGTTCTATTCCAGATTTATCGGTCAAACTGATTAATGCCCGTTCAATTTTTTTCATGGTCATGCCTCCTTATGTATACGCTTCTGATTTGAAAAAAATATACAGCACCTCCCGGAAAAACCGAAAGGATTTGAAATTAATATCCATTATTCATTGTCTTTAAAGAAACTTCGTATCAGCCTCCGGTCTCTTTTGCTCGGCTTGCCGGGTGATCCCCTCTGACCGGCACGTTCCAGCTTCCGCTGCTCTTTTTGTATTTGCCTTGACGCTATGCTTTCCTCTGTTTCCTCATAGAGTGTCTGTGCTTCAACTGCCGGCCGACGCTGACCGGCAACCCCCTGCACGACTACAACAAATTCGTACTCCCCTTTAGTGAAACGTATTGTGTCACCTATCTTCACACTTTTTGCCGGCTTGGTCCGAGCGCCGTTGACATGCACCCTACCACCGGACACTGCTTTGGCGGCCATTGACCGTGTCTTGAAAAACCTGGCAGCCCAAAGCCATTTATCAATCCTTATATCTTCTGGTGCCATCTGATTCAGCAAGTTCAGGAGTATGTTCTTACTCTTCCATGGTCTTTAAACCATCTCTTTCACAAGTACGGTGGAGAAAAGAATACACGTTCATAACAAGAAAGATGTTGGCTGAATACCATAAAAACGGTAAAAAGAATATTTTTTTCAAACCACAAGGCAGGAAGCCCAAAAAAGAATATATGAAACTGAAAACAGTCGGCATAAAAAATATTCATCTTCCGGTCCGCATCCGGAAAAAAAGCGGCGGGCACCAGGAAACCGTGGCCAACGTAACCATGCAGGCTTCAATGCCTCATCAGGTAAGAGGGACATGTGTCTCAACTTTTATTTCCGTGATCAATAAATATCAGGAAGATATCAGCACCGGCATATTCCCGGATCTTTTGGAAGAAATCAAAAAGGATCTGCAGGCGGAATCAACCCAGTTGGAAATGACTTTCCCATACTTTATTGAAAAAAAAGCCCCAATCTCCAATACTCCCAGCCTCATGGAATATACCTGCCGCTTTACAGGCAGTATTGTGGAAAAGGAAGATTTCATGTTATCGGTTTGGGTACCGATCACCACTCTGTGCCCCTGTTCCAAGGAAATTAGCGATTTCGGGGCCCACAATCAGCGTGCCGAGGTAAACCTGAACATAAAATTCTCGGGTTTCATCTGGATGGAAGACCTTATCTCCCTTATTGAATCATGCGCCTCCTGTGAGGTTTTTGCCCTGTTGAAACGACCGGACGAGAAATACGTTACCGAACAGGCTTACGACAATCCCATGTTTGTTGAAGATGTGGTCCGTCTTGTGGCGGAAAAGGCAATGGCACACCCGCAGATCTACTGGTTTTCCGTCAGCGTCGAAAGCTTCGAATCCATCCACAAACACAGCGCCTACGCCTATATCGACTCCACCGATCTCACCATAGCATCCTGACCATCATAAAATTTCTTTATTTTTTAAAAAAAGACTTGCAAAAAGATTGTTAGGTGCTATGGTGCTACATTTAACTGTCAAGTACCACAGAAACGATAGTATGTTTCAGGTTCTCAACTAACCCCTAAAGAACTACAAAGGAGATGGATCATGAAAAAAACACAATGCATTATGGGAATTTGTCTGGCGATTATCCTGACAACAGGTGTGACCATGGCAAAAGAAAAATCGACCGTGGAAACAGGCCAGAAACTTTTCAATGACTCGAAGCTCAGCGGATCAACAAACGACAAAAGCTGCAACAGCTGTCATAATGGGGGTTCCGGTCTTGAGAAGGCAGGCGGCAAGGAAAAACTGTCAAAAATTATCAACAAATGCGTAACAGGTCCTTTGGGTGGTGAAAAGATTGATGGCAGGTCTGTGGAAATGCGCTCGCTCAAGATGTATATAGAGTCCCTTGCCGCGAAATAGTTTCCTGTAATCTTCAAGGTAAACAACGGGGCAGCGATCGCTGCCCCGTTATCGCCATCTCCCTTGAAAACTTGAAAAACTCTCCCCTCCCCTCACATTCAGCAAGTAAAACAGGCTTTGGCAAATAAACTCCAAATTCCAACCATGCATGCTAAAACCTCTTAATCAATTCCAATACTTCCTTGAGCCCTTTATGAATGGCAATGTCAACCTTTAACATGTTATAGTTCTTGGTAATGATAGAGATTTGGCATTAGTTGAAAGCGACCGTGCGAAGAAATGAATGGTCCTGGAAATAATACGTATTATTATTGCGACTCTTCATAACACATAATTAGGCACTTCTGTAAAGGAATAAAAAATGAAGAATGTTTCTATAAAATATAGATATGGTCTCTTGTTCTTTTTCATGGCTCTACTTCTCCTTTTGCCCAGGATTTCACAGTCGGACCCAGATCTTCCTAACAATAATCTGTCATATCCAGTCCTATTAGTGAGCAAGGTTGGGACTGGAAGTGGCTTTTTCTATAACAAGGACGACGCCACTTATCTTATTACTGCAAGACACAATCTGTTCAAAGAAACCACCTTACGTGTTCCAGAACGATTTGAAGTTCCAAAACCATTAAGACACAAATTCTTTTGTGAAAAAGACAAAGAAAAAAAAGATTTTATCCTTGCCTTCCATGGTGTCATGTCGAAGGACGACAAAGATGGACTTATGAAGGCAGCTCCAAGAACTATTCATTACAGCTTTAAAGAAACTATTGAGAAGCTTTATGATGAGTCTCAAAACCTTAAACTTCGTACCGATGATACAACTCTGTTTTCGAATATACCCAAACGTTTTGGTGGCAAAGGAATAAACGAAGTTAAGCTAAAATTATCAAAACTATATGAAAGTGGCCACATCAGTTATCATCCATCGCATGACGTTGCTTATATCAGAATTGGAATTATCCAGAAAGTAACTGGACAAGACCAGATAAAATTTGTTGGAGGTGTAACTAAAAAGCAAGGAGTAGGTATCATCGGAGTAGCCAAAGACAACTTTAAGCTGCTAAAGGACGTCGATGTGGGTAACCAAGTCTTTGTTTTTGGCTACCCAACCTCAATAACGTTTATTGATCCGTGGTTAGACATCAGATTGCCGTTGCTTAGGAAGGGTATTATTGCAGGGATAAATAATGATCTTAAGGCCATTATTCTGGATTGCCCGGTTTTTCATGGAAATAGTGGTGGGCTTGTAATAGAGGTTGAAAAAACGCCTTTTAAAGGCAACAAATATAGGGCAATTGGTTTAATTACCAATTTTGTGCCCTACAAGAAGCGTTGGTTTCAGAATTCGGGCTATTCAGTCGTAGTTCCCATGGATTTTGTTGAGGAATTAATTGAGTTTGGGGGATCTGGCTCACACCTCAACAAAGGACAGACGAATGCAAAATGAATTTACTAACCACGGCTTGCAACGGACAGCCGGGGGCTCCCGCTGAAGCCGATCGTTCCAAAACTAACTACTACTGCTATCCATCAACAGCCCAGGCACCCACCAGGGCTTTTCCCTTTCCAGATTTAATTATAACTTGCTTAGGTCACATTCTGGTCAGGTCACACTCTGGTCAGAGGTCACACTCTGGTCAGGCTTGACATTTACGCTTTCTTGCAGCACTCCTATTCCATGGCTTTTCCAGGACCTGATTTTATCACAGTTCTCCAAGCATGAAAAAAGAGCAAGAAAACTGTATCGAACCATTAATATATTCCTGAAAAATTGCTAAAATTTCGGATCAACCAATGATGCAGAATAACACATCACTTAGGACATCTACTCCATGTTCGCAAAAAAAGTATTGTTCCTCCGCCCTATTCTCGATATAAATATAACATCATATTAAGCACTAAATTTAACTAAATGGAGGTGCATAAAATGGCTTTAAGCATTACAGAAGATATCCGTTCCATAACGGAATTAAAGCGAAATACCAGTGCTATCCTAGACCAAATTCATAAAACTAAACGGCCTGTTGTTTTAACAGTAAACGGTAAAGCGGAAGCTGTAATTGTCGACGCGAAAGAATATGAAAAAATAACCAATGCCTTTAATTTGCTTAAACTTATTCTCCCGGCAGAGGAGGATATAAAGGAGGGCCGTTTTACCGAGGCGAGAAAATTTTTCAAGGAATTCAAGCGTGGCAAAAAAATATAAGGTCAATATCAGCCAAAATGCCGTGGTGGATCTTGAACATATATTTTTCTATATCGTGGAAGACAACATTAATAACGCGCAGAAATTCATTTTAGAACTCGAAGAAAAAATATACTCATTGGAAACATTTCCAGAACGCTTTTCATATATTCCTGAAAATATTTATTTGGGTGCTAATTATCGTCATTTGGTTTACAAAAAGTACCGAGTTATATACCGCCTCGAAGACAAGTCCGTGTATATTTTAAGGGTAATACATGGCTCTAAACTTTTGGAACTATAAGAAAATCGCTAATAGGGTAAACGGGGATTTTTCTCATCCGGCCCCACACCACATCTCATGAGGATCTATTGCAAAGGCACTTCCTTTGGGCGCGCACAAGGCGGTCAAGACTTTGCTTGACTCTTGGATCACAAAAAGAGGCACACAAAGGGATCAAGTCTGCCCTTGCTCCTTGTTGCGGCTGAAGTATTGTTAGTAGAAGGATGGAACAGAAAAATTCTATTCTTTCTCTACGGTTCTCTCTATACGGTTTCTTTTTTTGTCGTAACGGACTTTGTCACCCACTTGCAGCGTCTCCCGCCTGAATCTCTCGATTGATACGGTTATGGAAAAACAAGCAAAAAAGGAACGGCTCTATTATCTGGATTGGCTGCGAGTCTTTGCTGTCGTGCTACTCATTCCATTCCACACCGGTATGATTTTTGTGACTTGGGATTTCCACATTAAAAACAATGTCACGAGTGTCGGTCTTACTATCATTAATGCATTCATCGATAACTGGCATATACCTCTGTTTTTTCTTTTGGCGGGAGCGTCCACATATTTTGCCCTAAACAAACGCAGCCCGGGTGTATATATAAAGGAACGTTTTCTTCGGCTTATCGTACCTCTGATATTCGGTATGTTAGTAATCGTTCCACCGCAAACATTTTATGAAAGAATTCAGCAATCAGGGTTTAGGGGCAATTATTTTGATTTCTATTCGCACCTTTTCAATGGCGTTTATCCTGAAGGTAATTTGACCTGGAATCATCTTTGGTTCCTTTTGTACCTCTTTTTTATATCCATGTCCGTTCTGCCACTGCTATTGAGCTTGAAATCAGGCAGAGGTGCATCCCACTTAGAAAACCTCAATGCATGGTTGGCAGACGGACACCGTATTTTTTTACTCTTCATTCCGCTTGCCATAATGCAGATGACATTGAAAGTAGCATTTCCAGGGCCTCAGAATGTAGTATCGGATTGGGCCCGCATTGTATTCATGCTATTGATTTTTGTATACGGAGCCATGTTTTATTCATACCGCGGCTACAGGGAATCCTTTGCGCGAAATATGGGGATAGCGTTTGTCACAGGTGTGGTGATTTTGGTCTTTTTTGTCACCCTTCATTTTTCAGCCTACAGATTCACCTTTGGCTACAACCTTCCCAATCTACTCCAACTGGCCGTTAAATCCTTGGCTACTCTGTGCTGGTTAATTGTATTAATAGGTTTTGCGCAACGAACCGTAAACTTCAGCAATCGTTTCCTGGAATATGCAAGTGAAGCTGTACTACCTTTTTATATTCTGCACCAGACTGTAATAATCATCCTGGGTTTCCACATCGTGAATACAAATTATTCTCTGATGGCTAAATATATATTCATAAATGTGTTTTCTTTCATACTCATTGTGGCGATTTACGACATCTTAGTAAAACGGATTGGTTTGTTGCGTTTTTTGTTTGGTATGCGGCCGATGGATAGATATACGTAAACAGAGTCGAAATACTAGTTTCATTTTTGGAAGAGGCTTTGGTTTATGAATTAATTTATTTTGGAATATTGTGTATTTAAAATGTTTAGGAGGAATAATTCATGGACATACAAGAACACTGGCCGGAAATCAAATCTGTGTTTCAAAATGCGCAAACCACCAGTCGACACTGTGCCATTGCCACAGTAAATGAGGACGGTTCTCCTCATATCACACCAATCGGTTCTCTTTTCCTCCGTGACAACTGCACAGGCTACTTTTTTGAGGAATATTCTCAAAAAATGGCAGATAACTTTAAAAGCAATAATCGTATTTGCATTTTAGCCATCAATAGTGGCATTCGATATTGGTATCAATCAATCTTTTTAGGCCGCTTCCCATCACCTCCAGGAGTGCGTCTTAATGGAACAGTTGGTCAACGTCGTAAAGGAACTGAAGAAGAAATAGCCTCGTTTCAAAAGCGAGTAAGGTTTGCTCGAAACCTCAAGGGCTATAAACTCATCTGGAAAAACATGAAACATGTTCGTGAAATAAGCTTTCACTCATTTGAACCAGTGACTGCATCCAAGATGACACGTCATTTGTGGCAATCATGAAGAAAATGGCACCCTATGGTATGCGTCGACAGGGGGACTCGACAGGGGGACAGGCAAGTTAACTATATAGAAAAATAAGAGGTCAGGCAGAAAGAAACAGCTATTTATACTCTATATCGTACTTTTTTGACGGCAAAAAGAGCATTATTCACAGTGATTGATGAAGAGAGATATTCCTCTTAATGACCTTTTTTGGGGGAAAAAATATAGAGCTGAAAAAATACCTAAATTATTCTTTTATAGGTATGGTCGCAGAAACCGTCGCCCTTGCCGATTTCATGTTGCCTTTCAAACTCCCAAATTCCTTTATTTTCTTTGGCTAACTCCCAGTCACCCTGGCAGACATGCCTGTTCATCTCTTGCAGACCGACGATTCGGAACAATTCACAAAAGGGGCAATTCCATACATTCAATTTAAGCAGATTGTCATTTTCTTCCTTTACGTCAAAATCAAACAACGGTCGCCAAATCCAAAAATTATTTTTGAACTTCAAACGGAACATATCGAAATCCTCAGGCCTTGTAATGCGAGGCACTACAAGCTTTAAGAAGAATTTGGCAATCCCGATAACTGCAGGAGTGCAAAGTTGAACTGCTTTTTGTTTGCCGATAAACAATCTGGCAAATTGCACGAAAAGTATAAATGGACCAACAATAAGAAACGCTACTGAATATCTAAATATTTTTATCACGGTTTGCCTCCGGTAAAAATGTTTTAGCAGATTTATTTTTTATACTATTTCAGCTCATTTTCATGAGACCAAAGCTGTGTTAATCCATTGTAATTTTTGCAATATATGAGTTTTTGAAATTGAACTTTGCTTTTGCAAAACGTGGAGTGCCAAAAAATCCTTTACCATTTTTTGAAAAGGCATACTCTTCTTTTGGGATCCCAAAAATATTTTTATCAAGTTTACCGTTCCCGTTGCTATCGTGAAAAACAGCTATTGCATACACTCCTTTAGGAACTTCTGTAAAAGTATGCTGCAAACTTCCACCCTTTACCTTAACAAGCACACCTTGATACTCATTGCCTTTGTCTGGAAAGCCATTTTCATTGTTGAAAAGTCCGATATAAACCTGCCCTTTTTCATTATTGATTCCTGAAATCTCAACAACCACAGTCCCTTCCTCTGCTATGGCTAATGAATGAAAAAATGTCAAAAAAACCACTACGGCGAATACGCTTATTTTCTTCATTTTTTTCTTTCACCCCAGTGTTAAATTCAAAACTGATCAGAAAAGTACCATAACTTTAGGCACTTTAGGCACTTCAAACTTTAGGCACTTCTTTTAAGCACATATTTACTTTTGGTCAGTTGCCTGTTCAAAATAGTGTCTGCTGTAAACAAACCACTTTGAATCGCGCCAAACATACCTGGTCCGGGGAATGTCTTGGCGCCGGTTAAATAGAGCCCTTTAACAGGCGCCTCTCGAGGCGTTCGATTTAATAGTGATTGTTCAGGAGTACATGCCGTATCATACCAGCCTCCATCTGTTGCCGAAGTATACCTTTCGTAGGTAAGAGGAGTACTGATATCCTTAACCAGTATATGGTGAGACAGATCAGGAATTATTTTTTCAGCAGTTTC
>CALZHT010000003.1 GCA_945787445.1 uncultured Desulfobulbaceae bacterium
GAAATATGCCAGATAATGTCCGGCGATCAAGGGGATGTCTTCTTTTCTTTCCCGCAGAGGGGGAGAGCGGATGACGATGACATTGAGCCGGTAAAACAGGTCTGATCTGAATTCCCCATTTTTAACCGCTTCATCGATATTCCTGTTGGTGGCGGAAAGGATCCGTACATTGGTCTGTATTGTATTCTTGCCGCCAAGCCGGTGTATTTCTTTTTCCTGGATAAACCTGAGCAGTTTTTTCTGCAGTGCGAATTCCAGGTCGCCGATTTCATCCAGGAAAACCGTACCGCCCTGTGCCATTTCAATGATTCCGATCTTGCGGTTGTCAGCCCCGGAAAAAGCGCCTTTTTCATAGCCGAACAGTTCGCTTTCCATGAGTTCAGAGGGGATGGTTGTACAGTCAATGGGAATAAACGGTTTATCAACCCGCAGGGAACCGTAATGAATGGCCCGCGCAATAAGCTCTTTGCCGGTACCGCTCTCTCCTAGAATGAGAATATTGGCATCAGTCTTACACACCCTTTTTATGAGCGAGAACATTTCCCGCATGGGAGGGGATTTGCCGATAATATTTAGATAGTGCTCTTGTTTTCCTTCATTTTTAGCATTGTCTTTTTGCAGTAGGGCATCACAAACTGTTGCCTCGAGAAGATCGAGCTTTACAGGTTTCGTCAGGTAGGTGTAGGCCCCTTTCCGCATGGCATCAACAGCCAGCTCAATGGTGCCGAAAGCGGTCAAGAGAATGAAGGGCAGGTCCGGGGAAAAGGTCTTTACCTTTTCTAAAAACTTCTCACCGCTCATGGTTTAAGGGCGGCGGAAAGCACTTTCAATGAGTTGATCTCATCATCAACAATAAGGATATTGTACTGGTTCATCATGATTTGCTCCTCAACATGAGGGTAAAAATTGTTCCCTGGCCAGGGATACTTTCCACAATAAGGTCGCCGTTGTGTTCCTGGGCAATTCTTTTGGAAATGGCGAGTCCCAGGCCGGTACCACGCGTCTTGGTGGTAAAAAACGGATTGAATATCTTTTTTATATTTTCAGGAGCAATTCCTTTGCCGAAATCTTGCACGGCAAGATGGATCATTCCTGTAGCCGGTTTTGTGTGCACCACTATTTTGCCGCCTTCCTCCGTCGCGTCAAAAGCATTGATAAGCAAATTGATCAAAACCTGCTTGAGTTGGTTGTAGTCAAAGCTCAACAGGGGAAGGTTGGCGGATAAGTCGGCCACAATGGTAATATTCTGTTCCTTTGCTTCCTGTTCAAGGAGACGAACGGTTTCGGCAACCATGATATTGATATCTTGGGGTTCCGGTTCATGCTGTATGGGCTTGCTGAACGAGAGCAAGGCAGTGGTGAGTTTATTGATTCGTCCTACTTCATCGGAGATAATTTTCACGAACTCTGTTATGAGACTCCCTTGAAAGTTCTTGCCTATATATGTGGCGGCGCCGTCAATGGCGTTGAGCGGATTCCGTATTTCATGGGCCAGGGTGGCGGCAAGCTCTCCTGTAGCAGCCAATCGGCAATACCGTTCCTGCTCTTCTATGGCATTGCCAAGCCTCCAGATCATATCATTGTAGGCGTTTGAAAGTTCCCCTATCTCATCATGGGTCGTGACCTCTATTTTATGGTCTAGACCCTGGTCACCGAGGTGGGCCACCGATTCCTTGAGCTGAAGAACCGGTCGGATGAGCCGTATAATCAAGCCGAGGCCGAAAACAAGGGCCGAGGCCAGGGTCGCTAACAGGAGCAGAAAGATCAGTAAGCGTTGTCCCAATATATTGATTGGGGCAATATTATCATAAAAGATGACCGTCCCGAAGATAAGCAGCGGAATGGCGGCAAGGAGGCTGAAGGCTGTAAGGGCTCGATAGAGAATGCTTCCCCCCATTCTTGTCATTTCTTCCTGACTCATGCTGAAAAACAAAATTCCGAACCCGATCGGCCTGAAAATATGGCCATAGAGCCACATGGACGAGCCGATGGGGGCCGGGAAAAAAAGAAAGATGGCGGATATACATATCAAAATATGGCCGCCGGCTGAATATAAAAATCTTTTTAATTTGGTGTGGTAAAATGTCGCAATATAGAGCATGCAGACAACGCCGGAGAGATAGGCAACACTTACCCAGACCAATGGCCTGAATGTATTGAATAGAGGGAATTTTTCATGGATTGTCGGCAGGAATAATATCACCAGGGGGAAATAGAGGAGAGGGACCATTTTCTTATTCGAGGTCCGTTCAGCGGAAATGGCAAGGATCAGGATAAGAAGACCCAGGCAGTATCCGACCAGGGTTTGGTAAAGAAGGTTTATACTCAGGTCTAAAGCATGGATGGATGCATGGATGAGACTGCTGATGCCCAGGATTGCAAAAGCACCACTGACAAGAAAAAGCCGGCTGCTAATTTCAGGATCAGCAGCCCGGATGGGAGATTGCGAGGTTTTATATGCTCTGGTGGTAATAATGAAGCAGAGGAGGAAAATCAACAGCTCCTCAATGATATGATAGGTTAACAGGAGGTTTTGCATGGTTGCATACTACCGGTATTAGATATCCATCCGGAAAAATTTTTTTCCCTTTATGCTTAATTACATCATAGAGCAAACAGTATACCAAACAATGAGATAAATCCAGGGAGACGCGGATCCTGAACGATGTCAACGCACATGGCTTTATTTTATCCCCGGAGGACCTTTAGTCTTTTTTCAAGATAAGCAATTTTGTCCCAAACGGCACAATCTCAAAATAATGATTTGTCCCAAACGGGACAGAACAAAGGGGGAAGATTTTTTTACTTACTGAAATTACGTACCTTTTTTGGATGCCCAACTTGGCATTAACTTTGCTATATATTAGAAATACAATTTGTTTTGAAAACCGTTTTGGATACATAATGTAAATGAGAAATTGGTGATAATTAAAAGGGAGGTGCTCCATGAAGAAAGTATTGGCAGCAATATTAATTCTGATGTTTGCGATTGCTGTTCCGGCCTTTGCGCAGCAACAGGCAAAGTATCCCATCAAGGGAAAACACAAGGGCGGAGATGTGACCCCGAAACAGGCGTATGAAATGGTCCAGAAAGATCCGGCCCATACTTTCCTGGTTGATGTGAGAACCCGTTATGAGTACCAGGATATTGGACATCCGGTCGGTGCCTATCATATCCCCTGGAAGTTTTATACGACAAATGTTGGCAAGAGAGGGTATGGCAAGGTTCTGAATGAAAACTTTAAAAAGGACCTTCTGGCCCGCTTCAATCCGGAAACAGACACCTTGCTGTTGTTGTGCCGCAGTGCTGCGAGAACCATTGCCGCCACTACAGCGGCTGTTGATGCCGGCTTCAAGGAAGACAAGGCTTTTAATGTGTTGGCCGGTTTTGAAGGCGACAAGGTTAAAGATAAAAACAGTCCCTTTTATGGCAAGCGCAGAGTGGCCGGTTGGCGCCTTGAAGGACTGCCGTGGACCTATGGCATGGATCCGAAATTGATGTACCAGCCCGACCTGAAAAAATAAAGCGCAATCTCATCCGGCCCTGGGTTGATGCCCCTTGCAGGGATGTATGGTCCCTTAGGTTTACTGGATAAATCATAACGAAAAAAGGGAACCTGTTCCGGTTCCCTTTTTGGGGTCTGATGGAAAATGCTTGATCCGTCCCAGGGTATATCTATTGTTCCTCTACCCCGTAAATGGTGCGGTAGAGGATACCGCCCATGACTATGGCCATGGGCATGGTCCAGATCAGGCCGATGCCGAACGGTATGGAGCTGATCAACATTATCACTGCCATGGCAATATAGAGCCCGAATATTTTGAACCAGCGGCGGGTGATGGCCTTGCGCGAAAGCTCCATGGCCTGCCAGGCCCCGAGTTCCCGGTCAGCGATAAGCGGCAGGGTGAGGATATAGGCCAGGCTCAGATAGATGCCGGGAATAACCAGCAGCATGAAACCTATGAAGGTACAGATGGTGATCAGAATGGAGGAGATAATGATGGGCACCATATACGTGAAGTAGTTGAAAACTGTGGTGGCGCTAATAGGCAGGTCTGCGGCTCTGCGCACCCCGATCATAATAATGCCGACCAAGAGTGGGTACAGCGCAATAGACACCGTGATCTGCAGGGCGAAGCCAATGGGAGAACCCTCGCCCCCGCCAAGAAATCCTCCCAGGAAAGTGATAATGGCGCCCACTATCATAGACGCAAGGACATAAATTATCATGGCGCCCCATAGGGGTCCTTTGGCGCCGCTGGTTTTCTGCCAGGCCTCTTTAATGACCTCACCGATGGAAAAGTTATAGGCGGTGTTGTATTCTGCGGGCGGCGTTGAAGGTTCCAGCTCTCGCTGTTCGGTTTGCGGGGTGGGTGGGGTCTCTGCCCGGGATGACGAGGTAGGAGCTGCGGCCCGCTCTTCCTGGCGTTCCTCCATTTCCGATTGGGGAGGTCCTTCCTTATCACCATTCTCAGCTGTTTCCATCTGCAGTTCCGTTGGTGGTGGCGGGAGGGGTGTTTCTTCGGTCCGGGACAGAGTTATTTTACTGCCGCACTTGGGACACTTGGTGGAAACACTTTTGTTGAGGGGAATTTTTTCGTCAGCTACCTGGCCGACTGTTTGCTGGCATTTCTCACAAAAAACTTTCATGCGCCCTCCTGATTTGTCCATTCCCTGAAGCCCATAATTTCTTAATCATATCATAGGTCGAGTTGATATTACAGAAAAAAACAGGGTATTTCAAGGAGTTGGATGCTTTCAGTCAAAAAAATGGAGATTTTGATAAAGCATGGCAGCCGACACCCTGCAGCCGGGGGAATAAAAAAAGCGCCACAGTCCATGTCTGCGGCGCTTTGATTCAGTTACAGATGGGAAGTAATTTGTTTAATAAATGGCCAGATACTCATCAAGTTCCCAGTCGGTGACCGAGATCCTGAAGCTATCCCATTCCTTTATTTTTCCAGCCAAGTATTTTTCAAAAATATGGGGTCCCAGGGTTTCCTTGGCAATAGGATTTTTTTTCAACTCGTCCAGCGCTTCTTTGAGCGAGGCCGGCATGTTGGCGATCTTTGCCTTCTTTTTCTGGGCATCGGTCATTTGATAGATGTTGACGTCGTTTGATGGTGGCGGCGTCAGTTTATTTTTGATGCCGTCGAGCCCGGAGTTCAGCATCATGGCAAAGGCGAGATAGGGATTACAGGTAGGATCCGGGCAGCGTACCTCAACCCTGGTTCCCAAGCCCCGGGTCGCCGGGATGCGCAGGAGAGCACTGCGGTTGGCGGCCGACCAGGCCACATATACCGGCGCTTCATAGCCGGGAACCAGACGTTTGTAGGAATTCACCAGTGGGTTGGTGACGGCAGCGAAACCACGGGCATTCTTAGTAAGGCCGGCAATGTACTGATAGGCCACTTTGCTCAATTGCAGTTTGTCCTTTTTATCAAAAAAGGCATTGCTGCCGTCCAGGTTGAACAGAGACTGGTTGGTGTGCATGCCGGAGCCGTTGATGCCGAAAACCGGCTTGGGCATGAAAGTGGCATGGAGACCATATTTTTTGGCGATGGTCTTGACCACCCATTTGAAGGTGATGGTGTTGTCAGCAGCAGTCAGGGCATCAGCATACTTGAAGTTGACCTCATGCTGGCCTTCAGCCACTTCGTGATGGGAGGCTTCAATCTCAAAACCCATCTTTTCGAGGGTTTCAATGACCTCCCGGCGGCAGTCGATACCGTAGTCTTCAGGATCAACGCTGAAGTAACCGGCGGTGTCATGGGTCTGGGTAGAGGGGCAGCCGCAGTCATCCTGATTGAAAAGGAAGAATTCCGCTTCGGTCCCCACGTTCATGGTGTAGCCCATCTTTTTGGCTTCTGCCAGCAACCTTTTCAAGTTCACCCGGGGGCAGCCTTCAAATGGAGTGCCGTCAGCCTTGTGCACATCGCAGATGATGCGGGCCGCGGCAACACCTTGAATGTTTCTCCAGGGCAGGATGGTAAAGGTATCATAATCCGGGACAAGGTACATGTCGGATTCCTGGATACGGGCAAAACCGTCGATGGAAGAGCCATCAAACATCATCTTGCCGTCAAGGGCCTTTTTGATCTGGCTTCTGGGAATAGCGACATTCTTCATGAAACCGAAGATGTCGACAAATTGAAGTCGGAAAAAGTGAATGTTTTCCTCTTCAACGATTTTAAGAATTGCTTTTTTGGTAAGTGCCATTAGTTTATCCTCCTTGTTTGATTCTTTTGCTATAAAAAAGCGTCTAAAAAATGTGGATTATTGTTATCAGAATGGAATAGGCAATTGGGAATATCCCATCTTTGCTCTATCCGATTTCCGTTTTCAATCATAATTGCATCCTTGTGTATTGCCGGCCGCATAAATGAGAGCCTGGCGGATTTCCTCCTGAAATTCCTCATTGCTGATCTTTTGGTCTTTTTTGTCCAGGGTGTAAAACACATCGACAACCTGGTCAGCCTTGGTGCCGATCTTGGCCCTGAAAATGTTGATGCCGAAATCCGCCAGCGTGCGGGTGACATCGTAAAGCAGCTTGGGATGGTTGCTGGCATACAGTTCTATCACCGTGAAGGAATGCGATATCGTATTATCCATAACCACCTGCGGTTTGGGTTGCAGGCCGATGTGCTTGGTGGCCATGCGACGGCTGAACTTTCTGCCCAACCGGTGGGAAAGGCTGATCTGGCTGTCAAGGGCATGGTTCAAGTCTTTTTCCAATGATCTCCAGTCCACGGCATCATAGTCGATTTCCACCATGGGCACCACGTCAAATACATCCACTACGGTTCCATCCGGCCAGGTGCTGATATGGGCTCCTATCACCTCCAGGTTGTAGAGGGCAAGGATACCGCAGATCTTGGCAAGCAGCCCGGTTCGGTCACGAGAAATGATAGTCAGGGACCAGAAATTTTCAGTAGTTCCGGGGTGGACCACGGCGAGTTTTTCGACCAATTCCTTGCGGAGAGAAACATGTTGGCTCACGGTCTCCGGTGGGTAGGACAAAAGATAGTCCTCCGGCAAATCATTCACGATGATCTCGGAATTTCCGTGAAGCAGGGCAGCCACTTTGGTGCGCATCCACTCCGCACCCTGGGCGGCATCCACCTCTTCCATCTCAGGATTTTCCAGGAGATTGGCGATCCGCAGATACAATTCAAGGACCAAGGCTGCCTTCCATTCGCTCCATACCGTGGGACCGGTGGCCCGGGCGTCGGCAATGGTCAGCAGATAGAGCATAGCGAGGCGGTCCGCATCTCCAGCCGATTGGGCGCAACTGACAATAAGGCTTTCATCTTCTAGATCTCGACGCATGGCCGTGCCCATCAGAAAGAGATGGTGTTGGACAAGAAAGGCAAGAAGTTCCGTTTCTTTTTCATTGAAGCCGAGACGGTTGGCAAGGGCGCCGGCAAGGTCGGCACCATATTTGCTGTGGTCTGCTTTCTTGCCTTTGCCGATATCGTGCAGCAGGGCGGCAAGGAAAAGAATATGGGGACTTTTAATTTCCTTGAAAAGCGGTTCGGTGTCCTGCAATCGGCGCAGCTCGGCAACGGTCTGCAGAAGATGGCGATCAACGGTATAAACATGGTAGACATCATGTTGGGCCAGGGAAGCAATATCATTGAATTCCGGGATATAGGCGGCAAGGAAGCCGGTATCGAGCATTTCGCTAAGTACGCTGTGGGGTTCGACGGCTTCAAGCAAGATTTCCATAAATGCTTTGGCCATAGTGGCAGAGGTGCGGAATGTATCATCAATGCGGTGCAGATGAGAGGTGACCAGCCTTCTACTCCAGTAATGCAGGGGATTGCCGGTTTTTGCCGAAAGGGAAAAAAGCTTCATGATCATTTTCGGTTGTTGGGCGAGGAGTTCCTTGTTGCTTAAATGAATTCGACCGCGTCGCACGGAGATACCCGGCCTTAACTCTCGGTCATCAGATGGAATCGGTGGATGGCCGATTGTTTCATGGGCATGTTCAAAAAACATGTCTGCGGTCAGCGCAATGGCATGCATATTGGAATAGACCTCGCGCATGAAGCGTTCCACTCCGAGAAGGCCGTTGCACTCTTTGTATCCAAAGGCTTCTGCCATGTCTTCCTGGTTTTCAAAGTAAAGCTGGTCATTTTTTCTAGCACTCACATAGTGAAGCCTGTTGCGGATGCGGATCAGGTTGTCCCAGGCGTTTTCAAATTTTTCAGCCTCATCTTTGCTTACAAGACCTGCCTGTTCCAGGTCCACAAGTGTGTTCATACCGAAAAGCACCTTGGCCGACCACAACATGGACTGGCAGTCCCTCAGGCCGCCACGGCCTTCTTTAATGTTCGGTTCCAGAAGATAGCTGTGCATGCCGAAACGTTCAAGGCGTTCCACCCGCAACCGACCCATGTTTGTCAAAAATTGCCGGCGCTGACCATCGATAAACTTCTCGCGAAATTTTTTCTGCAGATTTTCGAAGAGGCCGACCGAGCCGGAAAGGTAACGTGCATCGAGCAGGGCGATTTGGAAAAAGGCATCCTCTTTTGCGTCTTGCAGGCATTGCTTTACGGTGCGGACACCGTGACCTACCTCCAGACCGGCATCCCACAGGGGATAGAACACAGATTCGGTAACCTGGGTAAGGTTTTTCTCCGCTGCAGGTGCGTAAAGCAACATGAGGTCGATGTCGGAGAACGGAAAAAGCTCTCCTCTGCCGTATCCACCTAGGGCCAGTAGAGCAATGTCTTTGTGTCCGCCTCGGCCGTTGCTGAACCGGTTTCTGATAAAATCATCGACCAACGCAGTCTGTTTTTTGAGCAGGGTGCTGCCGCTCAAACCCTGACGCCACAGAGATTCCAGGGCCTCCCGCTTGGCGCGCAGTTCGGTACTCACTAAATTGCCTCAACTCCTCTTTCGCCGGTTCGTACCCGGATTATCTCTTCAACAGGCAAGACGAAAATCTTGCCGTCACCGATCTTGCCGGTTTTGGCTGCTTCGCGGATACGCCCGACCACCTCATCAATCTTGGAGGCTTCGATGATTATTTCGATTTTTACCTTTGGGATGAAATCAATCACATACTCGGCGCCGCGGTAAATTTCTTTATGGCCTTTCTGTCTGCCGTATCCCTTGACTTCGGAGATGGTCATGCCCTTAATGCCGATCTCATTAAGGGCTTCCTTCACATTATCAAGTTTGAACGGTTTGATGATCGCTTCTATTTTCTTCATGGAGATCTCCTTTCTTTACTTGTAATAATAATCAGTTTGCCGACTTAAAAAAAAACCAACTGGCATGGCGATCTTATAATGAATACCCTACTTCACTGTGCATGGTCAGGTCCAGTCCCTGTATTTCCTCTTCAGGTGTTACCCGCAAACCTATGGTACCATCGAGAACTTTGAGAATTATAAAGGTAATGAGGACAGAATAGAGGATGGCGGCAATGGCACCTAAAGCCTGGATTCCGACCAGGGAGAAATTGCCTGAAATGAACAATCCATCTGCGCCGCCTGGATTTACTGCGGTGGAGGCGAAGAGGCCGGTTGCCAGGGCGCCCCAGAAACCGCCGACCCCGTGAATGCCGACAACATCAAGGGCATCGTCGTAACCGAGTTTGTTTTTGGCAAGAACGGCGAGGTAACAAAGGACACCAGCAAGCAGGCCAATGATAATTGCGGAAATCGGGCTGACGAAGCCTGCTGCAGGTGTAATGGCGACCAACCCGGCGATGGCGCCGGAGGCGGCACCCAGGGTAGTGGGTTTGCCTTGCATTTTCCATTCAGCTATGAGCCAGGAGAGCGCGGCAGAGCCGGTTGCAACTTGCGTAGTAAAAAAGGCCAAAGTCGCGGTTTCTCCAGCGGCGAGCGCGCTGCCGGCATTGAAGCCGAACCAGCCGAACCAGAGAATGCCGGCACCCAGGACGGTCATCCCCAGGTTATGGGGGTGGAAGGATTCCCTGCCCCAGCCTTTGCGACGGCCAAGCATTAGGGCAGCCACCAGGGCAGCGGCTCCTGAATTTATATGGATTACCGTGCCGCCGGCAAAGTCAAGCGCTCCCAATTTGCCGAGCCAGCCACCGCCCCAGACCCAGTGACATACAGGCAAATAAACGAGCGAACTCCAAAGAACCGTGAACAGGAGGAAGGCAGTAAATTTCATGCGCTCGGCAAAAGCACCTGTGATCAGGGCCGGGGTGATTATGGCAAACATGAGCTGAAAAGCACAGAACAAAAGATGGGGAATAGTGTCAGAATACGGTCCGGGTGTGAGGCCGACATTTTTTAGTCCCAGATAGTCGAACCCACCGATAATACCGCCAATATCGGAGCCGAATGACAGGCTATAGCCATAGAACACCCAGATTATTGAAACAATACCCAGGCAGATAAAGCTTTGCATAATGGTGGCAAGTACATTTTTGGAACGGACCAGCCCCCCGTAAAATAAAGCAAGGCCAGGGGTCATCAGCATAACCATGGCAGAAGCAATCAACATGAATGCTATATCTCCGGTGTTCATTTGTATCCTCTCGCGTTGTTTGATTTAGCAGGAGCACAGCTCTATGGAGCAGGCCCTATTGTTTATCAGCTCAGGGGCGTGCAAAACAAATACCTTGCAGCACAAAATGCCCGCCTCACCGAAATTCATTGGTTTTGTAGTAGGTTAGCAATTGGTATGCCAGAATAGGTGTTTTTGTTTATGTGTTCGTTAATAGGGGAATTTTTTGTTTTTGGCACTGCAGAGGACAACAGCAATAATATACAATATTGTAATAAAATACGATTTCTTGATACAAAATTGTAACTATTTGAATATTCGAGACGGGATTATGACTGGGGTTGAGGATTTCGCCCGCATTTCTCACCAGCATCTGCTGCAACGTCGCAATAGCTTATGTCTACTGCGTTACACTCGATTCCGGTGCTCAACATACTGCAAGTATGCCTGCGCGCCTAAATCTTCGCGTGCCTTGTATCCATATCCCCTTGCATCGTTTCGCAACGATCCTTGCGAGAAATGCGGGCTAGATTACGACATGCGGTACGCATTGAATTGGATACTGGCGATGGGGTTGTCCGGCCACTGTTTTTTGAGCCAGGCCAAAAGCTTTCTGTTCATTTCACCACGGGCAAGGGAATATCTGCGTAATTCATGAAGGGGACGGTTCATATAAAACTGGTAAATGATTTCCCTTACAATCTTGCGTTTCTCCGATGGTAGTTCATCGTTCTCCTCCACTGCGGCAATCAGAGTAAGATCGATAAAGAAAAAGGAGATTTTTTTATCCCCCTCCTCGGCGGCAACCGGGATAACAAAGGAGGGC
Organism: uncultured Desulfobulbaceae bacterium; assembly: GCA_945787445.1. Classification (GTDB taxonomy): domain Bacteria; phylum Desulfobacterota; class Desulfobulbia; order Desulfobulbales; family CALZHT01; genus CALZHT01. Next base: position 11,319 of record CALZHT010000003.1, read on the forward strand.
AGATCCCATTTTTTCATGACATTGTGTTTCACGGGTCCAGCCGGTAAGGGCGGTAGTTCTTTGACAGCTTCAGCAGGAGGTGCTGGAATGGCAGGGATGATATGCGGTAGGGTTATATCTGTTGTTGCAGGCTGAACCTGAGGGTCTGAGGGGGGAGCAGGAATTTTTGTTTCGGTTTTGTCTCCTGAAAAAATAAAAATTGCCAGAACCGTCAGCAGGACAACAACTGGCAGACCATAAAGGGCAAAATGCTTGGCAGGTGGTTGGGTAAAAAAAGTGAAGAATACGCTAAAACTGAATTTCTTTTTCTGGATTGTCTCAGGCTGCATATCAGCCTGAACCGTTCCTTGGGTTGCCTGAGTAGCCTCAGAGGATGTTTGCTTCTGGTCCGATCCGGGGGAGACAGTTTCCCCTTTTGTAAGGGTGTCTTCCAGAAAAAACTCATCCCCATCTGCATCCTGGGCTGAAAAGATATGTTCCTCAGCCTCAAAAGCGGAAGCCCAATCCGCTCCCCAGTCCGTATCAAGATCTTGGGCAGAATCTTCAGTAGGTTCCTGTTTATCGGGGTCAGGCGTGTCAACCATTGCTGCTTATATCAGCCGAATATTTTTGTGATTTTTTCGCTTAACGTATCTGCGGTAAAGGGCTTCACTATGTACTGGCTTACCTTGGCTTTTACAGCAAGGATTATGTTATCCTGCTGGGCCTCTGCGGTAACCATGATAAAAGGGGTGGCATTTAGATTTGCATCGGACCGAACCGCTTTCAAGAGATCCAGACCGGTCATTTTGGGCATGTTCCAGTCAGAAACTATCAGGTCGATTTTCTGTTGTTTCAACACATCCATCGCGGTTGTCCCGTCATCCGCCTCGATCGTGTTTTTAAAACCCAATTGGGTCAAAATATTTTTGACAATACGGCGCATGGTGGCAAAATCATCGACTATGAGAATTTTCATACTTGGATCAGCAGCCATACCTTCTCCTAATTTTTTGGGTTTACGGAAACCTGAAGGTCAATGCTTCATAAACATTTGTTGTGGACTATTTATTCAAACCGGGTCGCTTAATGAAATTTCCTTTTATTAATAGAGTTATATAAAAAATAGAGATCGAAGACAATGAGTTTTTGCGGGAAACAGGCTGGCATGGATAATAGAAAAAAACTTTCTGGATGGTGGATAGGTGATGTAACCTTTAGGTCGATAAAGCCTTTTTCATTTTTGTGCGCAGGCGAAGTATGGCCTTGCTGTGCATTTGTGAGATTCGTGATTCCGTATAGCTCAGGACATGACCGATTTCTTTCATGGTCAATTCTTCATAGTAATAAAGGGAAACAACCAGTTTTTCCTTATGTGGCAGTTCATCTATAGCCCTGGCAACAAGATCTCTGAGTTGCGAGAGGCTTATAGTTGCATAAGGATCGTTTCCCTCAGCAAGAAAAGCCTCGGTTAGGTCCTCGTCCTGCGCAGTGGGAGCCTTCTGTCTTAAAAGGTCAATATCCATGAAGGTGACGGATTTGGTTTCGTCAAGGAGTTTATAAAATTCGTCAAGAGAAAGATCCAGTTCTTGAGCCACTTCCTCGTCTGTAGCAGGTCTGCCCAGTATTTTTTCCAGCTTTTCGTAAGTATTTTCCAGGTCACTCACTTTCCGCCGGACAGAGCGCGGTACCCAGTCAAGGGCCCGGAGTTCGTCGAGCATGGCCCCCTTAATGCGGAATTCGGCGTAGGTTTTGAATTGCACATTTTTTGAAGGATTGAATTTCGCAATGGCGTCAATTAAGCCAATGATACCACAGCTGATTAGGTCATCCTGGGATACCTGCTGTGGTAGCCGAGCAGCAAGCTTAAAAGCTATGTATTTGATAAGGGGGGTATAATTGACAATGAGTTCGTTACGATCTGCAGGAGAGAGTTTATCATTGCTGTTGAAATAACTCCGACCGTAATCCTTAAATTTTGGGGAGGGATGCCTGTTTGTCATTGTCAAATATAGCAGAGCATGGCGCTGTTAGTTGATAGAGACCCTATAATTAATATTATTACACAATTGTGATGATCTTGCAAAAGTCGGGAAAGCAGTTAACGTGCCATGTGCTTTCAAATAGTTACATCGTAATACATCGATGCAATCGAATTGTTTGCGATTGCATCGATTGTAAAAAATTATATAGAAAACAGGCCCTGCCAGAAAAATTTGATGTTGCCGTCTGAGTTTGAAGCTGATTTCTCCTGAGCGATTTGTTCCGACACCTCCATAAACATCTTACTGGATGTTGCATTAGGGAACTGTTCTACAACCAGTTTTTGAGTGCGCACGGCTTTTTGCAGATACGGATCACTGGGTAGAAATCCCAGATAGTCGAGGGAAAGCGTATCCAGAAACCGGTCGGTTACCACGGTTAATTTTTTGAATACGGAAAGAGCCTCGTGTTCTGTTCTTGCTTGATTGATCAGGATGCGAAATTTTTTAACATCGTGTCTGCTAGAAAGAACTTTGATCAAGGCATAGGCATCGGTCAGAGATGTAGGTTCCGGGGTAAGAACAACGATCCGTTCCTGGGAAGCCAGGTTGAAATAAATAACATTGGTGTTGATACCGGCCGCAGTATCAATAAGAAGGATGTCAATTTCATTTGCCAGGGTTTCCATTTCGGCAAGAAAATACATTTTTTGCTCTTCGCTTAAGGTAGAAAGCTCAAGGATCCCTGAGCTTGCCGGCAAGATCCGGATACCACCGGGGCCCTTAATCAGAACGTCTCTAAGGGTCTTTTCTCCCAAAAAAACATGGTGAAGGTTATAGCGGGGTGTCAAACCCAGGAGCACGTCGATATTGGCAAGGTTCAGGTCAGCATCCAGGAGAAGGACCCTTTTTCCTTTTTTGACGCAGGAATAGGCAAGGTTTGCCGCTATATTTGTTTTGCCTACCCCGCCTTTACCGCTGGTAATACAGATCACCCTGGGGGATGCTCCCCGAGCTGCACCGTGAACGGTTTTGCTTTTGTCGGTAAGGTTTTGTCGCGATCTGTTCATCATCAATTCCAAGGTTTCGGCTTGCGTCATGTTTGATCCTCTGCATAAAGCTGCCAGCCATTAACAGTTTAGGGCCATAGCCGAAGAAGGGTTCCTTCCCTCAAAAGCCGGCCATCCGTCTTTGAAAAGTGTACTGAGAAAGTTTTTCGAAGCAATAAAAAAATCTTCAGGGACCCGCTGTCCAGTGCATAGTGATGTTACGGGCAGGGAGGAGGCAACCACCTGCTGGCACAGATAGGCATAGGCTCTGGTTTCATCCAATTTCGTAAGGACGAGACCAGCGAGCGGCATACGCCGGTATGCTGTTATGGTGGCGGCCAGGTCTTCTTTTTTGGTGGTGGCACTGAGCACTAGTACCGGCCTGATAAAGTCACATGTTCCAAAACAGTTCATAAGATTATCTACATGGGTATCGTCATAGGGACTTTTACCTGCAGTGTCGATAATTATCATGTCACGGTTGCTATATCTGGCAATAACCCTGGTCAGGTCATCTTTTCTGAGAACCACATCACAGGGGATCTGCATTATTTTGGCGTAAGTCCGGAGCTGGTCGGTTGCCCCGATACGGTAGCAATCATTGGTAAGCAGGGAAACCTTTTTGTTTTCGCGCAGGGTGAACCAGGCAGCAATTTTTGCAGCTGTTGTAGTTTTGCCGACTCCTGTGGCACCGACCAGGGCAAAAACAGCCGGTCCCGTGGTTTGTGAATCAACGGCAAGGGGCTTAACCTTAATCTGCTCAATAAGTTGGTCCCGCCAACGTGCTATTTCCTGGGGATTGGTTTTCCCTTGGGTCGTATTGTTTTTTTGCGGGGAACCATTGCCTGATAGTTCGGGTGATTTGCTCAGCTTGTTAGAAAAAAAGCCGGCAAAGCGTTTGCGCAGATTGGTGGCTTCCGCACTCAGATCAGGAAGCGATTGATCTCCGGATGATACGGCATCTGCCCCGGTGTCTGATAAAAAAGAGGCGGCATCAGCGGGTCTGCCTGAACGAGGTTCAATCCAAAATGTTTTTTCATGGTTGTCCATAGATGGTCCTGCGGTATCGGAGAAAACTTTCTGGTTGGCATCATTGTGCCGAGGTTTATAGGAAGCAATCTTTTCTGGGTCAAAGTCCATGGCCGCCACCACCTCAAGCCAACCTTTCCTGCCTGCCAAGGAGCATGAAGAGAGGCGCTTGCTCGAGAGAATAACAGCATCCTCTCCCATTTCCTTTTTTACCATAGCCAGCGCTGTTTTGGTATCCGGTGCTTCAAATCGTTTAATTCTCATAGCCAACCTGTTGATGATTGTATTTGTTGAATTCGTTGTTGTAACGTATTCACCGATGTGCCTGGTTGTAATTCTTTGTAATTACATGTCAAAAAATCAGCTTTTAGCAATGTTCCTCATTTTGGAGGATTAATATCAATGGTGCCCTTTGATTGGATTTTTGTTTGGGATGTCAGTTCATTATGTGAAAGAATTATAATATACGGCATGAACCGTTCCACCACGTATCGCACATGTCGCCGTATTATGGGGGAACATAAAATTACTGGCTGATATCCTTCGGCTGCTAATTTCTCAGCAGCTTCCTGAATGGACTCGATAAGACGCTGGGTAAGGTTGGGCTCCAGGGCCAGATATGTTCCATGTTCGTTTTTCTGGATGGATTCCCGGATGAAATCCTCCACCTTGGTGGCAAGGGTCAACACGGCAAGGTTGCCTTCCTTGTCGGTGAGATCCCGCAGGATGGAGCGCGCCAGTTTCTGGCGGACATATTCGGTGAGAATGGCAGGATCCTTACTTGCTTGAGCGTAATCCGCCAAGGTCTCACAGATGGTGAGAAAATCCCTGATTGATACCCTTTCGCGCAAAAGGTTTTGTAGCACCTTCTGGATGGCTCCCAGAGTCAACTGGTTGGGTACAAGCTCCTCCACCACTTTGGGATGGGTCTTTTCCAGGTTGTCGAGAAGTTTTTGGGCATCCTGGCGGCCAAGAAGTTCATCGGCTTGCCTTTGCAATTCTTCAGTAAGATGGGTTGCCACTACTGTGGAAGTATCCACCACGGTGTAGCCGGTAACCTGGGCCTCTTCTCTTTTATCTTCAGTTATCCATTTGGCCGGCAGCTTGAATGCAGGCTCAATTGTCGGAATGCCTTCAATTTCCCTTTTTACGGTGCCGGAATCCATGGCGAGAAAGTGCCCCATCATTACTTCTCCTCGGGTGATTTCAACACCTTTCATGATGAGAACATATTCGTCGGGTTTGAGCTGCAGATTGTCCCTGACATGCATGGGTGGAATAATAACACCCAAGTCCATTGCAAACTGTCTGCGGATGGCGCGGATGCGTTCCAGCAGATCCCCTTCCTGGCTTTCATCTACCAGGGGAATAAGACCATATCCCACTTCAAGTTGGAGGATTTCAAGGGGGAGGAGGGATTCCATGCTTTCCGGCGATCCTGGCAGGGGAGCTTCTGCAGTGGCTTGGTCCTTTTCCTGTTCAGCAGCGCTTTCTTTTTCAGCAGCTTGTTTCTGGAAAGCCAGGTAGGCCAGGCTGCCTATAGCTATCCCCAAAACCATGAACGGGATATGCGGCAATCCTGGGATCAATCCAAAAAGGAAGATGATTCCTGAAGACACCGCCAGCGCCTGCGGTTGTAAGCCGAATTGATTTAAAAATTCTTTGCCCATGCTGGCGTCGGATGCGGCCCTGCTTACAATGATGCCTGCAGAGGTGGAGATGATGAGAGCCGGGATCTGGGAAACCAGACCATCGCCGATGGTCAGCAGAGTATATGTTTCTGCGGCCTGCCCCAAGTCCATGCCCTGGATAAAAACACCGACACCCCAACCCCCGAGGATATTGATAAGCATTATGACAATGGAGGCGATGGCTTCACCGCGCACGAACTTACTGGCACCATCCATGGCGCCGTAAAATTCTGATTGCCGGGCGATATTAGCCCTTCTTGATTTTGCCTCTTCTTCATTTATCAGCCCGGCGTTCAAATCGGCATCGATGGCCATCTGCTTCCCGGGCATGGCATCAAGGGTAAAACGGGCCGCAACTTCGGCGATACGCCCCGAACCCTTGGTGATGACAATAAAGTTGATAAGCACCATGATGAGGAAGATGATTATGCCGACCGCGAAACTGCCGCCGACAACAAAACTTCCAAAAGACTTGATTACCTGGCCCACAGCACCGATGCCCTCATGACCGTTAAGCAGGATGAGACGGGTTGAGGCAATGTTGAGAGAAAGGCGGAAAAGGGTGGTAATCAGTAATAGCGCCGGAAAAGATGAGAAATTAAGGGGATCGGTATTGTACATGGCCATGAGCAGGATGACCAGTCCGATGGTGATGTTGAACGAAAGGAGAAGGTCCAGCATCACGGTGTGCAAGGGGATGATCATGACCATGAGAATGGCAACCACACCCACCGCAACTAACAAGCTGGAGATTTCCAGGTTTATTGCCTTTATTCCGGTTATGATCTCTGCTTTTTCAGCCATTATGTAGTCCTGCTCTCATACTCATCAAACACAATTCAGGCAGATTTCCGCTTGAGGTTGTATACGTAAGCCAATACTTCGGCAACAGCCTGGAAGAGGTTTTCCGGTATAATTTCACCAAGTTTTGTGGACTTGAAAAGGGCCCAGGCCAATGGTTTATCTTCAACAATGGGGATATTATGTTCCTCGGCAAGTTCTCTGATGCGGTGGGCAATAACCCCGGCACCTTTGGCAATTAATTTAGGAGCGCTCATGGAAAGGGTGTCATATTTCAAGGCGATGGCAAGGCGGGTGGGATTGGTGATAACCACATCCGCAGTCGGCACATCCGCCATCATTCTTTGTCGTGCCATTTCCATTTGAATGGAACGAATCCGACCTCTGACCAGTGGATCACCCTCAGTTTGTTTTGCCTCTTCTTTAACTTCTTGTTTGGTCATTTTCATCTTTTCCAAAAATTGCCAGCGTTGAAACACAAAGTCTGCTGCCGCAAGAAGTGCAATGACTATGGCCGATTTCAGAAAAATCCAGAAGGCGGTTTTTCCCATGAAAGCCAGGATAGGATAGGGTTCTTGATCCATGAGCGGAATGATGCTAGGCAGCGCTTTTTTTACTTCATTGTAAGCGACAAAGCCAATCAGAAGAATTTTGGCAATGGATTTGACGGTCTGTGCCAGCATCTGCTTGGAAAAGAGGTTGGCAAAGCCCTTAATTGGATCGATTTTGGAAAGCTTGGGGGTGATTTTTTCCGTGGTGAAGATAAATCCGAATTGAGAAACATTGGCAAAAATGGCAACAATGACAATAACGATCATCAACGGCCCTGTTAACAGGGCCATAAATTGTATGCTTTCCATGGTGACGCTGTTCATGGTGTCAACGGTGATTTCGGTAGTATGGAGCCCGCCAAGATAATGGTATAATAGCCGGTAACATTGATTAAGCATATAGGGTCCGGTGAGAAAGAGGGTCAAAAGGCTTGCCAGAAGCACTGCTGCAGAAGGGATCTCCTGGCTCTTGGCCACATCTCCTTTCTTCTTTGCCTCAGAAAGCCTTCTGGTAGTAGGCTTTTCAGTTTTCTCCTGGCCGGAAGTTTCTTCAGCCATATTTTACACTCCCATTCCCATACTAAGCTTGGGCAGGATGCGGCCGAGCATGTCAAAGTTTTTCAACAATATCGGGATAAAATACCCAAGGGACAGAAATACGAATATGAGACCCACGGCAATGTTCAGGGGTAGAGCAACTATCAGTATCGGGATCTGCGGCACGGTCTTGGCAATTATTCCCATGGCTACATGGGAGAAAAAAAGGGCTGCCCCGGCAGGGGCCATAATTTTAATCGCCAGAATGAACATGTGTCCACTACCCTGGATCATGCCTTGGAATGTTGCCTCGGTAAGATGCAATTTTCCGGGCGATACCCAGTGAAAGCTTTCCACCATGGTTTTCATGAAAATATGGTGACCATTAACGGAGAGAAAGAGGAGAGTGGCCAGGAGGCTCCAGAAATGACTCAGCAGAGGCATCTGGGTGCCGAACTCCGGATCCATGGTGGCTGCCACCCCGATACCCATCTGGATCCCGACCATTTGGCCGGCGGTTTCAACAGCGCCGAAAATAAAACGCGCGAATATCGCCAAGATTCCGCCAAAAGCAACTTCCGATGCAACAAAAAGGACATAGCCGAGAACAGTGCCGGGAAGATCAGAGGTTGAAACCGGAACAACCGGAGCAAGGATGAGCGCGGTCATCAGGGTAAAGAGAATTTTGACCTGTGGAGGTATCCGTCTTGAGCCCAGGACAGGCATCAAGAACATCAGAGGGCCGACTCTGGTCATGATGACAATCACCGAAAGGGCTTGTTGCAATGTCCAATTGAGCAGTGAAGATTCTATCATGGCCTCTTATCTGATAAGCATTGGCAGGTTAATGATGAGGTCTTTTGTGTAGGCAATCATCTTGGCCATCATCCATGACGAAAAAAAGAGCATGGTCAGCATGACCGCAAAAATCTTCGGGACAAAGGTCAAGGTCATTTCCTGAATTTGGGTGGTGGCCTGGAAAAGTGCGATGAGGATACCGACCACCATTCCAACTATCAATAGTGGAGCAGCGAGGAGAATGGCCATCCAGATGGCATTTTGGCCAAGGGTAACAACTTCTGCAGGTGTCATGATTTACGCTCCAAAACTTTTTACCATGGAGCCGACAATGAGATACCAGCCATCAACAAGTACGAAAAGCAGAAGCTTGAAAGGCAGGGAAACCATTACCGGCGGCAGCATCATCATCCCCATGGACAGGAGAACACTGGCCACAACCATATCTATGATGAGGAACGGAAGAAAAAGCACAAAACCGATTTGAAAGGCAGTTTTCAACTCACTGATCATGAAGGCAGGGATCAGCGCAACAGTAGATACTTCCTCTTTATTCTGGGGCTTGGATTGCTTGGTCAGAGAAAGAAAAAGGGCGAGATCCTTTTCCCTGGTCTGAGCGAACATGAAATTGCGGAGAGGCTCGATACTAGCAGAAAGGGCTTCTTCTGCAGAAATTTGTTCAGCCATGTATGGCTTGATTGCAGCATCATTCATTTGCTTGAACACAGGCATCATGATGAAAAAAGTCAAAAACAGGGCCAGGCCGATCAAAACCTGGTTGGGAGGCATCTGCTGGGTACCAAGCGCTTGCTTCAAAAAAGCAAAGGCGACGATCAAGCGGGTGAAGCAGGTCATCATCAACAGGATGGCAGGTGCCATTGACAACACTGTGAAGAGAAGCAGAATCTGGATGAGCACGGAAACCTGCTCAGGAGATTGTGCCTCATCAATACCCACCTGCAGGGTTGGTAAGGGCACAGCGCCGCATGTTTTTGGGGCGAAAGTGCATGCGAATACAATCAACAACGCCGCTGTAATGATGAGGCAGGCACCTTTTCTTATAATGAAAAAAAATGAGCTGAATTTTATATGTAATTGATGAACGGCCTTCATTTCCCATTGTCCATAATTTTTTTCCGTTTCGAGCTTCGGGCCGCCTTGGTAAGCATGGTTGAAAAGGAAGAAGACACAGGGGATTGGTTGTTTCGCAAGCTTTCCGAGGCCTCAATAAGTTTGCTGCTGCCATTGTCAAGCCGTGAAAGCATGTTAATGTGCTGGTCACTGATGCCAACGGCAAAAAAATCATCGGCTATTTTCATTACCGCGACATATTTTTTGGGGGCGACCATGCGTGTCTCCAAGATATTGATAAGGACGCCGGATGATAATCCGCCCCGGGCAAGGCCCGTTTTTTTGATAAGAATGGTAACAAGAAGCATCACCCCGATCACAACCCCGAGAGCCCCGACTACTTTAAGAATGGCCAGGAAGAGTGAAGCGTTTTCAGTTTCGTCCGGCAGCTGATTCGGTGCCGGGACAGACAATGAATAGGGCGTAGCAGCCTCAGGGATCTCCTCTGTCCAGCCCTTACCCGGTTGGACGACAGCAAGGCAAAAGAGGAAGAGGCACAGGGGTGCAATAAGCAGCACACCTTTTAATCCGCCCTTTTTCAAAGCAGAGGGGGGCATCATATATGAAAGGGCGCCTTTTCTTTTCATCCTATGTTCTTAATGCGGTCGACCCGGCTGATAATTTCGGTGATTCGGACGCCGAAACGATCATTGACCACGACCACTTCTCCCTTGCCAAGCAGTTTTTTGTTCACATAAATATCCACCGGCTCACCCGCCGCCTTTTCCAGTTCTACAACCGATCCTTGGGTAAGTTGGAGCATCTTGTTGATGATCAAGTCGGTGCGGCCAAGTTCCACCGTGATTTCCAGAGGAATGTCCAGCAGGAAATCAAGATTGCGGGTAGCCTCCTTGTCCGTTGTCCCATCACCCAGCTCTTTAAAATCCGCCGGTTGCGATGATGGTCCATCTTCGCTGGATTCTTGTTCCGGCAAAGTCGCAGCCCAGTCGTCATCCGAGTTTTCGGCTCCGGAGTCCTCTGAGGCTTCTTTCCAAGCATCTTCCTTGGGCTCATCCGCCATAGTTCCGTCTCCTTTTTTGGTTGTTCTTCGGCGTTCCTTTGGCTAGTGTCGTGTCAAGAGCCAACTGACGCATCTTGCTCGTCCTTTGGCGCGCCGACTGCGTTGCGACTTCAGTCACATAGCGCTGCTATGCTCCTTCAGTCGCGTCTTGTTGGCACGTCAAATTACTTCGTGACCGAAGGAAATCCTTTAGGGCAATCTTTCGCCATTTCACTCTTGATACGACACTTTAGTCTCTTTCAGGATCGAGCACTTTTCTTTTTATGAGGAACGCCTTGTTCCCTCTGTGTATTCCAGGAACACCCATATATTTACGTCTATCTGAGATAAAAGCCGGGATAAGGTCTTCTTTTCTTTGATCAAGCTGGATAATATCTCCAACCTCAAGTCCCATAATATCGCTTGCCGGAATTGATGTTTTCCCGAGTTCAACTTTGATTTCCGTCTCAAAAGAGCGGATATTCTCTTCTAAAACCTGCTTAATTCTAATATCTTCTTCACTCTGTTCCCGTTGAAAGGTGGACAGGAGCTTATGTTTGATTGATTCGAGGTTGGCAAGAGGGATGCATGTGGTGATGCTGCCGATTGACCTTCCCATATCCAATTCATAGCGGTTGATTAATACCACGTTTTCAGGTTCGCATATTTTGGCGAATTGGGGGTTGATCTCACTGCGGATATAATGCACTTTTATGGGCTGCAGCGAATTCCAGGCTCTTTCCAGATCATGCAGGAGGGTGTTAACCACACGCAGGATAAGCCGCTGTTCAATGGGAGTAAAATCCCTTCCCTCGATGCGTACACTTCTGGCACCGGTTCCGCCGAGGAAGTTTTCAACCAGGGCGAATACCAGCTTGGGCTCCATAACCAGCAGGGCATGGCCTCTGAAAGGGTCCATCTTAAAGATCTGCAGGCTGCTCGGAACAGGGAGTGTTCTGACAAAAGCGCCAAAGCGTTCTAACTCCATGGGAACGGAAGTGATGTCAATGATCTTTCTGAGAGCGTTGGAAAGGGATGTTCTGATCGAGCGCAAAAAGGCATCGTTGATGACTTCCATGGCAGGCATCTTGACCTGAACGATGCGTTCCTGCCGGGTAAAGTCATAGGGGGTATAATCGAGGGGCGAGGTCTCAACCGCTTCCTCCGGTTCCTCTATGTCTCCCCCTGAAATTCCCTTTAATAGGGCATCGACTTCGTCTTGGCTGAGAATCTGTTCCATTATTTCCTGCGATCTGGGTTGAAGTTTTTTTTACTGCACGACAAATTCAGTAAAATAAATATTCCTGATGCGGTCCGGTTTTAGAGTATGGTTGAAACGTTCAAGGAGTTCATCACGTATTCGGACCTTTCCCTCCGGGGTCATAACATCTTCGAATGAGAGGCTGGTTAACATCATGATGACCATGTCTCGTAATTTTGGTTTGGCTTTTTGCGCTCTTTCAATGGCATCCAATTCTTCAAATTCGACTTCAATGGTCACCTTGAGATATCGTTTTCCTTTCGGATCAGCCAGGTTGACAACAAATGGGGACATGGCGAGCATTTCCCCGATAACCGCTTTGTTTTTTGGAGCGGTTTTTTCTAGGCCCATGTCATCATTCTCAATAGCGGGCTGGGAAGCAAAGAACGTGGTAAATGCAAAAAAACCTCCTCCAGCCAGCAAAGCAACAGCAACGCCAATGATGATAAACAAAAGCAATTTGGATTTTTTAGGTTTGCCTTCGCTTACCTCTTGCGGTCCATCGGATTCTTCAGCCATGGCTCATTTCCTTTGCTTTGATTAACGATTTTCTCTCTAATGAGGCTCTAGTAATAATTTTTTTACACTCGGCCAGTATTTCAAGCAAGGTATTTGCAATTATTGTTCCAGGCACGAAGCTCATGGGATTTTTGGCTTTATTTGTCTGATTTTATGTCGCTTTGAATAGAGATTGCATGTTGATTGGCTAGGTAAATTCATCATGACATAATTAAAAAGTCACTTTTTTGACCTTGCGAAAAGAGTAAGCGTCAAAATACTAGGCAGGTTTACCTGTTGGGGATATGTACAAGTGCAGCAGTTTATGGTAAAAACACCAGAATTTAACAGAAAGTCTGCTAATAATATTTGAACATAGTATCAATGATATAGTTTTTAGAGGAGTTCATGTAATGGCAAAAACGGTTACGGAAAAAATATTGGCGGCCCATCTGGTTGAGGGTCAAATGATAAAAGGCCGGGAAATAGGCATACGAATTGACCAGACATTGACGCAGGATGCAACGGGCACCATGGCCTATCTTGAATTCGAGGCGATTGGGATTCCCCGCGTGCAGACGGAGCTATCTGTAAGCTATGTGGACCACAATCTGGTGCAATCCGACTTTAAAAACGCTGACGATCACCGATTTTTGCAGTCCATTGCCAGGAAATACGGCCTCTATTTTTCGCCGCCCGGAAACGGCATTTCCCATCAGATCCATTTGGAACGGTTTGGTCTTTCCGGCAAGACCTTGCTGGGATCGGACAGTCATACTCCCACAGGCGGTGGTCTGGGAATGCTTGCCATTGGTGCCGGCGGCCTGGATGTAGCCATGGCAATGGCCGGAAAACCATTTTATCTGATAATGCCGAAAATATTCGGGGTAAAGTTGACCGGCGAACTGTCGCCCTGGGTCTCTGCTCGTGACGTCATCCTTGAACTGCTGCGCCGTTTAAGTGTCAAAGGCGGGGTCGGATATATCATGGAATATTTCGGCCCCGGCATAAAAGAGCTCTCGGTAACCGACCGGGCGACAATTACCAACTTCGGCGCTGAACTGGGTGCCACCACTTCGGTTTTCCCCTCGGATGAGAACACCCAACAATTCCTTGTAAGTCAGGGCCGGGAAAACGGCTGGCTGGAACTGCAGGCGGATGCGGGTGCGGAGTACGATGAGGTAATTGAGATAGATATGTCCACCTTGGAGCCGCTTATCGCCTGCCCCTCATCACCCGACAATGTGGTGACGGTGCAGGAGGTTGCCGGCAGGCCCGTGGCCCAGGTACTGGTTGGTTCATGCGCAAACTCGTCGTTGCGCGATCTTATGGTAGTGGCTAAAGTTCTTGTCGGTAAAGAAGTTGACCCAAACGTCAGTTTTGAGGTCAATCCGGGCAGCCGCCAGGTCCTTGAAAATTTGACGGCCCAGGGCGATATGCTCAGCCTGATTAGAGCTGGTGCCAGAGTGCATCAAGCCGGGTGTCTTGGTTGTATCGGCATGGGACAGGCGCCTGCCACCGATACCATTTCATTGCGGACTTTTCCAAGGAATTTCCCTGGCCGTAGCGGCACGCAAAACGATCAGGTCTATCTGTGCAGTCCGGAAGTGGCCGTTGCTTCGGCAATCACCGGAAGAATCACGGATCCCCGTAATTTGGGCGAGTTCCCTTCCTACAGCCTGCCGGAAAAATATATGACGGGCGATCAACGCATTGAAGCGCCACGACCTGCCGGTGAGGAGATTGAGATCAGCAGGGGTCCAAACATTGCGCCGTTTCCCGATTTCGAACCGTTGCCTGAAACATGGCAAGGCAGGGTGCTGCTGAAAGTTGAAGATAATATAACCACCGACCATATCATGCCTGCTGGTGCAAAGATTTTGCCGCTCAGGAGTAATATCCCCGCCATCAGTGAATATGTCTTTGCTTCAATTGATGGAGACTTTGTCAAGCGTGCCCACTCGGAAGCAAATGGTATGATAGTTGGCGGTGACAATTATGGGCAAGGGTCTTCCAGGGAACATGCCGCCTTGGCGCCCCGCTATCTTGGGGTGCGCATAAAACTTGTTAAGAGTTTTGCCCGCATCCATAAAGCCAATCTGATAAATTTCGGTATCGTACCGTTGGCCTTTGCTGATCCTGCAGATTACGATAAAATCCAGCAGGACGAAGAGGTGGAAATTCCAGGGATCCGAAAGGCCCTTGAACAAGGAGCGGAAACGCTGGCAATCAGAGTGGGCCCTAGAGAGATTCAGGCAAGGATAGATATTTCAGCACGCCACCGAGAGATTCTCCTGGCGGGAAGCCTTCTGAACTGGGCAAAAGGGGCGTAATGCTCGTTATTTTGCTGCAGTAGGGCTTTCTGCAGAATTTGCATCGACGAATATATATCCAGCTCAAGTTCGGGATAAAACAACGGCAATGAAAATTGAATCCCTGAGCGTAGCGTTGCTGTCCTGTAAGCGCTACGATCGTTCTGTAATCAAAGCACATATCAATAGAATCTGCCAGGCATCCTCCTTTACAGTCGCCAGGTCCAGTCAGGTTCTGTTGAAGCCGAACCTGATTAGCGGCAAGGGGCACGATGGGCTTGCCTGCACCCATCCGGAATTTGTTGCAGCTGCAGCCGAATGGTTTGTTGATCAGGGCGCCAAGGTAATGGTAGGTGATTCACCAGCCTTTGGTTCGGCCCGCAAGGTCATGGTTGCCATAGGACTAACCGAGGCCCTTGCAGGATTACCGGTACAGATTGTTGATTTTTCTGAGCCAAGAAGGGTAAGGCTGGCAAGCTCCATACAGGTCGGCATAGCAACGGCTGCTTTAGACTGCGATGTGCTGGTCAGCCTGCCAAAAATTAAAACGCATGTCCAGTTGGGGATGACCATGGCAATAAAAAATTATTTCGGCACCGTGGTAGGTATGCGTAAGCCTTTGATACACAGCCGTTTCGGTGATGTGGGCAACGCATTTGAAGCGTTGCTCATCGATCTTTTGGAGGTATTGCCTGACGGTTTTTCCTTGGTCGATGGTGTGGTTGCCATGCAGTCCACTGGACCGATCCATGGAATACCCCATGCTCTGGGAGTAATAGCCGGTTCTACCAATCCGGTTGCGGTGGATACGGCCATTATGGCAATAACCGGGATTGAGCCTGAAATGCTTCCCCTCTGGCGTGAAAGCCGCCGCCGCAATCTGCCGGGGGTTTTGGCCAAAAACATCTCATATCCTTTAGGTAGAATCGAAGATGTACAAGCCGACGGTTTCAGACTTCCGGGACAACTGAAACCCATAAGTTTCCACCCATGGCGCTTGTTGACCGGCGGTGTTAAGAGAATAGTGTCATCCATATCATAACAATAAGGAGAATACACATGTTTCACCTGCATGGAAAAGTGGCGTTGGTGACAGGAAGTTCACGGGGAATCGGCAGAGCCATTGCCGTAAAACTGGCGGAAAACGGTGTTGACCTGGTGGTCAATTATATCCGACACCGGCGGGATGCTGCAGAGACGGCAGAACTCATTGAGGAGAAAGGTGTTAAATGCCTTGTGGTCAAAGCCAACGTGGCCAATGATGAAGACGTCCAAGGGATGGTATCAAAAATTAAAGAGGAGTTCGGCCGCCTTGACATACTCATCAGCAATGCCGCCTCCGGTGTTCTCAAACCGGTTCTCGAATTAAGCGGCAGACATTGGAACTGGGCCATGGATATTAATGCCCGCGCTCTTTTGACCTTGTCACAACAAGCCGTTCCGCTCATGGCGAAGGGAGGGCGGATAATGGCGGTATCGAGCCTTGGGGCAGTGAGGGCCATTGAGAATTATACGGCAGTGGGCGCATCAAAGGCAGCCCTGGAATCCTTGGTACGGCATCTGGCCGTTGAACTCGGGCCCTTAGGGGTTAACATCAACACCATCAGCGCCGGCGCTGTTGATACGGAAGCACTGAAGAAGTTTCCGAATCGTCAACAGATACTAGATGCCGCCCTGGCAAGGACGCCGCTCGGCAGGTTGACCACCCCGGAAGATGTCGCGGATGTGGCCCTTTTTCTCTGCAGCGAACTTTCCAACATGATCACCGGTCAGACCATAGTTGTGGACGGCGGCTATGCCGTGCGGGCCTAATCTTTTTCCTGTAAGGAAAAAAAATGCTTTTTAAAACTGTCGGAAATCTGGTGCTCGCTTCTGCCTCTCCGAGGCGTCAGGAAATGCTGAAAAACATCGGGATCAATTTTGACATAATCCATGCAGAAGTCGATGAACAAATACAATCAGGTGATAGTCCCGCTGAATATGTCCGGCGGATAGCTGCAGCAAAGAGTCTGGCAGTATCATCACAATATCCTGGCGCCTGGGTTCTCGGCGCTGATACCGCTGTCGTTGTGGAAGATGAAATTCTGGGGAAACCCGCAGATATCGATCATGCCAGAAGAATGCTTATGGACCTGTCTGGAAGATACCATGAAGTATGGACAGGATTTTGTATGAGCCGTCATGGAGAATCTGTGTTGAGCCGAACGGTGAAAACAGAAGTTACATTTATTGAATTATCTGAGAAGATCTGTGATGCCTATCTGGCAACAGGAGAATTTCATGACAAGGCAGGCAGCTACGGCATCCAGGGGCAGGGTGGATTTCTGGTGGAAAAAATAAGTGGTTCGTATACAAATGTGGTCGGATTGCCCCTTGCCGAAGTTGTCCAGGAAATGCTGCGGTTGGGGATCGTTCATCCCTGTTCTGATACTGCCTGAAGAAGCGACCGCACCTCTCCTGAAAAAAACTGGGATCCATCTGTTCTGCGTGGTATTTGTCTTTTTTATACACCTGTGTGTTGCCATCCATGGCCGATCAGCTTCTGAAATTGTAAAAACGATTTCACTTAACAGTATTTATTTGCTATAATTTTTAAGAATTATTCTTATACGTTATGGCTAAATCACAAGCCGCATTGGGTGTGATCGGAAAATGGCAAGCGCATGGTAGAAATACGAGAAGCTGAGCAGCAGGGAAGCGAAGAAGAAATCCCGCATAACAATATTTTCATTGCCCGGCAGCCCATTTTTCGTAGAAACCAGAAGGTATATGGATATGAGCTCCTCTTCCGGTCCAGCCTGGCCAATTTCTTTGATCCTACTATTGAAGGCACCGTTGCAAGTTCCAAGGTCATTACCAATAGTTTTTTGCTCATCGGCATTAGGGAAATAACCGAGGGTAAGAAGGCGTTTATCAACTTTACCGGTGATATGCTGTGCAGGGAATATCCAGCCCTTTTTCCAAAGGAAATCACCGTTGTTGAAGTGCTGGAAGATGTGATTGTGACCAGAGAGGTGGTGGAGGCCTGTAAGTTTTTACAAAGTCAGGGCTATGTCCTAGCCTTGGACGATTTTGTGTACAAACTTGAAGTTGAACCGCTCCTTTCCCTGGTGGACATCATAAAGATTGATGTCCGGGCCATTGGGCTGGAGGAGACGGAGAGGCAGGTGAAAATCCTTTCAACATATAATGTTAAGCTTCTGGCAGAGAAGATCGAGACCATTGACGAGTTTGAAGCCACCAGGGAAATGGGCTTTCACTACTTCCAGGGATATTTTTTCAAAAAGCCAAAAATTGTTGCGGGTAAGGATATCCCTGGATCAAAGCTCCAGTATCTCCAGATATTGCGGCTTCTCCAGGACGAGAATTACGATTTCCACAAGCTTGCCAAGCTCGTTTCCCAGGATGTCTCCATATCGTATAAACTGTTGAAATACGTGAACTCAGCCTATTTTGGCCGGCGCCAGGAGATTCAGTCGCTGCAGAGCGCCGTGGCAATGATCGGCGAAGTGGATCTCAGGAAGTGGCTGGCCCTGGTCATGGTTGCCTACCTGGCGGAAGATAAACCGGTGGAACTCATCAGGACCTCCATGCTACGGGCGGAATTCTGCAGCCTGATTGCCAAACATTTAACCGGCACAACAAAAGACATACAGAGATACTATACTGCCGGGATGTTTTCTCTATTGGATGCCATACTGGACAAATCCATGGCGGAAATTCTCCCTGACTTAAACCTTGCCCAGGAAATATCCGACGCTTTGCTTGGCAACAATCCGGGGCAGCTCATGGGCGCTCTCTATCTTATCCGCGCTTATGAAAGCGGCTCCTGGAAAACAGCATTCCAGTTGGCACAAAAGCTAGGTCTTGATATAGACAACCTGCCGCCCATGTACAGTGAGGCCTTGGCCGCGATCAAGAGCCTTGATTACTTGGAGTAAGGGTATACATTTTTGAAAAGTCCCCCACTTTCAAAAACAACCGGGCAATGGATCTTAATAGGGACAGCCGGTTTTCCCGGATCTTAGGGTCATCTTCCATGACAAGAACCTCATCAAAGAATGTATCCACCGGTTCTTTCATCTTCAGTATCTCCCCCATTGCTTCTAGGTAATTTTGATCAGTAAGAAACGGCGCAGAGGATTCTTGCACTGCTTGCAGGGTTTGGTACAGAACTTTTTCAGCGGGTTCTGCAAGCAGAGTTTCATTGATGCTGCTCTCCTGATGATCTTTAATTATGTTCATCACCCTTTTGAAGGCGCCGGCGAGTTTGCTAAATTCTTTCTGTCCGCTAATTGCCACCAGGGCGCTAACCCTTAAGCTGCAGTCTTGTATATCATCAAAAGAGACCGAGGTCACCGCTTCTAAGGCTTCAAGAGGAATACCCCGGGCAATCTGGTCATTAACATAGCGGCCTTTGAAGAATTCCATGATGTTCTGGGCGGCAACATCATGATCCTCTGTAAGTTTATCATCATAAAGGACAAGGGCTTCTCTGAGCCATTGGCTGAGGGAGAGCGAAAAGCCTTTGTCCGAGATAATATGAAGCAGCCCCAAGGCAAGCCTTCTTAAGCCATAAGGGTCGGTGGTTCCGGTCGGTAGTTGTCCGATGCCGAAACAGCCGGCAATGGTATCCAGACGGTCTGCCAAACTTACAAGTGCTCCGGGAATCGTCACCGGCAGATCGCCTCCTGCCCTAACCGGCATATAGTGTTCTGTGATTGCGGTGGCGACATTCTGGTCTTCACCGTCCAAGAGAGCGTAATCATGCCCCATGGTCCCCTGCAGGGAAGGAAACTCATTTACCATGGCGGTGAGCAGATCAGTTTTTGCTAAAAAGGCTGCCCGCTTCGTTATGTCGGCCAGTTCAGGAGAAACCGTTCCTGCCAGCTTGCCGGCCAGCGTTGCGATACGATCCGATTTTTCGGCAAGGGTGCCAAGCTTTGCTTGGAAAATGATGCCTGAAAGGTCCTTGTGTCGATCTGCAAGGGTGCGGCTTTGGTCTTCTTTAAAAAAGAACAAAGCGTCTTCAAGTCTTGCCCGTAAAACACGCTGGTGGCCCGCTGCAGCCATTTCGGCATCTTCTACCCTGGTATTGTTTACTGCAATAAAATAAGGCAGTAGGTTATTGCTTTCATCCACAACAACAAAGTATTTCTGATGTTCACGCATTGCAGTAATAAGTACGTCTTTGGGGAGCTTCAGGAATCGCTCCTCAAATGAGCCACAGACAGCATGAGGCTCTTCCACCAGATTGGCAACGGTATCCACCAGCTCTTCATCTTGGAGGATGTTTCCTCCTGCCTGGCGGGCCGCCCGGTTGATTTCTTCGATCACCTTTTGCTTTCGTTCTTCCGGTTCGACAAGTACATGGGCTTTTCTGAGGGCTTTGACATAATCCTCTGCATTCTTGACGGCAATGGTCTGATCAGCCATGAACCTATGTCCTTTTGAGGTGTCAGCACTTGTCAGATTAGCGAATTGGAAGGGGATAACTTTTCCATTGTAAAGGGCGAGCAGCCATTGAATAGGACGGGCAAAGGATATTTTTCCCGATCCCCAGCGCATGGATTTTGGAAAGGAAAGTTCCTGGATAATTTGGGGTAATACGGTCTGGAGTAGTATTTCCGTTTTCTTTCCTGCCAGTTTTTTTGTGATCCCCAGATAGTCACCTTTAGGGGTGGAAACTATGGTGAGGTCTTCAATAGGAACATTCTGGGATCTGGCAAATCCTGCCGCTGCTTTGGTGGGCTGGTTATCCTGGTCATAGGCAAATTTTTTGGGCGGACCGAGAATTTCCTCCTCCCTGTCCTGCTGGCGGTCAATCAATCCGTTGACCCAGATGGCCAGCCGCCTTGGGGTCGCGGCCACGCGGATTTGCTCATAAGCCAAGTTGAGGTTGCGTAACTTACCAGCCAGTGCCTGTTCCATGCTGTGCATGGCCGGCACGAGAAATCCGGCAGGGATTTCTTCGGTGCCGATTTCTAGTAAAAGTTCGTTCTGCATAGCCGCTTATTTTCTTTGTTAAGGGTTATACCTTTCCTTTCTGTAACAAGGGGCATCTGTTCAGGAAGCCTTGCTGGCGCTTTGTATTACTGCAGCAACTAGTGGGTCATGGCTCCGTTATTACCATATTCCGGCCATTCAAGAGAGGCAAATGTATTAAACCCTTCTGAAAGGTTCTCCACAGTCAGCGAAAACCACCTGATATCTAAATGAGTCGACAGCTTCCGGCCCAGGGCCTTGGCAAGTGCCTCCACCGTGAGGCGGTTGTCCTCATGATTGTCCTGTTTCGTCCAGGGCAATTGATGGGAGGTCACATCCTCAACCATTTGAATTATGTCTTCCATCCAGAAAAACTGTTTAAAACGCAAGCTGATAGTGGCAACTCCCCAGTGCCCTAAAGATCGAGGCATGCCGTTGACGATCTGGGAAGGTGTAGGCGAGGAGATGGGCACTTGGACGGTAAGAATCAGGTCATCTTTTTTCGTCAGGGAACCATGCATTTTGCAGAGATATTCACCAACACCTATGGAGCTTCCCTCTTTCGTATGTTTTTTTAGAAAATAGGGAAATTCTATTTCCATGTGTGCTTCTTGAGCTTGAAGTTTCCGTTTCATCTCTTCCAGGATACGGTGAAAGCTCTTCATATTAATGTCGCCGTGAAACTGGTTCAGTATTTCAATGAAGCGGCTCATATGTGTACCCTTGAATTGGTGAGGCAGATTAACATACATATTGACGGTCGCAATGGTCTTTTGTAATTTTTTTGATTTGTCGCGGACCGTAACAGGGTAGGAGATATTTTTCACTCCAACCTTTTTGATGTTAATCCTGCGATGATCTCGCTCGCTTTGAATATCTTTCATGATCCTGGCGCTAAGGGGTATGGTAGTTGGGGTGAAAGGGGCAAAGGAGAAACATAGTTGCTTGTTGAAATCGTGCGGTTTCCACAAAGAAGCTCTTGGTACAACAAGGTGTCGTATTTGCGCTCATCCTATAATACGTAATAGGCAATCTTCTAAGGCATGAGGCGCTTGACTGCTTCCTTGAGTTCGTCCAGGTTGGAAGATTTGACGATGTAATCGTCAGATGCCCATGATGCTAAATCCTGTTTGAATTCCTGATAGGCTGAACTGAGAATGACCGGCAGGTTGGGATTTATTTCCTTCATCTTGCGCAATGCTTCAATGCCGTTCATGTTTGGCATGTTGATATCAAGAATCACCAGGTCCGGTGCAATTATTTTAAGCTTGTCAAGAGCTTCTTCACCTGACAAGGCGGAATGGACTTCGTAGCCTTCCTCTTCAAATTCTTCACGATAGAGCAAATGGATGGAGTCTTCATCATCAACTAGTAAGATTTTTTTCTTCATGGCTGCAACCTCTTTATATGCGGCAGGTCAGGAAGTCCGGTAACTCGCTGACCAAAAATATTTCACCGATAACTATAATTTAACCTCTCTCAGGTATTTTGCGGAATCTTCAGGAGGGACGGGATTGATATAAAATCCTGATCCCCATTCAAACCCGGCCACCATGGTTAGCTTGGGCATAATTTCAAAATGCCAGTGAAAATGTTCTAGAGGCTGGGACCGCAAAGGAGAAGTATGCAAGACAAAATTATACGGCACATTGGGAATACATTTATCCAATCGCTGCAAACATTCGGAAAAGATATCGGTCAGTCGTGGGAAAGATTTTTCACCAAGGGAAGTATACGATGAAGAATGGGTTTTAGGAAGTACCCACATTTCAAAAGGAGATCTTGGGGCCCAAGGTGATATGGCAATGAATTCATCGTTTTCGCAGACCACCCGAACGGATTGTGAGATTTCCTGCCGGATGATATCACAGAATATACAACGTTCCTTATATTTGTAATACGAGAGGCTGCCGTCGAGTTCAGACACTATCATACGCGGCAGGATCGGCAGAGCAACGAGCTGGGAGTGCGAGTGTTCAAGGGATGCACCGGCAGCGGCGCCGTAGTTTTTAAAAACCATGACGTAGCGGAACCTGGGATCGTGACTGAGATCAGTTATCCTGTCCCTAAAAGCCCAGAACACCTGAATCATTCTGTCGGGAGGCAGGTGGGTAAACGATTCATTATGGTCGGGAGTCTCGATAATGACTTCGTGAGCTCCTATGCCGTTCATTTTGTCATAGAGGCCTTCACCCACTTTACCAAGGTCTCCCTCAATAACAAGGGCAGGGTATTTGTTGGGGACGGCCCTCAGCGACCAGCCGGGAGTATTGGGGGCAGGAACCTTTTGGCCATAACTTAAGACCTCCGGCGGTGTGGTGTTCTCATTTCCCGGGCACAATGGGCAAAATCCACCTTTAATGCGGTTTTTTTCAACAATGAAATCTGTCGGTCTTTTACCACGCTCAGTTGAAATGATTATCCATCGCCCAAGAATCGGATCTTTTCGGAGTTCCGGCATAATGATCCCGCTTACATATTGCCCTGAGCTTTTTCGTAATCTTCCTGTTTGGTCTTACACTCAATACAAAGTGTGGTTACAGGTCTTGCTTCCAGGCGTTTAACAGAGATGTCTTCACCGCATTCATCGCAAATGCCATAGGAACCTTCTTCCACGCGTTCAAGGGCAGCTTTGACTTTTGCTAGAAGCTTTCTTTCTCTGTCTCTGATTCGGAGTTCGAAATTTCTGTCTGATTCCGCAGCAGCACGGTCTGTTGGGTCGGGATAGTTGTCATTTGAATCAGTCATTTCAGAGATAGTTTTTTCAGCTTCACTCAGGAGTTCTTTGCCCATTTCATCAAGTTTTTTCTTGAAATATGCAAGTTGTTCGCTATCCATTGTATCGTTCTCCAAACTTACGGTTTTGTCTATTATGCAACACAAGGCAAAATAGGTATAGTCAATTAGTATCAGTCTGTAAAAAAGTCGTTTTCGATCCAGGTCCTGCACACAAAATCAAATTTTTTATGGCCACTACGCCATGCGTTATCGGTTTACCAAGTAACCGATGACCTGCGGTCATTCCTGTCTTTGATAGTCGCCACTTTTTCCACCGGATTTTGAAAGAAGACGAATATTGTTTATCATCATACTTTTGTCAAGAGATTTACACATATCATATATGGTAAGTGCAGCGATGGAGACGGCGGTGAGTGCCTCCATTTCCACACCCGTTTTGCCGGTCACACTTGCTTTTGCTACTATTTCAACGGAGTTTCCCGGATCGTCAAAAGTAAAAGCGAGTTCCACTTTATTCAGGTTGAGTTGGTGGGTCAAGGGAATTAGTTCATCAACCCGTTTTGCTGCCATTATCCCGGCAATCCTGGCAACACCAAGCACGTCTCCTTTGCTGCAGGTGCCGGTGCGGACCATTTCATAGCACTTGGGAGACATGGAAATTGAGCCGGCAGCCATCGCTTCTCTTGCAGTTTCCCGTTTGTCTCCGATATCAACCATGCATGCATTGCCGGCTTTGTCAAAGTGCGTAAATTTACTTGTAGGGGAAGCAGTTTTGCCCACGTATCCACTCCTAAATAAAGGGGCAGGCCTTTATGGCCATATTGATATGACGGCCAAGTGTCAGGCTAACCTAGGCTGAAAAATGAAAAATTTTTTTAAAAAAGCCCTCTTCTTCGCTGTCCCCCTTTTCCTTCTCGATAGCCTGGAACTCCTTCAGCAAATCTTTTTGTTTTTCTGTGAGGTTGGTGGGCGTGACAACCTTGGCTTCAACAATCATATTGCCTCTGCCGCTTCCCCGCAATTGAGGAACGCCTTCGGATTTCAGCGTAAATCTGCTGCCGGACTGGGTTCCTTTAGGAATTTTTAATGTTGCCTTGCCGTGAACAGTGGGAACTTCAATTTTATCGCCGAGGGCTGCCTGAGCAATGGAAATAGGCAGTTCACAGTAAATATCGTATTCATGCCTTTCGAATAATTCATGGGGTTCAACATGAATGACAACATAGAGATCTCCGGATGGACCTCCTCTTCGGCCCCCTTCGCCCTCATTGCGCAGCAGCATTTTTGCTCCGGTGTCAACCCCGGCAGGAATTTTGAGAGAAACTTTTTTGGGCTTGGCAATCAGGCCGGCGCCATTGCAATCATTACACGGATCGGTGATGATTTCCCCTTCTCCTCGACAGTTCGGACAGGTGGTGCTCAGCCTAAAAGGCCCCTGGTTCCGAATTACCTGGCCCTGACCATGACAGGTGGTACAGGTTTGTTTCTGGCAACCGGGCCGGAGTCCTGTGCCTTCACATGTCCAGCAGGTTTCTCGTTTGCTAAGCTCGATAACTTTTTCGACACCGTGAACCGCGTCCATAAAGGAAATTGAAAGATCATAGCGTAGATCATTGCCCTGGGCAGGCCCTGAATTTCTGCGCCTTCCCCCCGAGGGACCGCCAAAACCGAAGAAATCGCTAAAGATATCACTGAAACTTGAAAAAATGTCATCGAAATTGCCGGGGCCTCTATAGCCGCTGTTACGGATGCCATCAATACCGTAGCGGTCATAAATAGACCGTTTTTCCGGATCGCCGAGGATTTCATATGCCTCGGCCGCCGCCTTGAATTTTTCCTCCGCCTCATTATCACCCGGGTTGCGGTCCGGGTGATATTTCATGGCCAGTTGGCGATAGGCCTTTTTAATTTCACTTTGGGAGGCGTCCTGCGAAACACCAAGGAACTCGTAAAAATCATTATCCATAATGCAATACCGAATCTTGCTATTGAGAGATTTATGCTACTTTATCAGCGTTTTCCTCTAATTCAGCAGTTTCTATGGGTTCCTCTTTTTCTAAGACAAGCTCCTGAATGTTGTCAAAACGAACTTTTCCTGCGGCTATTTCACGTAAGGTCATGACAATTTCTTTGTTCTTGCCCTTTACAACAAATTCCTGTCCCTCTCTATGTTGTTTTAAACGCTCCACCGCAAGATGTATGAGTCTAAAACGATTTTCATTGCCGATCTGGGACAGACAATCTTCAACAGTTATGCGTGCCATGTTTTATTGTAATCCTCCTAGCAATTGTAAAATAATGCGCGGCTATCTATTTGTTAAGGTTAAACTATACAAGTATAATTCTTTTTTACAGTTTGGCAATTCTTTTTTCCGGAAGCAGGTTTTGGAAAGACCCACGCATATTTATAGGCTTTATATATTGGATGGCACGGAAAATGCATTTTTCTAAGCCACAATGGGTAAATAACTCTCGACCAGTTGCCTTTTTTTGAGAAGATCCACTGGCAAAGGAAGGCATAAGAGTTTTCCCGTGTTTGTTATGTATTGGGAAAAAAAGTCTTTTAAGGAAAATTATTCCCTCTGTAAACAAAAGTTCAAAAAGATACCTCAATAAAAACAACCGGTGTTGGAAAGTTGACGATGCAGCATAGTAACTTTGACGGAAGAGAATCTATTATTCCCTTGAGATGCTTGACAATTGCTTTGGTGTTATTTTTTTTATTGTCTGGCTGCTCAGGGTCAATCAGTTCTTTGGCTTCTCCGAAATTAGGGCACAAATCTACTGTGGAGGTGGTCTACCCTGCAGCGAAGAAGGAAAGGCACCACCAGCTCGAAAAGATCTATGGGCCCTCCTGGAAGAATCTGCAGGCTCGCTATTCCGAATACAATTTTAATCCATAACTCATGATTAGGGAGAAAGATGCCATGCTGCGTTATTTACCTTTTATTGCGATGACGATTTTCATCATGTGCTCTGATGCCGCAGGAATGGAAGCGCCCAAAGGCAAGGACTTTCCAGTATGTCGAAAGTATTTTTTTAATTATCCCCATAGCATGCCCCCTGACTATGTTTTTCGAACCAGCAGAGTTTTCCCTCCGGCCTCCGGCAGCGGCGTAGTCTTTAACCCGGTATCCGAAGCGATTAAACAGCGAAGCCTATCCAAAGAAGCCGAAGCCGGCATCCCTCAAGATCGAGGAGAAATGTTACGGGAGAAAGTCCAGGACCTCGTACGGCAACTCCTGGAAAACGCCAAAGAGGAAATTAACGACGAGTATGTGGTCACGGTTAACACCTTTGTCAATCTGAATAATTTGTATAGGACATCTTCTCTTGGCCGTTATATGAGTGAACAGTTAGTCACCGAACTCCAGCGGGTCGGCGTTGACGTCCTTGAAATCAGGAAAACACCAAGCATCATGATGAGTAAGGGATTTGGTGAGTATGGACTCTCCCGGGACATGGATGAGCTTGATTTCGTCCATGCTTCCCATGCCATGATCGTTGGCACGTATTCCTCGGCAGATGGCAGGATATTCATTAATGCCAGGGTTCTGCGGAATAGGGACGGAATGGTTCTGTCTACGGCAAGTCTGGTTTTTGAGCTTGATTCGGTCACCTGGGCAATGCTTGCTGATGAAAGTATGCCTGCTCCGGTCGGACCGGGCAGCACGGTAAATGTCAGAGTGGTACAGGATTAGGGTTGTAATAAATTTGAAATGGGGCGTGGACCAGATGTTTAGAATTGACCGGTTTTGTAAACACCATATTTTGGGGGCTCTTTTAGTCATCTCAATCATTTTTTTGTCTTCTTGTTCCATTCTGGGACCAAGACCAGGGGGCACAATTTCAGTTATTACGCCTGATTTTTTTGGCATAGGCGAGGAGCTTGCCTTGCAGCTGGCAACAAATATGAGCAGGCCGCTAAATAAGCACAAGCGGTTGATTATGACCACTGTTGTTACTATCGATGATCTTTATAAGACTTCACGTTTTGGCCGCACCTTGACGGAATCCCTGTCTACCAGGCTTTTCAGTAATGGTTTTAGCGTAATAGATGTCAGAAAGTCATCTGATTTGCTCATTAAAAACAATACCGGAGAGCTCATGCTCACTAGAGATGCCGGTCTTATTGCAAAACAGCATGAAGCGGAGGCGGTGATCGCCGGCACCTATTCCCTGACCACCCAGACGGTAATAATTAATCTGAAGATGATTGATGCCGGAAGCCAGGAAGTAATTTCTGTCGCCGGGCTTGAAATTCAAAGGAGCAACAATATAGACGACCTCCTCGCCGGCTCCTTTGATTTTAAAGAGGATGTGCGTCTTTCCGCATATGAAAGATGACACACTCGCAAAAAGCCGGGAAAGCAGTTAACGTGCCATGTAGTTTGAACTAGTTACAACGTAATACATCGATGAACTGGCAATTACCTTGTAAGAAATCCCGGCTGTAGTTATCGCCCGTTTCATCGCAAGAAATAAAGGCGGTCAACGCGTCCGCGTAACAGACAAATCGTATTATTTACGATTTCATCAAAGATAGGTAAAAAGATGCGTTATTTTTATTTGGTACTCCTAGGTTTGTTATTTACCAGCTGTTCAGCGGTGACTTCCCAAACAAGGTATGCCGGGCCTGCAGCCTTGAAAGGGGCGCCAGTCGTATATATTCATCCTGGCAGGAATCTCTATCATGAGGCTGTTGTCGGGATTCTGCCTTTCCATATGCCTTTGAATACAGTTCAAGGTGAAGACTTGCGCGTTGCCGCCCTGTTTAAGGATGTTCTTCTCGGCAAACAGGCGTTTAAGGTTGTGCGGCTTTTAGACAATCCCTATGCCGATCTGGAATCTGCTTTGGCCGACGGGAAAATGGCAGGAGTGGATCTTGTCTTGGCAGGTTCGGTAAATTATGCCATTGCCGGCACAGAGATGGGGGGCGCCAAGGTGGATGTGTCCGTGCGGATGCTCAATACCCATACAGGGAATACTGTCTGGTATATGGATCAGACCATGGATCAGCCCATGGATTATCCTGATGTCAGTGTAGTGGGGCGGTTGCGTGAATCATTTTCTCCTCCACCGATCAGGAGGAATCCAGGCGGCCCGGCAGTATTGAACATGATGGTACAAATAGCAGCTGATATGGCCGATGTTTTTGACGGTGCCACTGTAGTGAGCCGATAAACTGATCACCCTGTGATCGCTTACGTGTTGGGAGGAAGTTCTAGTATTTTGGTGTAGTAGCTTTTACTGCAGGCTATTCAGGTGTTTGATCGCAACCGAAAATGGAGCGGAGGGCCTGAAGGATCTCAAGGGTTTTACGGTTTTTTATGTTATAGAAAATCTGGTTGGCTGCTCGTCTTGAATCGAGCAGCCCCATGCTCCGCATCTTGGCAAGATGTTGAGAAAGATTGGACTGGCTGGAACCGGTGATGGCCATGAGCTGCTGCACATTTTTTTCACTATCGACCAGGGCGCACATCACCTTAAGACGTGATTCGTGAGCCAGGGTCTTAAGGCAATTGGCAGCCTCTTTGATTTTCAGTTCATTGAGCAGGTCATCCGATGTGGACATCATAAAAATTTCGAAAAGTTAAAAGTTTATCCTTCATGCATGAAAAAATATTTTGGATAGTAAACCATTTTTTCAGAGTTATCAGCATTTTTTTGCCTAAACATCTTGTTATTCTTTATTTCCCCGCAAACGGGTTTTGCAGGAGGAGGGTCTCATCCCTTCCCGGTCCCACCGAAAGGATAAAGGCTGGGGTCTCAGTAATTTCCTCTATCCTTTTCACATAGGCACGGGCGCTCGCCGGCAAATCGTCAACACTTTTTACATCACGGATTTCTTCACTCCAACCAACCATATCTTCATAAACCGGTTTAAGGCTTGCAACCTTTTTGATATTGCCGGGCATAGCTGTGAAGCGATGCCCGCCTTCATCATAACTGGTGGCGATTTTCAATTGGGGCTGGCCGCTCAGGACATCGAGCTTGGTGATGGCCAGGCCGTTAATGCCATTGATGCGGACCGCCTCATTGGCAACAACTGCATCGAGCCAACCACAGCGTCTTTTGCGGCCGGTTGTGGCACCGAACTCCCCGCCCTTTTTCTGGAGGGAATCACCGACTTCATCAAACAATTCAGAGGGAAAGGGGCCCTCGCCAACTCTGGTGGTGTATGCCTTAAGGATGCCGATCACGCAGTTTATATGGGAGGGCCCGAAGCCGGAGCCGGTACAGGCATTGCCCGCTACAGTATTGGATGAGGTTACAAAGGGATAGGTGCCGTGGTCAATGTCAAGTTGGGTTCCTTGGGCGCCCTCAAAAAGGATATGTTTTTCATTCTTTCTGGCATGATCAAGCTCCACGGAAACGTTCCCGATATATGGGGCCAGCTGTTCTCCAAATTCTTGAAATTGCCTGTAAATTTTATCAAATAAGACTGGTTCGGAGTTGAATTTTTGGGTAAGGAGGAAGTTTTTTTCCTCTATATTATAGTTGAGCTTTTCTTTGAAAAGCGCGTCATCAAGTAACTCCCCTATTTTAATGCCTTTGCGGGAGATTTTATCACCATAGCACGGTCCAATGCCACGACCTGTAGTGCCGATTTTAGCGCCTTGTTTTTTTGCCGCCTCAGAACTCAGATCTAGTTTGTTGTGATACGGCATAATTAAATGGGCCCTTTCACTGATCATCAATCGGTCCGGGGTAACCGGCAGACCGTTGTCAGCGAGTTCCTGCATCTCATGGAGCAGAACAGCCGGATCGATGATGACGCCATTGCCGATAAGACATTTTTTGTTTTCGTACAGGATGCCTGAGGGAATGATGTGAAAGATATATTGCTTGCCGTCCACTACCAGAGTATGACCGGCATTATTACCGCCCTGGAATCTGACTATGTAATCAGCGTATCGGGTGAGAAGGTCAACGACCTTGCCCTTGCCCTCGTCACCCCACTGGGTGCCCACCACCACAACATTTGCCATTATTGTGTACTCCTAATATCTCAAAAAATTGATGAAATCGTAAAAAATACGAATTGTCTGCTACGCGGACGCGTTGACCACCTTAATTCCTTGCGATGACACAGGCGATAAGACCAGCCGGAATTTTTTAAGGAGTTGTTGCCAGTTCATCGATGTATTACGTTGTAACTAGTTGAAATTACATGGCACGTTAACTGCTTTCCCCATTTTTTGTGAGTTAATCAAAATTGTGCTTGTAATAACGGAAGGAATATTCAGTGCCCCTGTCATGTATATCTTTGCAACCATAGTCAAAGCATCATGAAAAGTCAATCAGCCATCCTGCTTGACACCATATTTTAAATAACGTAGATTGCCCCCAAGACAGACTTGCGGAAAGGAAATACCTCCCAACCAGTTTCCAAAGAATCCCTTATGTTCGGAATAGGATTACCAGAATTAATTTTGATAATGGCGGTCGCCCTTATTGTCGTCGGACCGGAAAAGCTGCCGGAGCTGGCAAAGACTGTGGCAAAACAACTCATTGAGCTGAAAAAGGCCGCCTCCACCCTTAAGGAAAGCTTTCAGGAAGAGCTGAAGGATAAGGACGCACCATACCAGGAGATACACCCTGCCGGTGCCCTGCCGCACGAAATATTGACCCCTGAACAATCCGTGGAAGATTCTGATGAACAGGCTGAACCGGACGCGGGGGAAAAGGGCGGGGCAGACCCCTACGAAAACGCTGACAGTTCTGAAAAAAGCGACACCCCATGACCGTCCTTTCCGACTATTTTTCTAATCACCTCAAGGAACTCAGGCAGCGGCTCATTATATCTTTCTGTGCGATTGTCCTCTTATCCCTCATTGCCTATGCATTTTCCGAGCACATTGTCCGCATTTTGACGGTGCCGCTCTTCCAAGCCCATCAGGATCTGGACGGTCTTGTCTATACCAACCTTACCGAGGCTTTTATCAGTTATTTGAAGGTATCCCTGCTGGCCGGCATCATTTTCAGTTTTCCAGTGCTGTGCTATGAGGTATGGATGTTTGTTGCGCCCGGGCTGCACAGCAATGAAAAGAAAGTTGCACGTAACGTGGTTTTTTGGGCTTCCTTGCTCTTTGCAATTGGCGCCTGTTTCGCCTATTTCATCGTGATCCCGAAAGCGCTTTCCTTTTTCATGGGTGTGGGACAGGGGCAACTTGAACCTCTGCCCAAAATCGAGTCGTATCTCACTTTTATCGCCCGGGCGTGCCTTACTTTTGGCTTGGCTTTTGAGATCCCGTTCTTAATGGTGGCGGCTGCAAAGGTCGGTTTGGTAAAAAAGGACAATTTTACAGCAAAACGCAAATACTATTATCTTGCCATCCTGGTGCTTTCTTTCCTGCTCACTGTGGGGGATGTATTTGCCGCGGTGCTGCTTGCATTCCCCCTTTTCGGACTTTATGAGATGGGCATTTTTGTTATGCGTTTGTTTCTTAGGGCGCCGGCGAAAGAACCAGCCGACTGACAGGATTACAAAAAGGAAAGGCTGTTTTACCAAACAGCCTTAAGGGGGTAGTTGTTGTTTTAAAAAGCGTTACAGGGCGATGAAGTACAAGGCGATAATCGTAATGATAAAGAATATTCCTGCCTTTATACAGACCATCGGATCTTCAGGTTCGTGCTCGTGTTCATGTCCTCCCATTTTCATGCCTCCTTTCCCATCTTTTTAAAAAAGAACGTCGAAGCCTCGGTGTCAAGCCATTGCTTTGTTTTTATACTCTGCTGCAATACTTTGCGCAATGCAATTATACCCTCTCAAAACCAATCCGCAAGGATTAAGGCCTTTGTAGCTTAAACTAAAAAATTGCAGCGGATTTTTGTAAAAACCATGGCCAGGGTGCCAGCCAGGGTGAAATTTCATTTTGTTTTATAATCCTTGCTGTAGTTTGTCAAGTGTCGTGTCAAGCGAGAAATGTCGCAAGATTACGAAGTAATTTGGCGAGCCAATAAGGCGCGGTTGAAGGAGCATAACAGCGCTATGTGACTGAAGTCGCAACGCAGTTGGCATGCCAAAGGACGAGTAAGATGCGTCAGTTGGCGCTTGAAACGACACTAGCTTCTTTTTTTAAAAAAATCAGGATACAGTTCTTTGGCACATTCAGGGCAGAGACTGTGACTGAAATCAGCGTTGGAATGATCGCGAATATATGTTTCAATTTGATTCCAATATCCCTTGTCATCTCTGATTTTCTTGCATGAAGAACAAATCGGCAGAAGTCCGCTTAAGAGCTTCACTCTGTTGAGTGACTCTCGCAGCTTGCCAATTAAATCTTCTTTTTCCTCTTCCAACTTTTTTCGGTCGGTTATATCTTGAAAGCTTTCTATAATTCCAATCATTTTCCCATCACGATCCAGGAAGGGCCTGGCGGTAACAATGAAATATCTGGTCTCGTTGTTGGATTCTTTTATGGATTCACAAACGAACTCCTGGGCGCCATTGATAACCTGAGCAAGTGCACAGTGTTCCGTGTGGCAGCTTTTTCCCGGTCGGTGATCATAACATTTTACTGCTTTATCCGTACTTGTTGATATCCCGAAAATTTCCCAATAGGAGTCATTCGCCCTAACAATTTCATATTCTTCATTCGTAATGCATACAGGAATTACATTGTTCAGAATGGTCTTATGGATGAAATTATTTTCTCGAATAATTTTATTTTTGATGAACAGCAGAAGGAGCAAGTTACATGTAATTATAACTACAAGGCGTACATACAATTCATAGAGGGATATGTCAAAAATCAGGGCCTGCGGAAGCGATTCCTTGGAAAAGACAATGACTTCAATACTTGCCTGAGTAATCCAGGCAATCACGCTTGCTGTAACTATATAAAAAATGATTGTGCTTTTCGTATAATTTTCCATCGATTATCTGTCTTGATAAGAGCAATATCTATTATGCAGTGCTGACACTGCAAAGGAGCCGAAGATTTCCAGCTGGAATTGATAATTATTCTATTTCGGTCTGAATGTCAAAAAGAAATGTTAGGCTAATTCTGGTTGCTAGTATTAGGGTAAATTTGGATTGTTAAGAGTTTGGAGGATATAAACCTTGAAGATTGCCTCCCAAATATCCTTAACAATATCAGTCATTGTCTGGTTGCGCTTTGGGAGAAAACAATTGGCAGTTCATACCTGAACTGGCAAAGACCACTTCGCTGGGAAGCTTGAAGGACTTGAAGTTCATGGATTTGCAGCCATACGGGTGCTTGGATTCATAGGTGATGTAAAAATGAATGCATTTATTGCAGTTAGGTTTTGTCTGCCTGGGCTGTCTGCCGTTCATCAAAGGTCTGCCTGCTGCCTAAGAATTATTAGTTCCTTTATTGAGTGTTCCGGCTTCCATTTCCAGGCCCTTAAGCAGAACGAATCTGCCAAGCGGCACCACCTTGCAGGGGAAACTATTGACAAATAGAGGATTGTCACAAAGCCCGCCTGAAAGATAAAGCTTGGCAGGCGTACCGGCAAAGCGGTAGGCATTGAGCGCAATACCTTTAACAAATTTGGCCACCGCCTCCTCAACGCTGATGCCGTTTATCACCGCATCAAAAATATGACTCATGCCGAGAACTCCGCATGTCACTGAAAATGGTTTTTCCGGGACTGGAAGTTTTTGGTAATCGAGATCATAATAGCGTTTAAGAAGTTCAATGGTGAAACCCATGGAAGCGCCGCACTCAGCATTCCAGCCCATGTCTTTAAGCTGGCCATTTTGGTACTGGATGAATTTGATGTCCCTGCTGCCGCAGTCGAGGAGCAGAAAATCCTTCTCCGGAATGAGAGACTCCCCGCCCCGGGCCAGGGCGATCAACTCATTGACATAATTGTCTGAGAAACGTTTGCCGTTATGGCCTGTAGCCAAAGATACCCTGGTGTCCCGGGGAAGCTTGTTGGCAGGAATGATCACCGGGCTGGTGTTGTCTTCGCCCAGGCCCAGAAATTTTATATAGGAGGTGCCGAAGTCCCCAAGGATCATGTTGGTTTTCCTCTGAGTTCCAGAAATGCCTGGATCTTTGCCTTGGCGCTGCTGCCGGCGGTGACATCAGCGTCAAGGTAGAGGCCGCAGGGGTGTTTTCTGGCCAGCAGCTTGGCCAGGGCGGTTTTGGCGCAGAAGGTCTGGGCGAAAAACACGGTGGGTACATCCGGGTTGCAATATGCTTCCAGCGCATGGTTTGCAGGAGTTTTGTTTTCCATGCACCGCGTCCAGCCGTAAACATGGGTAGTATCAGGAAACAATTGCAATATTGAGAAATCCCGCGGCGGCACTCCCCAGAAGCCGAAAGAAGGTGGGCATGATGGGGGCAGGGTGTCGAGAGGATCTGCTGATTTCACACCCTCGGTAATGGCAAGCATTTTGTCAAACAGCGGCATCTTTGCTTGGCACAGTGGCGTACCGAACTTTTCCATATCCGTATTTTCCGTGCGGATAACCGGTATTGAAAGGGCATCTTCCAATACGGCAGCGACATGGAAGGCGCTGTCGCACTTGCCTGGTCCCACATCTATGAAAATGGCATCCAAGTCCAGATGTAATGAATTGACCATGACCGTCCTGAGTATAGCGCAATAGACCCTTGGTAGATAGGGCGCTGAAGTTTCCAGGTCCGCTCTGGTAAGCAATGCATCAAGATCGTGAATCCTCACTCCGTGCTCGTTGAGGAACCTGATGATTTCAAGGGGAGGCAAACCTACAATGCCAACCTCTTTCAAGCCGGCAGCAGGAAGTATCCAGTCAGCAGTAGCCCGGGATATTCTTGTTATTGTTGATGCAGCCATTTTTTGTTAACGGTCCATGCGTTTGATCATGATAAGGCCGAAAATACCAATAATGACATGGAGGTTCCAGGAAGCCAGGAGGGGATGCAGATAGGCCGCCTTGGCAAGTGATTCGGCAACGGTCCACCAGCCCCATGCAGCAAAGGCAAGTCCGCAGCTGATTGGAATGATCAGAGACAGGTCCCGGCCTGATTTTCTATGGAGGATAAGGAGTACCGGTATACCCAGAAGGAGCAGCGGTACGCCAAGCAGAATATAGGAGAGCCTCCGATTGAAGTCTAGCCAGGCCAGACTGTCATCCGAATCTTCGAGCTGAGCTTTTTCGTAAAGGTGGGACAATGACATCTCATCCACTTTGTATTCCAGCAGGAAGAAATCCCCAGGACTTTCAGGCATGATAATAGTTTTCTGATCAAAGCTTGAGATATTGTACGTCCCGTCATGGCGCCTTGTCTTGATCTGGCCATTGGCAAAGGTCCAGGTGTTTCCTTCAGAAGTGACAGACTTTGCAGTAATTATCTGGTTGAGCTGGTGTTGGGTGTCCCACTTGATATAGGACAAGTCCACAAAACGGTTTTCTCTCTGATTTGGTCGCAAGAATGTGTAAATCCCCTCAGCGCCACGGTGGTAGATTCGCCCTTTCCGGTAGATGCCTTTAGGGACGATTTTCTTCACTTGCTCAAACCAGATTTTATTGGAAGCATTCATGGTGACTGGCAGCACCCATTGGGCCAAAGCCAGGGTTAACAAGGTAAAAAAAAGAGTTCCTGCCAAAAGCGGTGAAACAATCCGGAAAACAGAAATCCCCCCTGCTTTCATAGCCTGGAATTCGTGGTTACGATGCAGAATGCCAAGGGTGATGATCCCGGCCAATAGGAGGCATACCGGGAGTATCTGTTCATACATGAGCGGGATCTTGAGCAGAAGATATTGTGCCGCCAGACCAACGGACTTCTTGGCCTCAATGAAGTTATCCAGACGTTCAAAGAGATCCACTAAAATGTAAATGATGATCAATGAACTCATGACCAGAATAAGATTTCTGGTAAATTGGCCAAAAAGATAGCGGTCAAGAACCATCATTTTTTCATCTCACTCTTCCAAAAGGGGAACAGTCTGGTACAGGCATTAAAGAAAAGGATAAGAAATCCCGCTACTCTTCCCTGAAATTCTCTAGCAACAGCATAGACCAGATAGCTTGCTAAAACGGCGCATATAATATTGGGGGTCCACATGGCAATTGTCACCGGCATCGTGCCATTTTCGGCAAACGTTTTTCCCGCCGTTGTAAGGATGTAGTAAAAAAGAAAGGTCCCAATCCCGAGGGGAAGACCAAGAGGTTTGCTGCGCGGTGTTGTTCTGAGGAGAGCCAGAGGCAGGCCAATCACCGAGAGGATAAAACAGCCGACAGGCAGAACAAGGCGTTTATGAAATTCGATAGCATATTGAGACCAGCCAAGAGGTCTTTCACCATTTTTTTGCCCTATGTTCATTTTATCCATGAGCTGATTTAACGTCATGCCTCGTTTGCCAATATCCGTTGCAGCTTGTCCTGCCACGTTTGTGGGCTGCTCAATGGGAAGGTTGAGGGTGTAACGTTCAAACTGGATAGTCTGGGAAGTGTCATCAAAGGAGCGATGGAGACTGCCATCCACCAGGTTGAGGATGAGATTCATCTCTTCCACTTGGGAGGAAAGATTGCCTGACTTTGCAAGGATGGTAAGAGGCGTTTTTTTGTCCCGCAGGTCAGATAAATAGACCCCTTTCCATTCCTTGGTTTCAGGGGAAATAGTGTCAACATAAAGCACGACGTCTCCGATCCCTTCGCTGAACTTCTTTTCCTGTAATCCTTTTTCAACTTTTTCTTTGGCAAGCTGGAATAACATTTTT
This sequence comes from uncultured Desulfobulbaceae bacterium, assembly GCA_945787445.1. Lineage (GTDB taxonomy): Bacteria > Desulfobacterota > Desulfobulbia > Desulfobulbales > CALZHT01 > CALZHT01. The sequence continues at coordinate 48,345 of CALZHT010000003.1, forward strand.
TTCATGGCTACGGTGCCGGACGGAATCAAGTAGGTTGATGCAAGTCCAGTAAGCCCTGCGGCTATCAGGGCAAAGAGCAGCACCGGTGGCAGCATCCGGTATATGCCGACCCCTGCGGCTTTCAGAGACATGATTTCGTTGTCATTGGTCATTTTGGTGAAGGCCAGGATAATGCCGATCATGCCGGCCATGGGCAGGGAAAAGAGGAGAAGTCCGGGCATAATATAAATGCAGATCCTGATAAAGTCGGCAACTCCAATACCAAAACCGAAGATGGTATCGAGAACCTGCATCAACCTTCCCAGGATAAGGACTAAGTTGATGATAAGGAGGCTGGCGAAAAACGGTGCCAGCATTTCGGTCATCAGATATGTGTAGAGCAGGATCGGCATTTTTGTTTTTGTGTTGCCTGTAACAGTATGAGCCTGTCAAGAGTACATCAACTTAACACGCTGAAATTTAAATAATTACCATAAATGTTTTTTTGATGAAATCGTAAAAATTTTATTCCAGGAAAAGGATGTGCAAGATCCCTGCATAATGGGAGGGCGGAGCCGTCTTATCTAATGGCAGAACATAAAAAGGGAGCATGCCATGTGGTCGCTCCTGAAGGTTTTTCCTGTTGAAAATGCAATGCCATGATTTAAAATAATGTACATATCTCTACCATTCATGGCAGCACAGGTGATATCCCGTATCAGCGGGGGCACCTGGAACTTCGACTCAGGAGGCATGTCTTTAATCGATATTATATCTTCGGAAACGGCATGATGCGGCGTGCAAAGATGTATCCCGCAAATACGAGGGCAATGCCAAGCACATTGCTGCAGGTTGCATAGATGATCGCTGTTTTCCATTCTCCGACTTTTATGAGCTGGGTGGTTTCCCTGGTATAGGTTGAAAAGGTTGTGAATCCTCCGAGAACACCGGTGAAGAGGAAAAGACGCCATTCGTTAGTCAGCCGCGTCCCTTCAAAAAAACACCAGAGGAATCCGATGAGAAGCGAGCCAATAAGATTTGCAGCCAGGGTGCCGGCTGGGAATGATTGACCTGCAAATCTCTGTATGGCAAGGAACAGAAAATGTCTGAAGATAGCTCCTAGTCCCCCTCCTGTTAAAATTGCAATTATTTTAAGCATGTAAAAGTATAAGGTGTGGTTGCAGTTGGAAGATTGCCCGGAAAGTGGCGGTACTATTGATCTGAGCCGCAAACAGACCGGTTTTTCTTGACTTTCTGGCCGTTACCATTATTTTTTGGTTACAATTAATTTACCTATTTGGGTGGTGTTGATTTATCCGCTGGCTGTATGAGCTGGCTTTTTTTTTGTACAATGCAGCTAAAGACCGGGTTGCCAATGTACATGATTGAACAAAAACTTACAATGTTTTACTTAGTTATGAACCATGCTGCCTCTCGCTCAGTGCATATCGGTTAAGGCCCAACCGCCAAGCCTGCGGGACAATACCGCAGACCTCGACCGCCTGAAGAAAGCTTTGCTTGACAAGCTTGCGGGACGCATGCCTGTCGTGCCCCTTAGCAGGCTATCGATTATTGCCGGGGAATTCCGCCGGGCAAAGTTCAACGGGACAGCGGTGGTCAACAATCTCCCCACAGGTCCTGAAATAGTTGATTTTCTAACGGAGGCCCCGGTTTATCTTCCGGGAATGGCCCTTGATCTCGGCACAACTCATCTGGAAGCCAACCTTGTTGATCTGATATCCGGCAGGCTGCTTGCCAGTGCCGACAGAGAAAACTCCCAGATTAAATATGGTGCGGATATCCTCTCCCGCATCCATTTTGCTGCCAAGAGTGACGGCCTGGAGAAGATGCACCGTGAAATTGTCCACTGTATCAATCTGCTGGGCCGGGACCTGGCTGAGCAGATCCACGTTCAGACTTCTGATATACGAGCGCTCAGTGTATCGGGCAACACTACCATGGCCCATTTTTTTCTCAAACTTGATCCCTATTGGCTGTGCCGGGAACCCTACATACCATTAGCCAATGCCCCCGATCCCTGCAAGGCCTCTGACCTGGGTCTTGAATTTCATCCCGGCGCACCCGTCTGGGTGCTGCCGAGCGTTGGTAGTTATTTCGGCGGGGATCTGATTTCAGGCATCCTGGCCAGCGGCATGGATGAACAGGAAAAAACCTGTATGCTTATTGATGTGGGGACCAACGCCGAAGTGATACTTGGCAACAGAGATTGGCTCATTGCCTGTGCCGGTGCGGCCGGGCCTGCCCTTGAAGGCGGCGTGGCCCGGATGGGAATGCGGGCCGGACCTGGCGCCATAGAACATGTGGAGATTGATCCCCAAACCCGGAAAGTTCACTACCAGACCATAGGAAACCAACCTCCGGAGGGTATATGTGGTTCAGGGATTATTGACCTGGTTGCCGGGCTCTATCTTGCGCAGGTCATTGATATGCGGGGGAAGTTTCGGCATGGTTCTGCTCCGGAGCAATTGGTTCGAGAGGGAGATGAGTACGCATTCGTGGTGGCGCCTTCTGAAGAATCCGCCAAAGGCAAACCTGTAGTCCTTTCCCAAGTAGATCTCGATGCCTTGATGCGTTCCAAGGCAGCCATGTACGCCATCCTTACCACCCTGACAAACCAGGTGGGAGTGGGATTTGACCAGCTCCAGCGGATTTATGTGGCTGGCGCATTCGGTCAGCATATCAATCCCAGGCAGGCGGTCATCCTGGGTATGCTCCCTGATCTTTCCCCAGATATTTATGAACCGGTGGGCAATAGTTCATTGGCAGGGGCGAAGCAGATTCTTCTTGACCAGAATGCCCGCAGCAGGTGCCTGAGACTTGTTAAAAAGATCACCTATATGGAATTAAACGTAAATCAAGAATTCATGATCCGTTTTTCCGGTTCTCGGTTCATTCCCCATACCGATCATTCACTTTTCCCTTCAGTTCCTTTCTTTGGTGAAACATGATTGTCACTTGGTGGCTTGCAACTTGGAATTTATATATGGTACAAATGGATTTATTTTAAAAAAAAACCGAAAAAGAGGGTAACAGGTTGTCCTGTTGCAATAGGATATATGGCGCATAATAATTCAAGTTCCAAAAAGGAAAAGACCAAGCGGAACTCGAAGAAAACAGCAAAAGAAAGGCTCCGGGAATTCTGGGACCGGTTTGAAAAAGATGATAATGTCCTGGTGGTTATCAATGCAGACCCCGATGCCCTTGCCTGTGCTATGGCAGTAAAGCGCCTCCTACGCTATCGGGTTAAAAATGTTACCATAGGCTATCCCAACGAAATACGTAGATTGAGCAACATTGCCATGGTGGATCTTCTGAAGATTAGGGCCGAGCGCTTTCAGAACCTGAAGATTAAGGATTACAGCAAATATGTAATCATTGATTCGCAGCCCACCCATCTGCCTTCCTTTGAAAATATCCAGTTTGATGCGGTCATTGATCATCATCCAGCTACCAAAGGCTGGAGGGCTCCTTTTGTTGACATCAGAAAAGATCATGGCGCTGCCGCCTCCATGTTGGTGGAATATCTCCGGGCCGCGGAAATAAAACCTTCGGTCGCCCTGGCCACTGCCCTGTTTTATGCAATTAAAGTGGATACCCAAAACTTCGAGAAAAAGGCAACCCTGGCAGATGCCATCTCATTTCGTTACTTATTCAATATTGCCAACCAGAACCTGGTGCGCAAAATTGAGCTTTCTGAGTTGCGCATTTCCGAACTGAACTACTTCAAAACGGCCCTTGCCGAGATGAAGGTCAGCAAGAAGAGGCTCTATGCCCATGTCGGCAGGGTCAGAAATCCTGATATCCTGGTGATCATTGCCGATTTTTTCAACCACGTCAATCGGGTATCCTGGGCCTTTGTTTCCGGAATCCATGGCGAGCGATTGGTAGTGATCTTCCGTTGCGATGGCTATAAGAAGAATGCCGGAAAATTGGCAGAGAAAATTTTTGGCGATAGGGGGTCGGCTGGAGGGCACCGTGAAGCTGCCCGTGCTGAAGTGCCATTAAAAAATCTGCTCACAGAAGATGAAGAATTCACCACTGAGATGCTTAAAAAGCTGACCACAAAACATTTATAATATTTGAGGATTGGCTTTTTGCAAAGGGGTATGTATACACTTTTTTTAAAGGAATTGTTGAAAAGACTCTATTGATTTTATTTTCTTCCCAAATCTAGGGAGGGCATGAAACTGAAACAAAAAGTCTTAGCCATGATACTGGCCGGCGGCCGGGTGGATGAATTAAACGTTCTCACGGCCTATCGCCCCAAGTCAGCGGTCCCGTTCGGCGGATTCGCTCGGGTCATCGATTTTCCATTAAGCAATCTGATGAATTCCGGCTTGGAACGGGTGGCAATTTTGAGCCAGTACCGGAGTTATTCCCTGATCAACCATATCGGTATTGGTGCGGCCTGGGACATGATCGGCCGCTACCGTGGTGTTTCAATATTACCCCCCTTTCAAGGTGCCGGTCATTCCACCTGGTATCGCGGTTCTGCCGACGCGATTTATCAGAATCTTGATTTTGTTCAGTATCTTAACCCGGAGGTTGTTCTGATTCTTTCCGGCGATCACGTCTATAATATGGATTACCGGGAAATTATTGCATACCATCGCGAAAAGGATGCGGACATGACCATGGCCTGCCTTGAGGTGGACATGAATAAAGCGCACCGGTTTGGAGTTGCAAAGATTGACAATGAGGACGATGAGCGCGGCGGTCGCATTATCCAGTACCGTGAAAAACCTTCCAGGCCAAAGTATAACTGGGCATCGCTCACCGTTTATTGTTTTAAGCCCCAGGCCCTGTACAAGGTTCTGGATGCCAATATCCGGGAGGATGATTCCTATGAGTTCGGCCGAGATATCATACCCAGGATGTTGTCTGAAAACTGCAAACTATTCGGCTATAAATTCCGGGGCTACTGGGGATATACTCGCACAATAGAGGAATACTGGCAGACCAATATGGATCTTCTGGGTGCGGACCCGAAAATTAAGCTCGAAGAATGGGGAGTGCGGACAAACATGGAACACCGTGCCATCCGGGACTGCCAGCCTCTAAAAATAGGAGCAAACGCGACAATCCAAGACAGTCTGGTTTATAACGGCTGCATAGTGGAAGGGCAGGTGGAGCATTCCATTATATTCCCGGGTGTGCATGTGAAAGAAGGGGCGGTTGTGAAAGATTCCGTCCTGTTCTTCAATAATATTGTCGGTCATGATTGTCGTCTTCAGAAAGTGGTGAGCGATGTGAACGTCACCTTTGGCAATGATGTGATTGTAGGTGACAGTGTTCAGGAGGGATTTCCGGATCATGAAGCCACCGTGGTCGGCTGGAACAATTTGGTTCCGGATGGTACGATCATTGGATCCGAATGTACCATATATCCGAATCTCAAGGCCGGCAAACTGTCCCAAAAAATAGGCAGCGGGGAGATTGTCCGATGACAAATTATGAAACACCCCTTGTCCTTCTTTTGGCAGGCGGAGTCGGAAGCCGATTGAATATTCTGGTGCAGACCAGGGCCAAACCGGCGGTGCCTTTTGCCGGCCTATACCGCATCATCGACTTCAGCCTGAGCAATGTAATGAATTCAGGATTCACCCATGTGGGCGTGCTTACGCAGTACAAACCGCTTTCTCTCATGCGCCACATAGGCACAGGAGAGGCGTGGGATTTCACCGGGCGCAGTAGAGGAGTGAAAATCCTGCCGCCCAGGACCGGGGCCAAGGATTCGGACTGGTATAAAGGCACAGCCGATGCAATCCGCCAGAATATCGATTTTATTAAGGCCCATCCTTCCAAGGAGATACTTGTTCTTTCCGGTGACCACATTTACCGGATGGATTTTGAACACATGGTCCAGTTTCACCGCAGTAAAAAGGCTGATATCACCATCGGCATGATGGTGGTGGATGAAAGCGAGATCCATCAGTTCGGGGCAGGTATAACTGATGACGACGGGCGGATCATCGAATGGGAGGAAAAGCCCGCCGTGCCGAGAACCAACCTTGCTTCAATGGGCATCTACGTTTTCGATACCGAGTACCTCCTGCGCGTTTTGTTAGAAAATCGGGAAGAGACCGATTTCGGCATGCATATTATCCCCAAGGCTATCAAGCATGATAACGTTTTTGCCTATCCATTTTATAGCTACTGGCGGGATGTGGGCACCATTCAGGCTTACTGGGAAGCCAATATGGAAGTTATAAGGAATGATGCGGAGATTTCACCGGAAGCGTGGAATATCCGTCCTAATCTTGAGGAAAATGACATGCTGGCCGACCGGTCGCCGGCGCGGTTCTGCCGGAACTGTGAAGTGAAAAGTTCCATGATCTCAGCCGGTTGCAGGATTGAAGGCGAGGTGATAAATTCCGTGCTTTCCCCCGGAGTCCGGGTGGGTAGAGGGGCCGTAATTAAGGATTCCATAATTTTTAATGACTGTGTGATTGAAAGGGATGCGGTGGTTGATCTGGCTATTCTCGATAAACGGGTGCAGGTTGGCGCTTCGGCAATAATAGGATATGGCGAATCAAAGGATGTTCCCAATAAGTTGTACCCAAAGCACCTTTATACAGGCATTACCCTGTTAGGCAAGGAGTGTATTATCCCCCAGTCCGCTAAAATCGGCAGAAACTGTATTATTCATCCCTGGCGTACCCCTGAAGATTTTTCTTCTTTGGTAATTGAAAACGGTGAATTCGTGTGAAATTATAAATTATTGTATTAACTCCTGACGTGGCGGCCTTGGGGAGGTCGGTTCACACAAAGGTGGCATTATGGGGGGAGGAGACTTTGCATTTGTAGCTTTGGGAAGCAGGTTGCGGGATGTGCCAGAAGTGCTGACCTTGGGTGTTAAGCCCAACTATCATGATTACAGCATGCAGGAGAGACGATTGATTTCCGAGGCCAGTCTGCTGCTCTATCCGTCCCTAAACTATGCCCAGCTTTTTACCACTACCGGCAAGAACATTTTTCCCAGCGTGGAAACCTATCTTTATGCGGATGAAAAGATTAAACAGACAACTCTGTTCAACCTCTTGCAAATACCGCATCCAAGAACCAGATTCTATTTTCCCCGGAAACACGCAGAAATTCTTGATGACTTTACTTTTCCATTCATAGCCAAAATTCCGCGTGCTTCTGCTCGTGGCAAGGGCGTTTATAAAATTCAAAATACCGATGCGCTGCAGAGGTATTTACAGCGTAACAGGATTGCGTATATTCAGGAATATTTGCCCCACAGCTGCGATCTTCGGGTGGTTCTCATTAATTATCGGTGCGTCCTAGCCTACTGGCGCCATTGTGCGCCGGATGATTTTAGGGCCAATGTTCACCAGGGAGGAACCATTGATTTCGGCTGCGTGCCGGATGAAGCGATACTGCTTGCTGAAAAATATGCACGGGTCTGCAAATTTAATGATGTTGGGCTTGATTTTATTTGCCATGACAACACCTGGTACCTGATCGAAGCCAATATGCAATACGGCCGGGAAGGATTCCGGCAGAAAAACATGATCCTCAAAGAGGTCATCCGCGAAAAGCTCCTGTCCGGCGAGTTGACATCATGACAAACGTAAAAAGTATTTAAGAAATAATGGATAAAGAGGAAGTGTTGCGGGTTTTTAAGGGATTGATCAAAAAGCATGGTACCGACTTTTCCGTGCGCTTGAAATATATCACCTCGAGCAACAAAACAAGAAAACGGCATGGCAAGTTCCTGGCCATGGAAGATGAAGAAAAGGTTTTACTTCATAATCCTGACAAAGGGACCGACAGCTGGTATCAACTGGACCGGATCATTGATATAAAAAAAATGTAAAATCCTCGAGTTCATGAGATCTGAATTTAGTGTTTTCAATGCGAAAAAGGTGATCTATGAAAAAGACCGCGTTGATAGTTTTTGTTTTATTTCTTCATTCCTTTTTACCCTTCAATGTTGTTACTGCCGAAAACATTGTCCTGGAACCGGGAGAATCATACAATACACCTGACCTTGAAATCATGTGTGTAGAAAAAAGGCGTGCACGAGAACCGGTGGTTATCAAGGACTGCCAGTTTTGGGATGATTACAACGAGAAATGTCTCTTTGAAAGAAAGACCTATGTTTTTAACGGACTGGAATGCATAGAAGAGTGCCAGTACTGGGACCGGTACAAAAAATCATGCGAATTTGCCACAAGCTGCGACTTCCATTCTTCGCAAAAGATTTTTATGTTAAAGAAATGCGCCTTGTTTGATAGTTATGATCACAAATGCAAAAGGGTTGAAGAAATTCTAGTTAAGCGGAAGAAAAATCATCGGGGCAGATAATATAGATGGCGACCCTGGGACGGTTATGATTTCCGGAATTGAAGGGCAAGAGACTTCCAGAACTTTTTGACCGATTTTAAGAACAGGAAGGCTGATAAAAATACCGTAGTAGACGATTAATAAAGGAGTAAAAAGGGATTAGCCAATATTGGTTAATCCCTTTTTTAATGAACAATTCATTGCTTAGACTCTTCTCTTTTTGTGGCAGAAAGTATTTTTTATGTTGCACTCCCTTTAATCCAACCTATATTGCTGATACATATTCCATAAAAATTCACCCTTGCCACTTGATGTATTGAAAATTGTTTGAAGACTTGTTTTTCTAATTTGTAGGAGGAATTTTAGATGAAAAACGAAAATTTAAAAAAACTAATATTATTTTCTACTCTTGCTGCACTAATTTTCTCCCTGGGTGGATGCGTAACCAAGGGCACATATTTAGCAATGGAAGAGGAGGCCACTAGTCTTGAGCAAAACCTGATGGACCTCCAGAGGCAATATGACGATCTTTCTCAAGAGAACGCAGCTCTAAAGGAGCAAGTGGACCAATTGAATCAGTCGTTGGCAGCCCAGAAAGAAGAGAATGAAAATGTGCTTGCTGAAAAGCAGAACCTGGAAAATCTAATGCGGGAACGGACGGATAATTTTTCCAAAACCATTGCTGCACTCCGCACGAACATGGAAGAGTTGAAAACCGATAATGCCTCACTGGTAAATGATCTACAGAATAATATTGCAAACCTGGAAACCGAAAACCTGGGGCTGGGTGAGAAGATCATAGCCCTGGAACTTGAAAAGGAAGAAAAAGTTCAGCAGTTAAGTTCAACATACGAGCATTTGCTTTCAGAAATGAAAAACGAGATTTCCAGAGGTGAGATCACCATCTCCGAACTCAAAGGCAAGCTTACCGTCAATATGGTTGATTCCATATTGTTTGATTCCGGCAAGGCCGAGGTTAAGCAGGAAGGTCTGGCTGTGCTGCAGCGGGTCGTAGATATTCTGAAAAACATTACCGACAAGGCAATTCGTGTTGAAGGCCATACCGATAATGTGCCTATTAGTGGCGGTCTTGCCCAAAAATATCCGACAAATTGGGAACTCTCCGCAGCCAGGGCCATAAATGTTACGCGATTTCTGCAGCTGCAGGGCATTGATCCTGCCAATCTTGCCTCCATTGCCTATGGCGAATTCAAACCGGTGGCTGACAACAATTCAGAAGAAGGCAAGGCGAAGAACCGGCGCATAGAAATAGTCCTTGTGGCTAAAGAATAATCCATGCAGAAGCATATCAAAGCAGCACTTCTTTCAGGTCTGGTTCTGCCGGGGCTGGGTCAGGTTGTTTTGGGAAAACGCTGGATCGGATCTATAATAATAATCCTTACCGGCCTGGGTGTCGCCTGCCTGGTATACAGTATCGTTCTCAGATTCCCTTTTATTATCGACCAGCTGATCCTGGAACTGGAGCATGGCATGGTGGAAATGCCCAGGATCGTGGAAATCACTATCCAGTCGAGCAAGATGGGTAACAGTCTTTTAGAAATATCAAGCACTTGGCTTGTAGTATTATGCTGGGCCGGGTCAATCATCCATGCACTGCTTGCAGGCAGAAAGCATAAGGCCTGATAGGCTACGGTTCAGCCTGAATATGATTTGTAGGTTTTTAAATACGTTCCGTGAGCATGTATACCCCGCATAGCGGCTACAAGTGCCTTTGTGCTCCCCTTGAGGGATGTTTCAGGGGTGCATTTCCTGTTGCTTGTCGGGGCAGCGCTTGTTTATCCTTCCTGTTTCCCCTTGCTAAACCAGGCCAAGAGAAGTATTTTCGAAAAGAATATTATTCTACAATTACTATGGAGTAGTAACGTAAACCTGAATTGAGCATTTCAAATTTAAAAAGCTCAATGTAGGAAAAAAAATGACGCAAACGGTAAAGTTTGCAATTGAATGCGTATTGTTACCCAAGGAAAAATATGCCGAAACGTTATAATATATTGATATTATTATTTATTGTTCTGATTTCTTCATGCTTGTTAACCTCGTGCGAACAAAGAAAGGATACAAAAGGAGAGACCAAGGGTACTTTGCTAGCACCTGATTTTGCTCTGCAGGATCTCAAGGGAAAAACATGGAAGCTCTCAGACCTTAAGGGCAAGGTTGTCTTTATTAATTTTTGGGCAACCTGGTGCCCGCCATGCAGGGAAGAGATGCCTTCCATGGAAGCCCTGCATCGTGATATGGCTGACAAGCCATTCCAGATCCTGACAATTTTAAGTAATGACGAACCGAAAATGGCTGATACCTTTGCAAGAAAAAACGGCTATACTTTTCCAATTTTAGTGGACCGTGATGGTGCGGTCAGCGCGACCTACGGTATTACAGGTGTTCCTGAAACCTTTATTGTAAATGCTGATGGCTTACTACTCCGCAAGTTTATTGGTCCTTATGACTGGAATTCAAAATATGCAAAAGATATGATCAGGGGCTATCTGCCTGTATCCTGATTACAAATTTGCTAGGGTTCTGATTTCTTATTCGACTTTCCAGTTTTGTAGTTTCCTGCCATATTGTATTAATAACAGGTACTTGCCGGGGAATGCATTTCTCTTGAGTCATTTGGAGAAAAGTTTATGGGATGAGCCGCAGGATTAGAATAAAAAGCCTCTTTGTTACAATTCTCTTGCTGCCGTTATTTTTGGTCGGATTACCGTTAGCCGGAGTTTGGTGGTCCGGCATGGATGTTTCGACCTATCTGCAATTTCCACCAACCACCACATTTGTTCAGCATGCCGGATTTTCTTGGCCCGTTTTTGTTCTTGTGGCAATCTTCGTTGTCACGGTCTGTGGTCCATTTGCCGTGAAAATTATCAGGGGCCCTTCACCTCCCCAGGGCCGCCATTCACCCAAGCCTTTCCCTGGATGGGGATTATTTGGCGTTTTTTTACTTATTTCCACTTGGCTGCTGGCCTGGAGCCGTTTTTCGTGGTTTTCCCCCCTGCAGCACTATACCTTTTTTCCTCTCTGGCTTGGCTATATAATTACGGTAAACGGTTTGACCTACAGCCGAATCGGACGATGCCTTATGGTCTCGGAACCGGTTTTTTTGCTTTTTTTATTTCCGGTAAGCGCAGTATTCTGGTGGTTTTTTGAATACCTGAATCGTTTTGCCCAGAACTGGCACTATCTGGGCATTGAATCCTTTTCAGCGTTGGAATATGTATGTCATGCAACATTGTGCTTTTCAACGGTGTTGCCTGCGGTAATGAGCACCGAAGAATTTCTTCGGACCTTGACAAGGTTTTCACGAACTCTGACCCATCTCTGGCCGCTTCAGGTAAAATCTATTCGTCCGGCTGGTTTTTTAGTTCTCCTTTTATTTTCTGCCGGGCTTGCCTGTATAAGTATTTATCCTGACTATCTCTTTCCTCTTTTGTGGGTGTCTCCTTTTTTGATTATTATTTCGGTGCAGATAATGATGGGGGAACAAACGATCTTGGCATCAATCCGGTGCGGCGATTGGTTGCCGGTGTTGCTACCTGCCATGGCCGCACTGGTCTGTGGTTTTTTTTGGGAAATGTGGAACTATAAAAGCCTTGCGCATTGGGAGTATTCTGTACCTTTTGTGCAGCGTTTTCATGTTTTTGAAATGCCTCTCTTGGGATATGCCGGCTATCTACCGTTCGGCCTTGAATGTGCGGTGGTTGCAAGTTTATCCCGTAAATTGTTAATGAGTATAACTAGAAAGGGCACTTGCAGTGAAGAAAGCGTTGCTTGACACATCATCCGCCATTCTTCTTTATAAAACGGGTATGTTGGAGCATTTATTGAGCACATATACAATTTTTATTACCGAATCCGTGTTTGATGAATTTGCCAGGAAAGGGTATCCCGGATATGAGTTTATCACCCGGGTCAGAGAGCAAAATGATATTCGGGTTTTGGATATTTTGCCTAACATAAAATTAGGTGAAAAAAGAATAAAAAGCCTAGGCCAGGGCGAGCATGACACGGTGCAACATTATCAAGCAGGGATTGGTGACTTCATCATTACGGATGATAGAAAGGCGGCACTCTTTTGTCGACAGCAAAATATTCCTTTTATAAATGCGCTGTTATTTCCGCGTATCCTGTATTTTACTGGAATTATTGTGGAAAGCGACTGCCAAAAAAATTTTTCTCGCCTTTTGCAATGCGGTCGCTACTCTGCAGACATCATCGATTTTGCCCAAAAATCATCTGCAGCAGACCTGCAGTTTTTCCTTCCTTGATCGGTACACTTTTCGGAGCACAAAAAAAGCACACTATAACAAGGTATTGTGGTGTGTATTTTTTTTTACACAATATCTTGTGTGTTTGATTTTTTTGTGATATGGTGATTCGACTTCTCAACCAGGGCTAATATTTCAAGAGTAAAAGCGCTTCTATGTACTCAGCACCGAAATTTTTTTGGGACCTAGACTGCGATTATTATTGTGGCCGTATCCTTTGCGGTACATACAGTGATGAACTCAAGAACAGGGTGCGAGAATACATCACCTATTTTGAGGCCCTTGATAAGATCGGCAATCCCGCTATTCCTTATATCTCAGCATGGCGCCAGGAAGAACAACAGATCTGGTACGAATTCTCCGGACAAAAACTTAAAGAGCTGGTGGGGTGTACAACTCCGGAAGTAGCCGATGTCTTTAAAAAAAGCATCATTGGTCACACCATTTATAAATACCCCGGTATTCAGCGAGGCATTACCAAGGAGACCTTAAACTGCAACGAATTGAAAAATTGTCGTGGGAAGTTACGGACCGATGGGATAAACCGAGGTGCTGTTGAGGCTGTATATAAAGTTGCCTCGGTTGAAGGCTGCACTGTATGGCTCAAGGATCTAGCGAGTGTTGAAATATTTAAGCAGGACAACATTTGTCTTTCAATCGGTATGCTCACGGATGTCACCAAAGAAATGAAGGTTGAAGAAAACCTGAAATTGGTGGAGCAAGAACTCAAACGCCATCGTGATCATCTTGAGGATATTGTGCGGGAAAGGACCAAAAAGCTGTGGAAAGCCCAACTCGAAGTTGTGTCACGCCTTGCCCGGGCTGCTGAGTTCCGTGATAGAAAAACCGGTTCCCATATTACTAATATGAGCCGTTACTGTGCAGTCCTTAGTCGTGCTGCCGGCATGGGCCAGGCTGCCACTGCCATTTTATATCATGCCGCGCCCATGCATGATGTTGGCAAGATCGGTATAACCGATAATATCCTTCTTAAACCCGGTCGGCTTGATCAGGGCGAGTACGAAAATATGAAAAAGCATTGCGTGATCGGCGCGAAGTTGCTGTCTGGTTACGACTCCAACCTCTTGCGGGTAGCAAAGAGTATAGCGCTTACCCATCATGAAAAGTGGGACGGTAGTGGGTATCCTAATGGTCTTGCCAATAGTGGGATTCCCTTTGCTGGTCGAATTGTTGCTATTTGTGACGTTTTTGATGCCCTGACCTCCGACCGGCCATACAAGACCGCGTGGCCGATTGATAAGGCGTTAATGGAGCTGAGACAGCAAAAAGGCGCCCATTTTGATCCAAAGCTTATTGACCTGTTTTTTGACAACCTACCGCTTGTCAGGAAAATCCACGCGACCATGAATTAGTTTCCGAATTGGAAAAAACTTGGTCGGGAATCCTCCAAGTCTGCGACTTTCCGGATGGGAACGAATTAGCATTCCATCACTATCTTTACCGTAAAAGGCCGATCAGCCGGTCGGCAAGCCTTTCACTTGAAAAGACAAGCGATTCAAGATCAAGGAAATCAAGGATGTTATGGTCAAAAAGGATTTTGACCCTTGGTTCGAATCCTTCTGCCGGTTCACTTTCCCAGAAAAGAATCTGCTGAGGAACCATGGGAAGGACCGGAATCTGAAAGGCCAGAGACGCCGTTTCATTGGGTACAAGTTCACCGCCCATTTCCGCGCAGGTATTGAGGATTTTCTGTTGTTCACAACGGTCAAAGAGTTCTGCCAGTCGGTTTTCACAATACACGGCCAGTGTCTTTATCTTGGAGATGGAGTTAGGCAGGCTTTCCATGCCGATCCAATTGTGGTCAGGTGATTTTCCCCCTTGGGAATGAATATAATTATATAGCAGAATTTGATCCCGAGGGTCTTCCGGGTCCCGGCCATTAATGGTAATGAGGTTTTTTGTCAGAAGGATTTCTTGGCCGAGATAAATAAACCGTAAGGTGTCCGGCAATGAGATGTCGACCTCCAAGCCGAGGGGTTCGGCGATTTCAGCAAAAACCAGCGGGGCTATCTTTTGATTGAGGTGTTCTACAAGGGCGAGATCTCTATCCTTTGTAAGATCTTCAGCATGACCAACGGTCTGTTGGGAAAGAGGCAGACCTTCCAGGTCGATATATGGACAGCTGCTTGGATCCGCGCCGGTTTTGGCAACTGCCGCAGCATAGGCCAAACA
>CALZHT010000004.1 GCA_945787445.1 uncultured Desulfobulbaceae bacterium
CAGGTCTCCACGCAGCTGATCCACGGTGATCTGCAGAACAAGTTTTGGTTCGTTATCTGCTGCATGTATTGGCAGGACAATTCCAATGACAGAAAAACAGACTAAAGCAAGCTGAATTAATTTTTTCATTTTTTTCTCCTTTTAAACAAACAGCTATAAAATTAGAAGCCTGCGTTGCTATGGTGGAACTATTCCTTCCGCAAAAAAACAACCTCGAAAGTCTTTTGCACAGCGGCCTGGTAATAAAATCCGGCCAGAGCATCTCTTTCAGCGTAATAATAAAGGGTATACCTTGAACCAGGATACCCCTCTACTTCTAATTTGATGAAGAGATTCACCAGTCCTTTCCATAAAGCAATATCGGTCCCAGCAATAGTTATCTCTCGGGGATTGAAATACCTCGCTTCAACTGTGCCGACAGGCCGCACCACTTCCCGACAAGGACCTTGAAGTCAGGTTGTTCCATAGCAAGGACCGTATCTGTTACTTGAAATTGAAATGTAACTGTCAAAAAGAATGCAAGAAGCACTCCTTTTATTGGTTTTATTATCATTTTATCGTCTTATAACAGAACGCCCACCATGAGAGGCAGGCGTTCTGCATGGATCAGGCTTGCAATAAATAATATTAGCGGCTGACTGGAAATCTTGATTCCTCAGTTTTTTTAAGAATTTTTATCAACTCACTGCCCTACAGTCAGGCCTATCTTATCAAGCTCCTTAAGAACCTGTAACGCTTTAAGTGATCTATAGTTAATCCCAGAAGCAGACAAGCTGGATCCTGCTTGGAATGGATACCCATCAAGCGATACAAGAAACTCTTTTACTTTGGCCCGGATTGGAACGAACAGCCACATGTTGTCAGCATACCAGCGCATGTACATCCGGGACTCATCCCACATCTTCTCGTACGGATCAGCTTTGAGATGAATAATAAGCGGCCATGAGGGGGTTTCACGGATAGCCTTGGTAATGTCGCCCTCCAGTGTGGCGAAATGAACTTTCCAGTCATTCCAACGCACAGCGTTCAGCTCGCCGCCCTGTCCAAAGTAGAAGATCTCCTCCCGAGGGCCTTTTGAGGTTTCGCCTTTGAAGTACGGCATGAAGTCGTACCCGTCCAGATGTACCTTCCACACTTTGCCGTTAGCCTTGTATCCCTTCTTCAACTTCTCTACGATGCCCGGTTTGCCGACGGCAGCCATCAGAGTAGGAATCCAGTCTTCGTGAGACATGATCTCACCGATTTTTGTCCTCGGCTTGATCACACCCGGCCAGCGCATGACACAGGGTGCACGGAAACCACCTTCCCAGGTTGTTCCCTTTTCACCGTGGAACGGTGTGATGCCTCCGTCGGGCCACGAAACCGTCTCAGCACCGTTGTCGGTGGAGTAGATAACAATGGTATTGTCGGCAATACCCAGTTTGTCGAGTTGGTCCAACAACTGCCCGACCTGATCGTCATGTTCGACCATGCCATCCGGGTAAAGGCCAAGTCCTGTTTTTCCTACCGATTCCTTTTTCAGCCGGGTCCAGACATGCATGCGGGTTGTGTTGAACCACATGAAAAAGGGCTTCTTTTCCTTGACGGAACGGTTCACAAAATCCATTCCGGCTTTAAGAAATTCCTCATCAGCCGTTTCCATCCGTTTTTTGGTCATGGGCCCGGTATCTTCTATTTTGCTACCGGCTGTAGCTTTAATGACGCCGCGCGGGCCGTATTTTTTCTTGAACGCAGGGTCTTTTGGATAGAAGTAGGTCTCCGGCTCCTCTTCTGCATTCAGGTGGTAAAGGTTCCCGAAAAATTCATCAAACCCATGCGCCGTTGGAAGGTGTTTATCACGGTCACCGAGATGATTTTTACCATATTGGGCAGTCGCATATCCTTCTTCCTTAAGTAGGTCGGCAAGAGTGGGTGCCCAGTCAGGCATACCGTGGGCAGAACCGGGCATGCCGATGGTCAAAAGTCCTGTCCGGAATGGATGCTGACCGGTGATAAAGGAGGCCCGGCCTGCCGTACTGCTCTGCTGGGAATAATAATGGGTGAACATCGCACCCTCTGAGGCAATTCGGTCGATATTCGGGGTTTCATACCCCATAACACCGTTGTTATAAGCACTTATATTGTGCACACCGATATCATCACCCCAGATGACCAGAATGTTCTTTTTGCCTTCACCTCCTTTTGCAGGCTCCGCTACAGCAATCGCCGCATCCTCCCCGACACCGGGAGACATGACCACAACACTCACCCCCACGAGGAAAAAGGTTTTTCTCCACCAAAAGATGAACTTTTGTTTGAAAAGTCTCACACTGCACCTCCTTTTTATTTGGCTTATGAGTTTTATGAAAATAGACCTCTCAATACAATTAGAGTAAACAACTTAGAATCCAATCCCTCAGCCTGTAAGACTTTGCCCTGCCTGCACTCTTGCCGCCATTTCCTTTATGTAAGGGTGTATATGGGCGAAGTATTTTTTCAGCCCGCTGCATAAGTAATTGAGCCCCGGCTCTTCGGACGGAGTCCTGATAAATCTGTTCTTCGGACACTCCCCGTAACACATGGCCAGGTGCTCACAGTCCAGGCAATACTGCGGGAGACCATACTTTTTATCGAAGCCGAATTTCTTCTGCTTCTGGGAAAACAAGGCAGAGTTAAGCTTCTTGTCCCTTATATTTCCCAGATGGTACTTGGGATAGACGAAATGATCACAGGAATAGATCTCGCCGTCATGTTCAATTGCCAGACCTTTGCCGCAGATCTCGCCGAAAACGCACATATAGCCGTAGATCCCCATCTGCTGGGCAATTGCACACTCAAAGTTATAGACGAAGGTTTTGCCGACATCATTACGGTACCACTCGTCAAAAACTTCACTCATGAAAGTGCCGTAATCATCCGGGTCGACTGACCAGTCATAAACCACAGAATCAGGTGTCCCAGGTTTGGCAGCATCATCTCCCAAAACAGGAAATTTTATGGAGTCCCAATAGGGTGGGGCAATTTCCTTGAAAGTCTTTGCCTCGACACAGGCATTAAACTGGATTGCCCTTGGCTGCACCTCATCCCTTATAAAACGGTAAACGTTCAGAGGGTGCTTGGTGTTGTCATAGTTGAGGGTGACAAGGGCATTAAAGGGCACATCATGTTTATGCAGCAGCCTTACCGCATTCATTACTCTGTCAAAGGTCTGCTTTCCTCCCTTTGTGACCCGATGCATGTCATGGAGTTCCCGCGGACCGTCAATACTCAAACCAACCAGAAAATTATGCTCTTTGAGAAAAACACACCACTCGTCATCCAGCAGGGTGCCGTTGGTCTGCAGGTCATTTTGGATAATCTTTCCGCCCATGTACTTTCGTTCAAAGGCCGCGACCTTTTTAAAGAAATCAAGACCGCAAAGGGTTGGCTCTCCGCCCTGCCAGGAGAAGATTATCTCGTCGTGATTCTGCCCCTGGATGTACTGCTTGATAAACTCCTCAAGCACCTCGTCAGACATCCGCCAATTGTTACTGGTGGATAAGAGTTTCTCCTTATGCAGATAAAAGCAGTATGTGCAGTTCAGATTGCATATCGGGCCAATGGGTTTAGCCATGACATGAAACCGGGTTTTTTGTCTATTGCTTGTACGCATCAAAATTCGTGCATCCTAATTATTAAGCAATTCAATCTTTGAACTTTTATACTTTCCTCGACCTTGAACATGATTAGTTAGTGTATTCATGCAGGGTATGGTTTGTGCGCCAAGGCGGCTGCGTATATTTTGGGGGTCAGCATTTTGGGGCCAGGTCTTGAAAAATCAGTTTCTTAAGACTTATCTGGCAATAATTGTATTTAGCATTGGAAATTATAAAAATGTATTGTAGCCTTGCTGACCTCATATTCTTCGGCAGAACCGCTTCGCCGATTACTTTGCACTCACGTCCTTGACCGCCTGCTTGCAGCGTTTGCTGACCTTCTTCTTGTTCTTGTCGAGACAGGCGAGCAACCGTCCCTCACCCGGTTGAGTACCGGAGCAGTACTTCTCCAAATCTTCTTCGCATTCATTCGCCACATACGTCAGTGCGGCCACGAAACGCTCGAGCTGCACAGCGGCGTCATAGAGAGCGTACTCGCATTGACTCGAGATCTTGTCGCCATGGGCATACAAACAGGCAAGGATTCGTCCTTCTCCCGGCGTTACGTCTTTGCAATAGGTTTTGAACTCCTTGTCGCACCCTTTGGCCACCGATTCGATCAGCTCCTCGCCCTTGCCTGCAAAGGTGGGTGTTGCCATTACCAGGGCCAAACTCAACACTCCGATTAACGTGAATAGTTTCTGTTTCATGATAATCCTCCCTTTATATATATTTGTTGCCTTTCCACCTTAGGTGGTTACAAAACTCTTGTAAAGCTGCTTCCAATCTCGATGGTAGGGTTGGATCATGCCGCACTCTTTTCTTCCTGTTTAGTTCCCGTACTGCGGCCCCGCGTATGATCAGCATCCATTTCTGTCACCCGAGATGCCTGATGATCAAGTGCCGGTCTCCCTTCCAAGCCGCTATCCGCGCAAGCCGGACGAACATGCGCATGCCGGCAGCTGCCCCCAAGCTTCCTGCAGCATCCATTCACAGCGGGCTGCTTCCATCAATTCGGCAATGGTTGTCGCATCAATTGATTGTTTATTGTGATTGTGGATGTGATTTTTTGTGAATGCAACTCGTAAAATTACGGGTTTTTAGAAATGAAGTGCCTAGAGTGCCTAAAGTTAGGGAACAGCTGGCCAGCGTGGCCCTACCCAACCCCAAACACAGTGAACATTCGGCACGAAAAGGGAGTATTGCTCCACTTTCAATAATTGCATATGAAGACGGATAGTAAACTTATTAAAAATGATTTAGAAAAAACTGGATCATCAGCGCGTTCACCAGATCGATGAAGAATGCACCCACCAGTGGCACGATGATAAATGCCATGTGAGATGCGCCATAGCGTTTTGTCACCGCTGACATGTTCGCCATCGCCGTGGGCGTCGCTCCCATGGAATAGCCTGCGAATCCCGCCGAAACCACCGCGGCATCGTAATTGCGTCCCATTGCCGGAAAAACCGCAACCAGAATCACCAGCACTGCCACCACTACCTGTGCACCAAGGATTGCAAAGATTGGTCCCGCCAAATCGATCAAAGTCCAGAGTTGCATGCTCATCAATGACATGGCCAGGAAAGTACCCAAGGAAATATCGGCAACCAACGCCATGGCCGGTGTGCGGCTCGGCCACTTGGTACCCGTAATACGGGGAAAGGATTTCGGCATCAGGTTGGTGATAAGTATGCCGGCGAACAAACAGGTCACGAAATTCGGCAGCTTCAGCCCAGACACCTCCAGTCCCCTATTGAGTAATAAGCCGATAATAATGCAGATATGGATCGCCAGGACTGCATCCAGCAATTCCAGATAATCAATTTCCAGGTTCTTATCCTCTTTTGAAACCCCGACATCCAGTGGGTCTATCTTCTCCGGCTGCAGTTTGTAACGGCTGATAAGAAACTTGGCGATGGGGCCGCCTATGGAACTGGCCAGGATCAAGCCGAAGGTGGCGCAGGCGATGCCAATTTCCATGGCATTTGCCACGTGATACTCTTCAACAAAACGCGGGGCCCAGGCGATGGACGTACCATGACCGCCAATAAGCGACACCGTACCGCCAATCAGGCCGACGGCCGAAGGTTGTCCGAACAAACCCGCTACGGTGATTCCTGTGAGGTCCTGCAGGAACATGTAAAGAATCGTGATCGCCAGCAGGATCATGAGGGGTTTGCCGCCGGAGATCAGATCCTTGAAGCTGGCGTTGATGCCGATGGTGGTAAAGAAATACACCAGCAAAACATCGCGGGCAGCAAGTTCGAACTCGACGCCAATTCCCGTGATGAAGTACACCATTGCGAACAGGATGGAAAACAACAATCCCCCTGTGACCGGTTCGGGTATGCTGAATTCGCGTAGAAAGGAAATCACAATTTAGACGTTTACCGATAAACAATACATGGATCCCCAATGTCACTGTTAAAAATGTATCGATATGCAAAATCCCGTTCTCGAGTTCCATAGTGTCTGTCCTTTCTATACCTTTACTATGTGGTTTTAGGAACTAGATGGCCCTTTTTGCCCACAAAAAGTGGCCTTAAGCCTGATAATAACATTGCTTTTGAGTTCTCATATCGCAAAAACAGCTAGTTAGCATGGTCCGACCCCAACCAACCCAACCAAAAACCAACACGGCAGTTAAGCCTCTCAGCGCCGATGGTCCTGCATGGGTAACTGTGTGGGAGAGTAAGTCGCCGCCGATTCACCTTTAAAAGCCTCTTGGGAATTCTCTGATCATCCAAAAATCCTTGCATATCTATCAGCCAGGACCTGAAAATATTTTTCCTTCATCATCGGTGATAAGAAACTGATATCGATCACTGCTTCCCACGCGGTTTGCACCCTTACAAAATCTCCCAGCACCTTGTCCAGTATCCTTTCCGTAAGTCCCAATCGTTCCTTGCCAAAATAATCCACCAGGTCCTGGCGTTTAAGCCTGTTCTTTTTGCCGGTGATCGGTAGGGCAAGCTCCTCCTTGGGACTGGAAACAACGATGGTGGTGTTCACCAAGTCATAGGCGGGTGACAGGGATATGACATCCTTATTACGAATAACGGAAAAGTTTTTCAGATGCATGTCTTCGTTGCCCGTGAGAAAACAGAAGATGGTCAGACGGAATAATTTTGGTTTTTCCACCGCCGGGAAAGTGCAGTAGGTCTCTATTAGTCCTGTCACCTGCTCCATACTTGAGCGGTATTTCGTATCCCTGTTCTGACCGCTCAGTTGGGCAAAATCCTCTACATGGAGTTTGTCCTTACGTCCGATGCGGTCAAAACGTTTGACAAAATACGTCATTGCACCGTCAAGTCCATACACCAGCCCATGGGGCGGCACCTCAATCCCGGCAAGATCGGCCAGGCGCATGGTAAGATCCTCGTTTTCCGGTACTTCCGGGTAGTCGTCGAGCTGCGGCTTGAGAATATATTTTCCTCCCAAATCAACTATCTCGAATCGTTGTTCTTTGATACGGAGTTGCGCCGACAGTTTGGGTTGAACTCCCTGGATGGACATCTTGCCGGCCCGGGCCGCCGCCTCCTGCCGCAACTCTCTGGACGAAAACGGCAAATCTTTTAAATCGGTGAGTTGCCGGGAAAGGAGTTTGAGCCCTTTGTTTGAATAACGGTCCTCGCAAGGCTCATAACTTATCGGACACCTGTTCATGACTCTTCGGCGATGGTTACAGCGCCGACTGTGTCAGCGCCTATTAGTAACAGTTGTCCAAACTTGTCATCCCGGTCGAGTTTATGCAGTCGAAGCAAGGCCTCCAATTGAGCCCCTTCCGGCAACAGACCGTCAAAAAAAGGAGGGAATTCTTTGAATACATACACCTCCGTTTGAACCGGCATGGTTAGTGATATGGGGAGGCCGGCATATTCCGGTGTGTACTCGAATATATACTCTCGGCCATCTTCCGCTTCCTGAAGGCAACCGGCAAGCATGGACTGGAAAAAAACGTTAGCGGTCCGCATTGGTATGCTCTTTCAGATAGGCTTCCTTCAAGGGGCTTTGGAAGTCAAGTTCGATATTCAGTACTCGCAAAACCTTGAGCAGGTTTTCCAGCCGTACACTTTCTTGGCCGTTTTCTAAGCCGTAGACAAGGTTTTTTCCAACGCCGGCTAATTCGGCGAGATCCAGTTGCGTCAAGCCGCTCCGCTTCCGATGAAAACGTATTATGGCCCCCAACTTGTTACGCATAAATTTCCCCTTATAGAGGGACTAATTGCTATTTTTCTAATAGATTACCAGATTTTTGTATTTATGAAATGTTTTTTCCCTGTTTGACGGGAAAAATATTTAAAAAAGCAACTCGAAAGATGAATTGTGGAGGAAGAATATTAAATATACCCTGTTAACAGGGATAAATCTCACGGACAAACCATTCCTCATAACTCTTGGGGGAGGAGTTCTCCAACAAAAATCTGCGGACCGTTTGCTACTGCGCTTGAGATCATTTTCTGTCAACGTTAATGCAGGACAGAAGTGAAGCCAGGCATGGAAAGCACAGTGCACTCTCGGGTCAGGCTGGACAAATGGTTATTATTGCGTTGAGAAACACCCATTTGCCAGTCTTCCGTTCTTCAACTCCCTTGGCCCGAACATGCATCCGGCCGGCATGACCAGAGTCATGAGCAGGACCAGAGAGAAACAAGGAGGTTTTGTCCTGGATAGTCTGAATTCCCTATCATTCATAGGTCTGTTCCAGGGTGTCATCTTATTTCTCCATATGAATAATGTGGGCTACGTATCCTTCTTCTCCGAGCGTTAAAAATAACTCTGTGGGGCAGCGGGATCTTAATCCCCTCTTCATCAAACGTATTCTTTATCCGGCGAAGCATCTCGCGCTTTATTTAGGCGTGGTCAGAGTCTGAAGGCTTTGCCTAAAGACTGCCCACTGTGCTAATCCTAAACTTGAGTTGTTCCCGCAACATCAAGAAAGGAGAAGCAAGTAAGCAGGTTCAATAAATTATCACATGTAATATGGCAAACGCATGGTTTCCCCAGCAAAGTTGGAGACTCCAATTCTGCTAAAAACTCGCGGTGGATTTCTACTTCGCCTTGAAATTGAACTTCTGCCCACCAATAGTTGCCTCGTACATTAACCCACCTTTTGCGTGAATGAATACAGCCATTCCTTTTCGATAACTTGTTTTTAGTTGTTTTCCAGTGGCAGGCCCGGTACTTGCGCCGGCTGAAGAGCCTTCGGTGCCGACCTTTGCCTGCGCACCTGCAGTGATTGCGACAGCAGAAGCTGATGCGTCAAACTCAAAGTCGCCACCGGTGAATTCGTCGTAGGCTCTTTTGTCTTGGAAAAATATGATCTCGCTGAATGCCTGACCGCCCAGTTGAAAACCGAAGGTTGCTTTTATGAGGGAAGTCTCGCCGGTGACCTTGCCGCCACGGTACACTTGTCCTGTACCATAGGCACCACCGATGCCGAAACCAGCCTTGCCGATAGTCGGGAAAACCGCATAGCCGTAAGCATTTTTTAAAAAGGGCTGGACCGCTTCAGACTTTTTAAAGACCGCTACGGTATCTGTGAATTTATCGGCCTGTGCCGGACTCACTAAGGCCAATGCCAACATAACTGTAACCAACATACGTAACAATAGATTGATTCTCATAATTGATTCTCCTTTTTTTTGTTTATTGTGGATGAGTTTTTTTCTGAGCGCAACTCGTAGAATTATCAGTTTTTACGAGAGCATATTTTTTAGTGTCCTTTGTTTCAGTGTTATTTTTCTCCTTGGGAAGCAGCTGAAGGGGATATATACGTTTTTTCCATGAAAACAGTCTCAACAGCGGGGATCAGGTCGGTGGCAGCAGCCCGTTTGATGACATACCCCTTAACTCCTTGCTTTAAAATTCTCTTTACAGCTGTTGCATCATCATAAGCGCCCAGAATGATCACCTTATACTCGGGTAAGGAATCTTTGAGATTCCCTAATAAGGTACTGTTATCGGATGACGGCAAAGAGAGGTCCGCCACAATAAGGTCAGGTTTGATTCTTTTTGCAGCTTCCAGCAATGATTCGACTGATGCCACCATCACCACGGTTTCAAAATGGATTTCCAGCAAGCCCCGGATGGCTTCAAGCATGGGGTGATAATCATCTGCCAGTAGGACACAGTCATGTTTCATGTTACCCACCCTATTCTGAAGAAGGATGTATCATTGGATTTCCAAAGTTCAATCCAATAGCCACATGAAGTTTCATATCCTTATTATGAGGGGTGCGGAACTCGAAAAATTACTGGTTTTTGATATAGAAGTGCCTAAAGTGTGAAGTGAACTAAAGTGAGCTAAAGTTTGAAGTGCCTAAAGTTAAAGAATTAATCTGATCAGAAAAGCACCCCGCAATGGGGCATAAATATCATAATTTAAGTACCTTAGGTAGTTCAAACTTCAGGCACTCTCACCTGTAAACCTATCAAATGGTGATGATCCCGTGTTTGATGGCGAATTGAACAAGTTCGGCACTGGATTTCACCCCCAGCTCTTCCATGACGCGATATTTATGGAACTCCACGGTTCGCGGGGATAAATAGAGGATTTCAGCCACCTCTTTGGCTTGTTTGCCTTCGGCCAGCAACTGCAGGACTTCGCGTTGCCGGGGTGTGAGCTTTCTGAGAGGGCTTTTACGGGAATGCGGAGAAGTCGCAAGCTCTTCGGCAATTGTCGGGGTTACATAAATTTCACCGAGTAAAGTCTTTTCAATTGCGATGATGAGTTCAGCAGGCGCCGAGTGTTTGATGACGAAACCCAAGGCCCCGGCCTCAAGGGCCCGGGTTGCGTAGGTCACGTCCGGGTGCATGGTGAGAAAGATGATTTTTGCGGGGATGTTTTTCTTTTTGATCTGCCGCACAGCTTCTATGCCGTTGAGAAGAGGCATGGATATATCCACGACAATAACATCGGGATTAAGGGTTTCCGCCTTTTCCACCAGCGTTTTGCCGTCTTCCACAATGCCGATTACTTCAAATTGCGGCTCCAAGAGACTCTTTAATCCCTCGGTGATAAATTGATGATCATCAGCCAACAGTATTCTGGTCTTAGTCATTGAGCTTCTCCGACGAATTATTGCTCTGAAAGTCTCGGCTGGAATGTCTATTGACCTCGGCAGAAACCTCAGTGCCCTGATTCGGCTGAGAGGTGTAGGAAATACTCCCATTCACCAACCTGATCCTCTCCCGCATGCTTTTCAGGCCAAGCCCGGGCAATTTCCTGACCTCTTTTGGATCAAAACCTTGACCATTATCGCGGATTTTCAAAAAAATAGTATCGCCCTGCAGGAGTAGTTTGATCGTCACGTTTTTTGCCTTCGAGTGTTTCTTGATATTACGAAGGCTCTCCTGGGTTATCCTGAAAAGACAGATGACAATATCCAAAGGTAGGTTGCCTGAGCCGAGGTTGGATTCGAAGGAGACAGGGATTCCTTCCCGTTGTGAAAAATTATTGATCTCGGACCGCAACCCATCCTCCAGTCCCAAGTCTTCGATGATTGAAGGATGCAGCTGCCTGGAAATACTGTGGACATCTTCTGAAATCTTAATCAATTTCTCTTGCATGGATAGTAAAACACCGGCTGCCTCACTGCTGCAGGATTGCTTCATTTTGAGCTTGCCCGCATCAATGGCCAGCACTGCCAGACGCTGGGTAAGATCGTCATGGAGTTCCCGTGCCAGGCGACGGCGCTCCTCTTCCTGAACAGATAGAAGTCTGCCTGCCAGATTCCGGAGATCTTTCTGGCTTTCCTTTAGTTCTTTTTCCGCTTCTTTTTGTTCGGTAATATCTCTTAATGTTCCCCATGCTCTCAGTAAATGCCCTTCTTCAACTATGCCGATTATATTATTAAGAAACATCCGCATTTCACCGTGTTTGTCGGTTCCATACGTTTCGATGTTTACAATGTTATACTGTTCTGTAACGACCTGCCTTAAGGTGTTAATACTTTCTGGCAAAGAACGAGGCATAAAATCATCGAGACGGAATCCCTTAAGCTCCTTTCCTTTTTCATATCCCAAAAATCTGGCATACGTATCATTGGCCTCTGAAATGTAGGCATGTTTATATGCCAGTTCAATCTGTTCATCAACCGGCAGGCAAATGTTTATGGGTTGTTCTAGTTCAAAGCACCAAATGGCTTCACTACTGTTTATTACAAAAGCCCGAAACCGTTCATCACTTAGACGCAGCTCATTTTCAATTTTTTTCCTTTCAGTAATATTTTGTGTAAATTCTACAACGCCGATGACTTTATCGGCTTTTCGGATAGGGGACCATCTGATATCAAAATAGTTTGTTTCACCGTTTGGCAAGGTGTAGGTAAATTCCGAGATCTGCTTCTCGCCAGCCAGAACCTGTTGGAATAATTTCTGCTGTTGGGCAAAGTTATCACGCTGGTCCGGGGCAAGATAGTCCACGGTCTTCATGCCGACGTAAGGTTCCACACCAAAAGAAGCCCTGATGGATTCGGCAAAAGCATCATTCCAGACAACCAGCGCGCCTTCAAGATCACGGGAACAGACCAGGTCATCAATACTATTGATTAGAGCGGCAAATTCGGAGAACCTCTCCTGAAATTCTTCCCTTGTCTCGTGCTCTTTTACTCTAAATTCCTTCATGTTGGTCCACATAACTTTTATTTCAGTAAACATAATTAATGTATTTAATTTTGTAATCAAACAAATAATAATGATAGGTCAGGTAATTTTACGGGTTTCCCCGGGAAGTTTTTCTTGCAATATTCTTATAAAAAAGTTCGCAATAAAACTGGCAAGTTGAGTAGTCTTAATAAAACTCTAAAGAATGCAGTAATGTCACTGCAACCGCATTTAGGTGCTGCCTAGACATTTTTTTAATTATCAGGAGACAACCAATGAATAATAATTTGGGTAAGTTCTTAGGCCTTGCAATCTCTTGTATGTTGCTGTTGGCGTCCTGCGCCATGACCACACCAACGAAAATCTGGAAAGACCCCTATTATGTAGGCGGCACGTTCAAAAAAGCGTTGGTCATTGTTGTTGCCAAACATCCGTCGATCAGAGAGTTGGTAGAAAATGAATTTGTCCTGAAATTGCAGGGACAGGGAGCTGATGCTGTAGCAAGTCACATGGTGCTGGCCACAGATAAAAAGGTGGACAGGAAATTTATTCTGTCAACAGCCCAAAAATTAGGGATCGATGCCGTCCTGGTTACCCGGGTTATAGAGGCAAAGGAGAAAGACGACGTGTATTATGAAACGGCTTCTCCCTACAGAGTTCCGATCGCCACTTTAAACGCCAAGCTCCATGAAGAGTACATGCAGAAGCATGGTAAAGTGCATCCCTCCGCAGTCATAGCGCGGTTTAAAGAAATCATCCTGGAAACAAAGGCATATGAAGTGGTGTCTGATAAGGCTGTCTGGTCCTTAGAGTCTGATACACGAGTGCAGGATACTTTCAGCAAGCTTTTATCATCGTATCTTGATGTGGTAGTAAAAAGACTGACGGTTGACAAGTTGATTTAACCTAAATTGAGCGTTTCAAATTTTGAAAAGGGATGTATTTTGTTTTTTATAATGTACTTATACTAATTTGAGTTTTCAAAATTTGAAACGATCAATTTAGGTTTGACATTAACCAGGTGGAGGTTCATGAAAAATGCGGCGCAGACTGATTGGAAAAGTTTTTTTAGTTTTGTCTTTTGCACTCTTGTCATTGCTATGGAGCAGCCCTGAAGTTCAGGCTCACGAGCTGGACAAACTTTTCGAGCAGGTCAGCCAATCAGTGGTGGTGATACACACCAAAAGGGTGAAAAAGAAGGCATATACCCTTAAAAAAGAAAAGCTTGTTACAGAAAAGAGGTTCGGCTCCGGCGTTCTCATTTCCGAAACAGGACTGATCCTGACCGCTGCTCATGTGGTGCATATTGAAGACAAGATAATGGTTGAGTTTCTCAGCGGCGAAAAGATTCCTGCTCGGGTTGTTATTTCCACCCCCTGGGCAGACATTTCTCTGTTGCAGCTTGAGAGACTGCCTGCCTCTATCAAGCCGGTGAATTTAGGCGACTCTGATAAGGTTAAGGTGGGTGAGCAGATATTTGTTATTGGGACACCGTATGGTTTGGAACATACATTTACCTCAGGCTATATCAGTGGGCGTCATTCCAAAAAAACAAACAAAAAACTTCAGTTTGACGGTGAATTTTTTCAAACCGACGCCGCCATCAACCAGGGAAATTCCGGTGGTCCGATGTTTAATTTGCAGGGCGAGGTTGTAGGTATTGTGAGTTACATAATGAGCAGGTCCGGAGGATTCGAAGGGATAGGCTTTGCGGTTACTTCCAATATGGCGAAAAAATTGATCACTGAAAACAGGTTCTGGAGTGGTCTGGAAGGATTTATGCTTTCGGGGCGTCTTGCGCAAATTTTTAATCTTCCCCAGGAAGAAGGCTTGCTTGTCCAATTGATAGCTGAGAATTCCCTGGCCTCCAGACTGGGCATAAAACCAAGCACATTGCTGGTCAATATTGGTGAGGAAGAGTTTATGGTGGGTGGCGATATAATTCTGGAAGTGCAAGGAACAATGGTTTCAAGTAATCCGGGTATGTTTGCAAAACTGCAAAACCTTCTCAATTCGCTTCGACCCGGAGATACGATCGCCATGAAGGTCTTGCGGGCCGGGAAAGTTACAACTCTTTCAACTATTATTATAGATTAGCAAATAGCTAGTTCCCATCCGGAAAGTCGCAGACTTGGATGATGCTGGAACAAGTTGTTTCCAATTCGGAAACTGACAATTTTGCGAAAGGTCAAGGAGATCAAGGAATTGCCCTAAAGGATTTCCGTTGGTCATGCGGAGATGTACTCGAGTACGTCGCACAAGCAATTCCGCAGATCGACGCAGAGATTTCACAGAAGGGGCGTTTTCGGATGGAAACTAGCTAGGATCGTCCCTTTTACGTCATGAGGAAGCTTGTATGAACAAACTCACTTTCGCCGGATTATCCCTACTTTCTTTAAGCCTTTTCTGCCTGGCCCTCACGGGGGTCTATTTCACAATAGAACTCAGCAAGATCAGGGAGCAGATACCCCTTATTCTGCAACAGGTTGAAAAGACAAGCGAACAGATCGCACCGGTGGTTTCGGAGGTTCCTCAAATTCGGCAATTAATAGAGCCGATCATCGAAGAAGTTGGGAAAACCCGAGAAACCATCCCCTCTATTCTTGAAGAGGTGAGGGCAACCCGTAAGTTGGTGGATCCAGTGCTCAAAGAGGTTGACCTTACCCGGCAGTCTTTGAATGAACTGATTCCATCGGTCGTTGAAGAAGTTGCGGCAACCCGCAAGGAATTACCAAATATGCTGATCACTGTTGACAAGGCCTCCGCTGCCGTGCAAAGCATTTCCGAAGAGGTGGGTAAGGTGCGGCCTCTGGTCCCGGCCGTGCTGGAGGAAGTGCAAAAGACCAGGGATGCCATTCCCGATACCCTTGACCGGACGGAAAAGATAGTGGCCAGTGCAAAAGATTTGGGTGCCGAGGCAGGCAAAGGAGCGGTGGGCGGGGTGATAACCGGTATAGTGAGCGCACCAATGAATATCGTGGGCGGCATTTTTTCGGGCAAGAGATGGGCAGCGCTGAAAGGCATGACCGACAAAGACATTGAACTTGCCCGGGAAAAAGAGGCAGAACTTTTTAAAGCAAATAAAACAGGGATTGTTTTGGAATGGAAAAATCCCGAAAGCGGATACTCAGGGACGGTAACTTTATTGAAAATCTTCCAGGAAAAAGGGCGGGAATGCAGGCGCTTGCAGCATGACGTCTGGTTAAAGGCGAAAAAGGTCCATGGCGAAACAAAAGAAGGGTGCCTACAGCCCGACGGTACTTGGATTATACGAGACTCTTAGGTCTCAAAACCATAAGGCTCCACGTTTAAAGGGCACGTTATGTCGGGCATTGTATTTATTTGGCGAGCAGGACCTTTACAGGATGGCTTTCTGTCTTGATATAAAGAAAGCTAGACGGATTTTTTTTCCCTTCAATCATAAGATATACATCAGCTTTGACAAAAAATGTCTTTTCAATTTGTAAATAATCGTTCTCCTGAAAACGCTGCAGTGTTTGCCGGTCAAATCGTGCTCCATATACTTTTTCAACAAAAGGTTTAAATCTTTTCTGGCGCCGTAACAGCTTTTCGTCTTTTGAGTAAATCATTTCTAAGATTAAAAACCTTCCATTGGGTTTTAATACCCTGACTATTTGATTAACTGCTAAATGTTGTATATCGTCCGGCATAACACAAAACATAAAAAAGGAAACATACCAGTCAAAATAGTTTGGAGGCATATCGATTAATTGGGTGGAATCATTTTGTATGAGGGTGATTTCGCATGGGGCCTTTCGGGCTCTTTTCTTTGCGATTCTTAGCATATTTGAACTGATGTCAATTCCAGTAAGGTTTGTTGTGGCAGGATAATGGCGGAAGTTTCTTCCGGTTCCCACTCCGGCCTCCAATACATTACCGCTCACCACACCTAATATTTTTGGTCTGAACAGTCTGTATTGTCTTTCCCAGTAATAATCAAGGAAATCATAAAACCATGCCGTGATCTGATATTTTCTCTGAAGCGATCTGCTTTCTTGATTCATGGTAGAGATAATGCCATTGTTCATTAATTTTATCCTTATCACAAGGATGAAGCATAGACTACCGGGCAGGGGGCAAAACACAAAAGCCTCCAAGAGATTTTTTAATCCCTGGAGGCTTTATTGAGGCTTTTTTAGTCCAATGTAGAAACCCTTGCCCTCAGGGCAAGGTCAGAGTTCAGTGGCTCTGCCGTCTGGACATATGGGCATAACATTGTTACTCCAAGGTTGAGTTGCCCCGAAGACAACCACAACCGAGGAGTAACAAATGAGCAGATTTCGTAAATTATCACAGACTATATGGCATTGCCAATATCATATTACATGGACTCCCAAATATCGGTACCGTATTTTGGAGGGCCAGATAGCGAGTGAAGCAGAAAACTATATCCGTGCATTTTCTGACCAACAGAAATGTGAAATTGTGGAGATGAACATTCAAGGAGACCATGTACATTTGGTAGTGATGGTCCCGCCCAAGCTCGCAATATCTGACTACCTTGGCATAATCAAGGGGAGAAGTGCTATCCGCATACTAAAAAATCATAAAGGGCTGAAGCAAAAACCCTATTGGGGTAATCATTTTTGGTCAAAGGGATATTGTGTGGACACCGTAGGTCTTGACGCAGAAATGATTCGAAAATATGTAAAATACCAAGAGAAGCAAGAGCGACGAGCTGAGCAATTAAACTTGTATTAATATAAAATATCGGGGCAACTTAACCTTGTCCCCTCTGGGGGCAAGGCAGAATAACCCCTTCAAGGGGTAATCAAAGCCGGGCCCTCAGGGCTCGGATATTTACAATAACATCTTTCATCGTGAGGTACCCACGTTTGATGTTATGAAGGAAAGTGGGGGCTGACTTGCTAAAGTTAATCCCTTATAGATGAATGGTAGGACTTGGTACAGATATTGTCAATAAAAAAAGTACCACAATGTGATACCTCCAGTTGTGGTTATTTAACTCTTTTACATCTATACACGGCCACAAACAATCAAAGATTTACTATGGAAACCTTTAATATTTTATGGGAAGGATTTCATCGACTTAGCAGCAGTCGAAAGTTTGTTTCTTAGGGCGTGAGGTTATTATTAAAGAGCACTGTAAAGTTCAATCCAAATTGACGCCCTTGTTATCTATTACCATAACATAGACGACGGGCAAAATTTTAAGGGGAATTACGAATAACCTTCAGTGATTTGATAATCGCCTTTTCTATGATGTACTTTTCTTTGTCGAGAATACGTGTTATTCTATATCCCTTCGGGTGTTACGGGGTATATGTATGTATTTTTTTACTATCCCTATTTGGGGTAATGCAGAATGTCTTGCTGTTACTGGCACCTTTTCATGGAGGTAACTTTCTACCCCGGTATCCTGGCTCGATAAAAAGAGCAAAGATGCTGATCTGTATAAAAAACATCTAATTGTTTTAGTATACTGAGGAAATACAATGGAGTCCATTGACCTGTCCATTCTCGAAATGCTCAGTCTTATTTATGAGGAGCTTGACGTTTCCAACGTAGAAGAGCGTTTTTTCGAGCTGGTCAATGAAATCTACCGTTTTGACCGGAGCGCGCTGTTTTTTGTCAAACACAAAAAAGGTGTCCTGCAAGGCAAACTTTCCAAGGGATTTGCGTCTGAATCCATAAAGAAGCTTGAAATTGGCATTGACCAAGACTGTCTGTTCACTCGCCCCCTGGTTTCCGGTTTTCCCCTATGGCAGAAAGAAAATAACAATGATCACTACCTGGCAGAATTAGGGGTAGAGAATTTTGCCCTTGTTCCTGTAGTAAATAGAAAACGGGTTTCCTGCTGGAAAGTTCGCAACTGCAAGGCCCTGGATTGCCCGGCTTTTGGCAAGAAATGGGTGCGGTGTTGGCTTGTTTCAGGAACGCTTTGCAGTACCGGCTATAGATTGACTGAGGAAGAAAAAAAGAAGGAGTGTCTCCAGTGCTCAATTTTTAAAGACCAGAATGTTGATGAAGTTGAAGGTGTTATGTTGGTGGATAATAGCTTAACGGGCAAACCGATTGGCAATGATGTGATCACATCCTTATCAATCGTTGCCCATACGGTGGGCGTGGCGATCAACAACTCCAAGATGTTCATGAGAACATTAAATAACGCCATCCGCGACGATCTGACCGGGCTTCATAACCGACGATACTTTAATGAGCGCCTTATCGACGAGCTGGAACGTGCCAAAAGGTATGATGAGACATTAAGTCTGATTATCTGTGATATCGATCATTTTAAGCGGGTAAATGATTCGTACGGCCATATTGTTGGGGATATGGTCCTGATTTGGATTGCTAACCTTATCCGGGAGCAGCGCCGAAAAAGTGATGTGGTGGCGCGATTTGGCGGTGAGGAGTTCGCCATCCTACTGATGAATACCGATAAGAATTTGGCCCTGGAAATTGCTGAAAACCTCAGGTGCCAAATTGAAGAAACGCCATTTCTTGGAGATGACGACAAGATTTTCCTGACCACGAGTTTCGGAGTTGCCACTTTGGGAGAAGATGCCAATTCTTTTGATGGACTGGTGTCAAAAGCAGATAAGTATATGTATTGTGCAAAAGCTCAAGGGAGAAATCGGGTTTTTTCAGCTTGATTGAAATTCAATTCTTTTTTACAGTAATCTGCGCGTCCTTATGCAGATCACCAGGTTTAATGACTCTGGTAAAAATTCCTTCCTTGGGCATGATGCAGTCGCCGACCTGATGGAATATATTGCATTTGGTGTGGCATTTCTTGCCGATCTGCGTGACCTCGAGTTCAACAGAACCGGATACGAGCCTGGTGCCCAGCGGCAGATCTTCAAGAACAAGCCCTTCTGTAGTGATATTTTCCGCAAAAGAACCAGGCCTCAGGTCAAATCCTTTTTCGACCATTTTGTCGATGCTTTCCCGGGCTAGCAGGCTTATCTGCCTATGCCAGTCGCCGGAGTGGGCATCGCCATCCACTCCATGATTCAACCGGACCGTCACATGCTCAACCGGTTCCTTTTCCGTACCTTTGCTTTTGCTGATATTAACTGAAACGATTCTTCCCATTTTTTTGCCGTACGAAAAAATTATTTTTTAAGGAGATCGGTAGTAAGATAGCGTTCGCCAGTATCCGGCAAAATGAAAACTATCATTTTGCCTTTGTTTTCCGGTCTTTTGGCAATTTCTAATGCAGCCCAGGCAGCGGCACCGGAGGAGATGCCGCAAAGGATGCCTTCCAGCTCAGCCATGCGCCGGGCTGTGGAAATGGCCTGGTCGTTGGTTACAGTGATGATTTCATCAATGATGTCCACGTTTAGAACCGCCGGCACAAAGCCGGCTCCGATCCCTTGAATTTTATGGGGCCCGGGATTGCCGCCTGAAAGGACAGGCGAATCAGCCGGTTCAACAGCAATAGCATGAAAAGATGGCTTACGTGGTTTGATCACTTCGGTTACCCCGGTTATGGTGCCTCCGGTTCCTACTCCGGCCACAAAAATATCAACCTTTCCGTCCGTGTCAAGCCAGATTTCCTCTGCCGTTGTCTTGCGGTGGATCTCAGGGTTTGCAGGATTGGCAAACTGGTTGGGCACAAATGAGTTGGGAATCTCTGCCGCAACTTCCTCAGCTTTGGCAACAGCTCCTTTCATTCCTTCCGCACCAGGGGTCAGGACAAGCTTTGCACCCAGGTGCTGCAAAAGCAATCTTCTCTCAAGGCTCATGGTTTCAGGCATGGTAAGGGTGAGGGCATAATTCTTGGCAGCACAGACAAATGCCAGAGCGATGCCGGTATTGCCGCTGGTGGGTTCTATAATCGTGGTGTCTCCATTGATCTTTCCTTGAGCCTCAGCAGCCTCGATCATAGCGAGTCCGATCCTGTCCTTAACCGATGAAAGTGCGTTCTGCGATTCCAGTTTGGTGTATATTTCAGCGCCATGCCCTTCGGCTATCCTGTTAAGTCTTACAAGAGGTGTGCAGCCGGTTACATTTGTGATGTTTGGCAGTAATGAAGCCATGGTATTGTCTCTCTTATTGTCTCAGTTAAGGTTAACACCCCTGCCTTTCTGGCGGGCAGCTTTAGCTCGTATTTGCTATTTTCGTGCTCGTGCTCGTGCTCGTGCTCGTGCGCGTAATCGTAATTGTTTTTCCTTGTATTAATAATCAAACAGGTAATGCTTCCTTTTCGATTACGAGCACGAGCACGATATAAACGGGTTTATTTGTCCTGTATCCGGACTTTCAGTCCTTTTTATTCAAAACCCACCGCCTTTAGACGGAA
Source organism: uncultured Desulfobulbaceae bacterium (assembly GCA_945787445.1). Classification (GTDB taxonomy): domain Bacteria; phylum Desulfobacterota; class Desulfobulbia; order Desulfobulbales; family CALZHT01; genus CALZHT01. The sequence goes on from CALZHT010000004.1 coordinate 20,518, forward strand.
GTTGGTTAGTTTTTTCGGATGGAACCATTATTATTTTTTCCTACCATTGCCGCGATAGACGAGTTCGGGGCGCTTAAGCAGGACCTTTGTAGCTGGAGGAACGCTTTCCGTGAGCCAGATGTTGCCGCCGATGACTGAATTGGCGCCGATGACCGTATCGCCCCCCAGAATGGTAGTATTAGAATAGATGATAACATCATCTTCAATAGTTGGGTGTCTTTTTTTGTTGCGATAACGGTCCCCTGCATCTCTGGGTAGCGAGAGAGCGCCCAGGGTGACACCTTGGTAAATCCTTACATGATCACCGATTTCCGTGGTTTCTCCCACCACAACCCCGGTGCCGTGATCAATGAAAAAACTTTTCCCGATAGTGGCTCCTGGGTGGATATCGATGCCGGTCAGGCTGTGGGCGTGTTCGGTCATGATGCGAGGGATAATCGGCACGTCGAGTTTGTAGAGCTCGTGAGCAATCCGGTAAACAGTGATAGCCAAGAGGCCTGGATAGCTGAAGATTACTTCGTCCCTGCTTTTAGCCGCAGGGTCTCCTTCCAGCGATGCCTGGATATCGCTATTGATAGAGGCCTTGAGCTCCGGCAAGGTTTCGATGAATTGCAGGGCCGGTTCATGGCCCCGTTCCGCGCAATGGGTACATTCTTCATTGTTGCGAAGACAATTATACTGGAAAGCCAATAAAATTTGTCTTGAGAGGTTTTCAAAGAGTTCCATGGTCTCCTGACCCAGATAGTACTCCAGATTATCGGCATTTATCGTGGTACGGGTGAAATACCCCGGGAATAGAATACTTCGTATCTGATGAATGATTTCGATTATCGATTCATGGGAGGGGATGGGTATGGGGCCGACATAGTCGCAGTAATCCTTTTCGCTCCAGAAGGCTGCCAGCTTTTTCACCACCTGAGGTATTTCCTTGTAAAGATTAGCAGGTGTCCCCAAGGAGTTCACAAGATGTTTTGGATTAGGGTTGGTGTCACTCATTGTCTGTATGTCCTTTTAACGAATGTCTATATTGAGTCTGTTGCCGTTCCTTCCAATTAATAAGATGCCGTAAGTGGCGCGGAGGTTCGGTAAAAAGGTGATAATGCTCCCTTGTTTGTCTTCGTGCTGGGTATTGATTGCCACTTCTTTGAGGATGGAGAAGCCGACTTTTTTGGCAAACGCCTTGAAGTCCTTGATGGTAACAACCCTGATATTGGGAGTGTTATACCATTCAAAGGGCAGTTGCTTGCTTTTGGGGGCATGGCCCGAAAAAAGAAGCCGCAATCGAATGGCCCAGTGACTGAAATTAGGAAAACTGACAATGACTTTTTTGCCGATCCGTAGAAGATCAAGAAGTAATTTGTCCGGTTCATATACCTGTTGCAGGGTCTGACTTAATATTACGTAATCAAAGGCGTTCTCCGGGTAATCCTGCACTTCTTCATTCATATCCCCCTGCACAACAGGGAGACCCTTGGCAATGCACAGGGCGACCTTGTCCTCATGGCGGTCGATACCGGTTACTTGCACCTGTTTGTTTTCTTTAAGATGTTTCAGGAGTTCCCCGTCGCCGCAACCAAGGTCTAGTACCTTGGAACCCGGATCAATCAATGAGGCAATTACTTCAAGATCGTAGCGCATAATCTATAACATAATTTCGTCTGCGACCCGGTCGAGAAAGCCTTTGAGCAGGGAAGTCAGTCGTTCGTTGGGCAACAGAAAGGCATCATGGCCCCAATCCGCCTCTATCTCGCAAAAACTCACATCAACGCCTGTTTTTTTCATGGCCTTGACCATTTCCTTGGACTGGTAAGTGGGATAGAGCCAATCCGAAGTAAATGAAACCACGAGAAATTTTGCCTTTGTTTTTGAGAACGCCTTGGTGGTTGAGCCATTACCGTGCTGATTTTTTAGGTCAAAGTAGTCGCCGGCCTTGGTGATGTATAAAAAGGAATTGGTATCAAATCGGTCGACAAATTTCTTGCCCTGGTAGCGCAGATAGCTTTCAATTTGAAAATCTGCATCAAAATTGAAGGAAAAGTCGGTTTTGTCCTGAAGCCGGCGGCCGAATTTACGGTGCATTGCATCGTCGGAAAGATAGGTGATATGGCCGATCATGCGCGCTACCGCCAGACCGAGGTTCGGCCTCTGTCCCCTGTAATAATTGCCGTTATTCCAGTTGGGATCTGCCATGATGGACTGTCTGGCCACCTCATTGAAAGCTATGGCCAGGGCTGAGTGCCTGGTTGTGGTGGCAAGCGGGATGGCGGAGAAAACCATATTAGGATATCGCACCGTCCATTCCAGCACCTGCATGCCACCAAGGGAGCCGCCGATAACCGCGAGAAGCTTGGGGATACCCAGATGGTCAATAAGAATTTTTTGAGCCTTCACCATGTCGCCGATAGTGACCATAGGAAAATCAAGCCCGAAAGGCTCACCTGTGAAGGGATTAATGGAAGAGGGCCCGGTGGTGCCCATGCAGCTTCCCAGGACATTGGAACAAATGACAAAATATTTATCGGTGTCGATTCCCTTGCCTGGGCCGACCATAATATCCCACCAACCAGGTTTGGCATCATCTTCCGCGTAGCAACCGGCCATGTGCGAATCGCCTGAAAGGGCATGGAGCACGAGAATAGCGTTGTTCCTGTCTCTGTTCAGTTTACCGATGGTCTCGTAGGCAATGGTCACCGGGCCGAGCCGTTTGCCGTTATCAAGGACCATTTCATTGGGGGGAGCGGCAAATGTATGGAATTTTTTCTCAACAATGCCGGCTGAAATCCCGTTTTCATCATGTGCAGCGTATTCACTCATATTCGTTTTTATAATGCATTCAGCGCCTGCTCCAGGTCGGCGCAAATGTCCTCAGCCGCTTCAATGCCGACTGAAAGTCGGATAAGGTCAGGAAAAATGGAAAGTTCCTGTCTGGTTTTCACTGGGAAAGAGACATACTGGGAGGAATAGGGATGGATAACCAGGGACTTGCAATCCCCCAGGTTTGCCAGATGGTAGATCATTTTCAGGTTGTTGATGAATTTGAAACAGGTTTCCTGGTCTTTGAGGCCAAAAGCGATCAAGCCGCCGTAGCCTTTGTCCGCGAACTGTTTTTTTGCAGTACCGTGCGAAGGATTATCCTCAAGGCCAGGATAGTTCATCCACTTTATTTCATTTCTATTCTGTAGAAATTTGGCGACCTTGGAGGTATTTTCCAGATGCCGCTCCATGCGCAGGGCAAGGGTATCCAATCCCACCATGGTCAGATAGGAATGAAGCGGCGCCTGGGTAGTCCCGAAATTGATGTGGTGTTCGCGCCATACTTTATCGATATATGCCAGTGGTCCTTTGCGGTCGATAAAAGGCTTAAAGTCAGGGAAAAGGTCACTGTTCCAGTCAAAGGTGCCGCCGTCAATAACCACACCGCCTGTGGCGTCTCCATGTCCGGACAAATATTTAGTGGTTGAGTGGATTACCACATCGGCACCCAGTTCCAGCGGTCGGCAAAGGAAAGTTGTGGCCAGGGTGTTGTCCACCAAAAGGGGCAGGCCGTGCTTGTGGGCTACTTCCGCGGCCTTGGCAAGGTCAGGCACATCCATCTTAGGATTGCCGATGGTTTCCAGATAGACAAACCGGGTTTTTTCAGTGATCGCCCGTTCAAGCGCGTCCAGGTCTGTCGATTCAACCAACTTGGCAGTTATGCCGTATTTTTTGAAAATGTTGGCGAAAAGGATATAGGTGGACATGAACAGAGAGTTACCGCTCACGAATTCATCACCGGTCCGGAGAATGGCCATGCAGGCGTTGGTTATGGCAGCCATGCCGGAAGACATAACCACCGCAGCTCGACCGGATTCAAGAGCTGCGAGTTTTTCCTCCAGAATCCTGTTAGTTGGATTGGTAAGTCTCATATATATATGGTCGGTAGTTTTGCCGGAGAAGGTATCACTCAAGTTTTCCGCGGTGGGATGCCTGTGGGATGCGGTTTGAAAAATGGGGGGGAGAGTAGCGCCGTGCCAGTCTTCAGGCTTTTGGGCAGTGTGGATAACCCTGGTGTGAAATTTTCTGGTATCTTTTTCACTCATGGTTGCCTCCTGTTTCGTTGTTTCTGCCAGCCGGCGCCGGTATCGTTGGTTACGTTCAGTGTTCTTTCTGGAAAGAGTGGTATTTAAATGATAATGACCATTTTGGCATTTCAGTCGTATAAAGTAAAAATATTAATGTTATTTAGAGGCGGTTCTAAAAAGATTGCTGGGGCAAGGCTCAGAGAGTTTCATCAGAGCAGAGGTTTTAATACCTCGCATTCGCGGCAGATTTTCATTTTTTCCTTCCAGTTTTTCTGCGCCGTGCATTCACAGATGGTGCCATTGATAAACCAGCACAATTCACCTGCCTGGTATTGCCAGGCAGGGCAATTTTTCTTGCGTTTTTGGGGGCATTTTTTTATCTGCCAGCAGGATTTTGTCTCTTTGCTTTTACCTTTTTTTCGACGTCTTGAGAGCAGGAAAAAGATTTGTCGCTCGACATGGGGTGGCACGGCCCTCCAGTTCTGCTCGTAGCTGTGGATCGCCTTTATGGAAGTGCCGAGAAGCTCGGAAAGTTGTTTTTGTGTTTTATTTAATATTTTGCGGGATCGCAAAAATTCTTGGCTGTCCATTTAGTTCCTCTCAGATATATCACAGAAAAAATCACTCACTATATACCACAATGTGGTATTGGTCTGTCAACCCTAAAGAGTAGAATTTTGAAAATAATCATTCATTTCTCTGTTTGCATTATGGATATTTTTTTTATTGGAATTACCTCCTTTGTTGGCCTATCCTAAAAAAAGGCTTTGCATATTTGGAATGCCGTGTTATAAATTATTATTAAGTTGTTGCGCAGTACCTGTTTGAAGTCCCACCAATACAGATGTTAAGCCGCACAAACCTTTATTCAGTCTTAGGGCGTGCGGCTTTTTTTGTATCAGGGTACTGAAAGCAGACGGCGGGTCCGGTTTACCGTTGGAATTCTGGGCATGTTTTAAAGTGGTTCCCAGAGGGAACAGAGTACAAAGGAGTATAAAGAAGTGTTTACAGGAACAGTAAAATGGTTTAATGCGTCCAAGGGTTTCGGTTTTATCGCACAGGATGATGGCAACGATGTTTTCGTTCATTATTCTGCAATCAAGGGACAAGGGTATAAAAGTCTCGATGAGGGAGCTCGGGTACAGTTCGAAATTGTCGAAGGCCCGAAAGGTCCCGCAGCCGACAATGTTGAATTGCTGTAAGATCTTTTAGTACCCAAAATGAATTTGCCCCGCATTTGCGGGGCTTTTTTTATGCATGGTTTACTAAAAAGCTCTTGCCCTCCCCCCATCACTTCATAAACGGAAATGTATTCAAAAAGAAAAAGAGGCGGCATGAAGTAGGCCCCAGAGGCGTGGATAGAGAAGCACGGCGAGGAGTCGACAATGAAGCTAACAAAATCTGCGTTTGAATGCGAATCCGTACTGCAAAGAAAATTTATATGACTACATTTACTGAGATAGGCATCCACGAGAATATTCTGAAAGGATTGGATATGTTGGGGTTTTCAGCTCCTACTTCCATTCAGGAACAAGTAATTCCCCTAGTATTAAAGAGCCGCGCAGATCTTGTCGCCCTTGCCCAAACAGGAACCGGCAAGACAGCAGCGTTTGGCATTCCTCTGATTCAAGGTGTCGATATTAACTGCAAACAGACCCAGGCCCTGGTGTTATGCCCGACCCGAGAGTTGTGCGTTCAGGTAACCAGGGATATTTCCGACTTAGCCAGATATATGACAGGATTTAAGGTTGTGGCAGTGTATGGCGGAGCCAATATGGAGCGTCAGATTAACTCTTTGGCAAAAGGCGCCCAGATAATTGTTGCAACACCTGGCCGATTAAATGATTTGATTCGTCGACAGAAAGTTGATCTCTCGGCCATTCGCACCGTTGTTTTGGATGAAGCCGATGAAATGCTGCAAATGGGCTTTAAGGAAGAGTTGGATGGCATATTGGCTCAAACACCTGAATCCAAAAATACGCTGTTGTTTTCAGCGACCATGCCAAAAGAAGTGGCAGCCATCGCCAGCAACTATATGACCGACCCGATTGAGATCACCATTGGTCAACGTAATGCCGGCGCTGAAAATGTTAATCACCTCTATTACATGGTACATGCCAGGGACAGGTATTTGGCTTTAAGGCGAATTGCTGACAGCAATCCCTCTATGTATGGTATTGTGTTTTGCCGCACCCGCCAGGAGACCAAGGAAGTAGCGGATAAACTGCTTCAGGATGGGTACAGTGCCGATGCCCTCCACGGCGAGCTGTCTCAAAGTCAGCGAGACCACGTGATGAACAAGTTTCGCCGCAAAAACCTGCAAATGTTGGTGGCAACCGATGTAGCTGCAAGGGGTTTGGATGTGAATGACCTGACCCATGTTATCAACTATAATCTGCCCGATGAAATCGCCAACTACACGCACCGGAGTGGACGCACCGGCCGGGCCGGCAAGACGGGAACATCCATTGCCATTATACATATGCGTGAAGCCCATAAGATTAAAGAGATTGAAAGAAAACTCAAAAGAAGGTTTGATAAGCGTCGTATTCCCACCGGAAATGAGATTTGTCAAACACAATTGTTGACCATGATCGAGGGATTGAAACAGGTTGACATAGATCATGGGCAGATTGCCCCCTTTCTAGCGGCTATTTCCGAGACATTAGCGCATATTGACCGGGAAGAATTAATCAAACGGTTTGTGTCTCTGGAATTTAACCGCTATCTGGAGTATTATAAAGATGCCCCTGACCTCAATGTTTCAGAAAAAGGCAAACATCGCGAACCCAGAAATGGTAAAGAGAATACATTCAGTAAACACCATCAACGGCAGAAGTTAACCCGATTTTTTGTCAATGTCGGAAAAAAAGATGGCGTACAACCGATGTTCTTTATCGGGGGAATAGGCGGAGCCACAGGTATTCCCAATGTTACTATCGGCAAGATAGAAATATTGAATACTTTTACCATAGTAGAGGCGGACAGCAAGTATACGCGAGAGATACTCTCTGGTTTTCAGCACATGGTAATCAACGGCAAGGATGTATCCATTGAGATTGCTCGAGAAAGAGGGACAAAATATGGGGGCGCAGGTTTTCGCAAGAATCGGTTTCAATCAAAGAGCAGCAAAAACGGCCAGCGCAAAAAAGGGAAAAAGAAAGGCATTTCCAAAAAAAATGCCAGAGCGTCAAGTGCCACCTCCATTTTTCTGTGAGATTCATAATTGATGAAATCGTAAAAAGTCTTTTTATACCACAGAGGACACAGAGTGCACAGAGTAAAAACTTATTATTTAAGGTCAGTTACCTCTGTGCACTCTGTGTCCTCTGTGGTGAATTTATATCTTTTGCGAGTCTGTCATAATTGGTTTGTTACACGTTTTTTGATCGCTGTCTGTTATTACGAAGTCCCATTCAAAAAAATAACATCAGCTTTTTCTATCCAGTCTCCGGTATTGCACAGCTTCGGCGATATGTGCTGTCTTGATGTTTTCGCTTGCCGCCAAATCAGCTATAGTTCGTCCAATTTTCAGAATACGGTGGTACGAGCGCGCTGAAAGTTTTAAGCGGTTCATAGCCTCTTCCAACAGTTTTTGCGAAACTTCATCCAAAACACAATATTTCTTAATATCACGGGGCGTCATTTGGCTGTTGCAATGAACCTTTCTTTTTTTTCGGAACCGGTCGTGCTGGATGCGGGAGGCTGCTTCCACGCGTTCTCTGATTGACTTCGAATTTTCTCCTGTTCCGGCATCTGACAGTTTTTTGTAAGGAACGGCAGGGACTTCCAGATTGATGTCAATCCGGTCCATAAGCGGACCGGATATGCGGTTTTCGTAACGCTGCACCATGACTGAGGTGCAGGTGCAGTCATGGTTGGGATCACCCATATACCCACAGGGGCAAGGATTCATGGCAGCCACCATGATGAATCTGGCAGGAAAACTTAAAGAATGTGCGGCTCGCGCAATAGTCACAGTGCCATCCTCAAGGGGTTGCCGCAGAACTTCAAGAACATTTTTTTTAAACTCCGGCAGTTCATCCAGGAATAGAACACCGTTATGGGCAAGGGATACTTCACCGGGTCTCGGCAGATGGCCGCCGCCGATGAGCCCTGCATCAGAGATGGTATGGTGCGGCGCCCGAAAAGGTCTGATGGTAATCAATCCTTTATCTTTCGGAAGTAAACCCATAACGCTGTAAATCTTTGTGGTCTCCAGGGCCTCCTCAAAGACGAGAGAAGGAAGTATAGTGGGCAGGCGTCGGGCCATCATGGTTTTACCGGTGCCGGGAGGACCTTTCATCAGCACGTTATGGCCTCCGGCCGCAGCGATTTCCAGTGCCCGCTTGACATGCTCCTGGCCCTTTACTTCATTGAAGTCAATATCATGGTTAGCGGCTGTTTTGAATACCTGGTCCAGGTCTATCTCGGTAGGATCTATCGCCTTGATTCCTGCCAGACATTCCACAGCCTGATGGAGCGATTTAACGCCAATGACCTTGATGCCCGTCACGATTGCCGCTTCTTGGGCGTTGGCCTGTGGAACGATGATGCTGTCAAGTCCTGTCTTCCTTGCAGCCATTACCATAGGCAGGATGCCCCGGGTTGGACGCACGCTGCCGTCAAGAGAGAGTTCACCGATCACCGCCAATTGTGACAATATGTCGTTTTTGAATATTTCTGTTGCTGCAAGAATACCAAGCGCCATGGGCAGATCATAACCGGCCCCCACTTTTTTCAAATCAGCTGGGGCAAGATTAACGGTAATTCTGCGGCTGGGAAAATGATAACCGCAATTCTTTATGGCTGCCTTGACTCTGTCTTTACTTTCCCGGACAGCGCCCTCTGGTAAGCCAACCGTGGAAAAAGCAGGCAGCCCCATGGCAATATCCACTTCCACCTCAACCAAAAGGCCATCAACGCCGTTTACCGCGCAACTTAAGATTCGTGCAAGCATATTTTGTTAATATCTCAATGGTTGTTTTGACGTCCTTGTCATGTTTTTGGAAAAGCCCAATTGAAGGTGCAATAATAAGTTAGAAAGTGCCGAATGTCAAACTCGGTGTGAAGATATGGAAAGTTTTGTTTCAGTTCAATGGTGGGGGGGACTTCTGGATTCTTGTGGTGTAATGTGCCACAAGGTTGGCGGGTGGTAATCATAAAATTTTACAGCGGGTTTTCTAGCCCGCATTTTTCACAAGCGACCTACTGCGAATCCGGCAAGCATGGCGTCTACTGCGTTGGGTTTGGAAAACATTCTCAACATACTATAAGTATGCACCCCAAGGGCATTTGCTTCGCGGCACCTGCGGGTGTTTTCCTGCACGCGCCTTGTATCCACAACGCTTTCCAGCTTCTCGCGACGTTCTTTGTGAGAAATGCGAGCTAGGGTTTATCAAGTTCGGTGTTACGTCTTTTTTTTACCGCAGGAGTGAATTTTTTTTATTTAAAATCTCTAAAAAAAAGTGGCGTCCAGTATTCCTAGACGCCACCCATTTGCCCACTTTGTGATAGTTGGAATTTATTAATCAGACAGCATTGAATCCAGTTTTTCAAGATCGTTTATCACTTTCCAGTCTCCACCACCATTTTCAACCCGTTCACGCCAATGATCCAGTCTGTTGAGATATTCCCGTGGATCAACATTGTCGCTCCTGAGTTTTGTCACGTTGAGTGCAAGCACTCGGTAGCCATTCAACTGTAAGGGAAAATCCCGTACATGCCCTTTAGCGAGTTCCTCTTCCAAGTCTGAAAAGATAAGGATGGTCTTTTGCGAGGCTCCTGTTTCGTCCAGAAATTCAATGGCCTGCAGAAGACCTCCGCTGATGTCGGTAAATGAGCTGCCTTTTACGGTTTTGACAAATTCATCAATATTTTTGCTGAAGGCCCTTTTTTGGTTATTTGCTACAGACGGTCGGATATCAAAGTTGACCTTGCTGATAATATCTTTTTCACTGAAACTGCCGCTGTCAATCCTTGCCACACTGAGAGAATCACCGGGATTAAGGTTGGCCAGCAGAAAATTTATTATTTTTTGGGCCTTTTGCAATTGCTTTGCATAGGTGCCGGAAGTGTCGAGGAGCATATATACCCCTTTGCTGTGGCTGGTTGTGTCCGGACACCCGACCAACAGTAAAGCAGCTGCAAATAAAAGTATGGAAAGACATACAATCTTTTTCATTGTGTCATTGCCTCCTACATCGGGTTAGTAACCTGGGTGTCATCGAGATCCATTGCTGAATCATTTATTGCAAGAGAGGGGCTTTCTTCTGTTTTTTCAGGGTGTTCCACGGACTCCCGTGCTTTTCCTTTGATAGTATCTTCCACCCATAGAGGCGGGAAAATCAGCAGATCATAAAGGCCCACAAGAGCGGAGCCTAAATAATAGAAGAAAATGCCTATGAGACGGAGTGTTACAGCGATAAACCGTAAAAATCCTTCCAGACCATAGCCCAGCATTGTCCGGGCAGAGTGGATGAATGATTCAAGAGGCCAGGCCACAAAGGTCAGAATAAAGGGGAGAATAAATCCCATAGCCATCTGTCCGATAGTGGGGATTGTGCTATAGGCGCCATAGCCTTCTTCCGCCCCAGAGAGCGATTGGATGAGGGCCTGGTTGTTGGCGGCGATGATATCCCGCATAAAAGCCAAGGAAGATTCAATACAGGCAAGAATAAAGAGAAAGATAAATGCGGCCCATGTGATTCTTAGTCGCAGTTTGTCATCAATGCTGCCAACAATGGGGAATAGCTTTGTCACCCGTAAAAGATCCATGAGAAAGATGCCAAGGGCGGTTTCGAGTAAGACAATTACCATGCCCGCCACATTGGAGGTTTTGAAACCTGCAATATAGCTGCCGCCGCCCACCATCTCGGACATGGGGAGCGCGATAAGATTAAAATTGATCACTGCACCGCCGATGGCGATGAGCAATACGAGGCCGGAGATGAAAAATTGGGTCATTGAGGATGAGGAAAGTTTGCGGACGGCCTTGTTCGTCCCTTTCTGGATTTCCTCGTATTCCTGCATTCGGTTGTCAATAACCATGGCGCGTTCTTGAAAACCGTTCATGGTCTTGTCAACTACGCTTAAGGTTTTGGCGAGCCGGCGCCAATATGGCATCATTTTTTTCAGCAGTTCATGCCGTTTGTTTGTGGCTTTCCAATATTCTTCCATGGCTTCTTTCTGGATCTTGATGATGGTTTTATGGATATCCTTGAGGATTTCAGAAACCATTTGATTGCCCTTGTCAGGTATCTTGGCGACCGCATCAACGGCATTGACCCAGATCGGTGGAGTAGGGGGCACTTCATCGCTTTGTCGGTAATCTTCATCAATATTGGCAATCTGCTCCGACAGCTTGCGGTTGAGTGATGGATACCCTTGCAGGTCACGTTCAACTACGACACCAACCCTGTGAAATTCCCTCTCCACTTCCCGTTCAATGGCCGCCATTCCATCAGCCAGTAAAACCTCGCGATTGCGGGAGGCAAGCCTTTTTTCCGCACTCAAGATGGAACGGGATGCAAACCTCATGGCGTTGCGCATGACCTGGCATACACCACGAATGCTCCGATGGGCGGATGTCCTAGCGAAGTAGAGCAGGACAATGACAATAACCGCCCAGATTAATAGGGAGAGAAAGGAGTGGCCTGGTACAATCTGCAGATAATCTGGTAACGACACGGTAACCTCCTTTAGCTATGGGAAATTTTGCCAATGACGGCATTACTCAAATGCTATCAGTTGCCGCCTAAAACAAAAAAAGCCGGCAAAGGCTCAACAAACATTATCTCATTTTAAAACCTATTTTTGAAGAGAAAAGGATAACAAATAATATTGGCAGTTTTAGGCTCTAAATTTCTGATATTATAAAATATAAATAAAAATCTGAATCTTTCAGCTCTCCTTTTTTGTGATATATTACCAAAAGTTGACACACTCGTAAAAAAGCGGGAATGCGGCTAACGTGCCATGTAATTTCAACTAGTTACAACGTAATACATCGATGAAATTGAATTTTTTCGATTTCATCAAAAGTATAAATTTGCGAAAGGCATGGAATATTTTGGCCATTTTCAGATAGCATGTTGAATCTGTTTACAAAAAGGTATATAAGGTACATCATTTTTCATGTATTCGTGATTTTGCGAATGTATCGTTTTAGTGTGCTTTTACACCTTGAGACCACAGGGTAGATAAGCCCTTTTCCAGGCCTTATACCGGAGAATCTTTCCTGAAATACCTGCCACATGTGACGAACATTCCTTGTGGTTGATAGTGTATATCCTTAAAGGAGCTAACAATGTCTGAAGTGCGTGTACGATTTCCACCCAGCCCAACAGGGTATCTTCATATCGGCGGCGCCCGGACCGCCATATACAACTGGCTTTTTGTCAAAAAGCATGGTGGTAAACTGATACTCAGAATTGAAGATACCGATGTTGAGAGATCTACCCAGGAATCCATTGAAGGCATATTGGACGGCCTCAAATGGCTCGGCATTGACTGGGATGAGGGGCCCTATTTTCAGTCGGAATATGCCGATGAACATGTGACGGCCTCAAAAAGACTGCTTGAAAGCGGACACGCGTATAAATGCTTTTGCACTAAGGAAGAATTGGAGGCAAAACGCGAGGCTGCAGCTGCCGCAAAAGGCGATTATAAGTATGACAAAACATGCCGGAACCTTTCTACCGACCAGATTGCGGAAAAGGAAAAACAGGGCCTCCCCTATGTTATCCGTTTTAAGGTTCCAGAGGAAGCCGGTGGTGTTATTTTTGTAGATAAAGTTTACGGCAGCATCGAACGGGCCTATGCTGATATTGAAGACTTTGTTATTGTTCGTTCAAATGGTAAGCCTTTATATCTCTTGAGCAATGTGGTCGATGATATCCGGGACAGGATTACCCACATTATTCGCGGCCAAGACGGACTGGTTAATACACCGCGGCAGATCTTGATTTACAAGGCGCTTGGGGCGGATATCCCGGTATTTGCCCACATGCCCTTAACCCTTGATTTGAAGAAGGCAAAGATATCCAAACGATCGCACGGCGAAATTGTTGCGGTCCAATATTACCGGGATAATGGATTCATCCCCTGGGCCCTTATCAACTTTCTCGTATTGCTCGGCTGGTCCACGACAGACAACCAGGAGATTTTTTCTCGAGACGAACTCATTGAAGTCTTTTCCCTTGAAGGTATCAACCGGGCGAACTCTGTTTTCAATTATCGCAAAGGCGACCCAAAATTCTTCACAGATCCCAAGGCAATTAATATCAATGCCCATTACCTCCGCACCATGCCGATCGAGGAATTAGCCGCAATGGTTAAAAAGGAATTCCAGGCTGGAGGGCTCTGGGATGAAGCCTATGATGGCGAGAAAAGTCAGTGGTTCCTGAAGACGCTGGACATGATCCGTGATCGTTTTCATACTTTGAAGGACTTTACTTCTTTGGGCAGGGCCTATTTTGCTGACGATTTCACCATTGATGAAAAGGCCTTGAAGAAAAATGTCCTCAAATATCCTGAACTCAAACACTGGTTGCCCATGTTTGCCGACAGGCTTGAGGCCCTTCCGGAGTTGACTCCGGAGGCAACCGAGCAGGTGGCCCGCGCATTTGCCGAAGAACTGGGGGTCAAGCCGGGAATTCCCATAAATGCTGCCAGGGCTGTTATTACCGGGCTGATTAAGGGACCCAGCATGTTCGAACTCTTCGCGCTGCTGGGTAAGGAAAAAGTCATCCCCAGACTGCGTGATACGGCGAAATTTTTTGAACAGAACAATTGATGAAATCGTAAAAATGCAAGCTTAAAAGAAGTGCCTAAAGTGCCTAAAGTTATGGTACTATTCTGATCAGACTGTTTTCAGTGCCCCCTTGAGGGGTATAAATCCTTAATTCTACCTTATTCCCATTCGGAAACCACCTAATTGCCGACAGAGATAATTCCATGACGAACCAAACAAAAGCATCCGATTTTATCCGAGATATTATTGCTCAAGACCGCAAAGCCAATAAAAACGAGGGCCGGGTTATTACCCGGTTTCCTCCTGAGCCCAACGGGTACCTTCATATTGGCCATGCCAAGTCCATCTGCCTCAATTTTGAAGTTGCCAAAGAAAATAACGGCAGGTGCCATCTGCGGTTTGATGATACCAACCCCACCAAGGAAGAAGAGGAGTACGTGCAATCCATTAAAGAAGACGTGCGCTGGCTGGGATATGATTGGGGGGAGCATCTCTTCTTTGCTTCTGATTATTTTGACAAGCTCTACGAATATGGAGTCCATCTCATCAAAACCGGCAAGGCATATGTCTGTGACTTGACCGCTGATGAGATTCGGGAATACCGGGGCACTCTGACCGAACCGGGAAAAGAGAGCCCGTACCGGAAGCGCTCCATGGCGGAAAATCTGGATTTGTATGAGCGCATGCGGACAGGGGAGTTTCCGGACGGAACCCGTGTCCTGCGGGCCAAAATCGATATGGCATCCGGCAATCTCAACATGCGTGATCCAGTAATCTACCGTATTCTGCATGCCAGCCATCACCGCACCGGAGATTCATGGTGCATTTATCCCATGTATGATTACACCCATCCCATTTCCGACGCGGTTGAGAACATCTCCCATTCCCTCTGCACTCTTGAATTTGAAGACCATCGCCCCCTGTATGATTGGACCCTTGACAACCTACCGGTTGCCTGCCATCCGCAGCAGATAGAGTTTGCCAGACTCAATCTGAGCTTTACTGTGGTGAGTAAACGTAAACTTCTGCGTCTAGTAAACGAAGGGTTCGTGGATGGTTGGGATGATCCGCGTATGCCCACTCTTTCGGGAATACGAAGACGAGGATATACCCCTGAAGCCATCCGTAACTTCTGTGAACGTATCGGAGTTGCCAAACGTGACAGCACAGTTGATGTGGCATTGCTTGAACATACAGTCCGGGAAGATCTCAATAATAGGGCGCCAAGGTCCATGGCCGTGCTCCGGCCACTTAAGGTGGTGATAGAAAACTACCCCGAGGGCCGGGTTGAGGAGCTTGATGCCCAAAATCATCCGGGCAATCCTGACATGGGTACGAGAAAGGTCCCATTTTCAAGGGAATTGTATGTGGAAAGAGATGATTTCATGGAAGAGCCGCCAAAGAAATTCTACCGTCTCACACCCGGCCGGGAAGTGCGGTTCAGATATGCCTATTTCATCAAATGTGAGCGCGTTGTTAAGGACGATAAAACCGGCGAGATTATTGAACTGCGCTGTACCTATGACTCGGAATCCCGTGGCGGCTCGGCGCCCGATGGCCGTAAGGTCAAGGCCACCATCCATTGGGTATCGGCCGCCCATGCAATTCCTGCAGAAATCCGTCTGTATGACAGATTGTTTGTCACGGAAAATCCGGAAGCTGATAAAGAAAAAGACTTTATCGAGAACATCAACTCGAAATCCCTTGAAATCCTTACAGAATGCCGCCTTGAGCCGAGTCTGGCAAACGCGGCGCCAGGATCACTGTATCAGTTCGAGCGGCAGGGGTATTTCTGTGCAGACAGTAAAGATTCTGCAGCAGAAAAGCTGGTATTCAATCGCACTGTGACCCTGCGTGATTCCTGGGCCAAAATTAAAGGGAGGGGAAAAAGCTGATTTTTTTTGACAAAAGTACACTTTTTTATCTTCTTGCTTGACATCAATTTTTGGGTGTGATGATTTTTATTTAGAAATTCAGTGAAAGTCACCCGATAATGCCAAACCCATCGCGAGGTGGGGGCGGAAAGCTATGGATCCGCTGGATGCGGAAGGCCGAGCCACCGAAGGTTTCACTTTTGGTGAGTTCGGCTTTTTTTATGGCATAATCAATTAAAAATAGAAAAAGATCTTGGAGATATACGGATCCTTTCAATGCAAAATTGGGGCAGTATCAGCGATTACAACCGAAAATGACCGATTATGTTGTAAGCAACTCTACTGGGCTAGCAAAGGAGGAGGATATTATGGAGCTGTTAAATCTTTTAATCCAGAACCTTGGTGTTAATGCTGAACAGGCAAAAGGAGGCGCAGGTCTTATTTTTCAACAAGCACGGGATACGCTTGGGGATGGGGATTTTGGAAAGATTGCCGCGGAAATTCCAGGCATCTCTGATTTACTCAATGCAGCGCCGAAAAGCAGTGGTTTGGGCGGCGCTATAGCGAGCATGACCTCAGGGTTTGGCGGTGGTTTAGAAAAATTGGGTGGACTGGCAGGCTTAGCGGGCGGATTTTCAAAGTTAGGCTTGGAATCCGATATGATCGGCAAATTTATACCAATTGTTCTTACTTATGTTCAGTCAAAAGGAGGAGAGACCATAAAAAATCTCCTAGCCGGTGCGCTGAAATGAAAAAATTAGTTGGAGTGCTACATGTAATCAACCAAAAACGTAAAAAAGGAGGTTGGCTATGACAAAATTGGAACATATTGAAGGAGTTGGAGACGCTTACGCCCAGAAGTTACAGGCAGTGGGCATCACTACAGCGGAAACATTATTGGAAAAAGGTTCCACCGCAAAGGGGCGTAAAGAAATTGCGGATCAGAGCGGACTCAGTGAAAAATTAATTCTGCGTTGGATCAATCATCTTGATCTTGCTCGTATCAAAGGCATTAGTGCCCAATACAGTGAACTGCTGGAAGCTTCAGGAGCTGATACTGTTCCGGATCTGGCTCGCCGCAAGGCAGAGAATTTACTGAGAAAAATGGAAGAGGTCAACGATCAAAAAAACCTTGTCCGTAAACTGCCATCCTTAAGCCAGTTGAGCGATTGGATCGAGGAGGCAAAAACACTTCCCCGTGTCATTACACACTAAGAGCTTGTCCGTAAATAAGCTTTTCAATGATCGCGCTGGCTGTTGAGCCGGATTTGGCCGTGACGATTGAGCAAAACCGCAGGCGCAGCAGCGTTACGTTGAGGATTTTGCGATTGAAAAACGGCCAAAGGCCAGATGCGGGTATAAAAGTATTATTTACGGATAAGCTCTAAATGCACGATTATTTAAGGGCATAATAATTCTATGAGCGAACCCGTTAGTTTTGTGGTTGGAGGAAACCAAGGAGAGCCAGTTGAGCAACTCGGCAAGATGAGCAATCGGCATGGTCTCATCGCCGGAGCAACCGGAACCGGCAAGACCATAACCTTGCAGACCCTGGCAGAGAGTTTTTCGCGCCTTGGTGTGCCTGTCTTCGCTGCTGATATCAAGGGCGACCTCTCCGGTTTGGGTGCTCCTGGTTCTCCTCATCCTAAGATTGATGAGCGTTTGCAGAAAATTCCATTGGCCGGCTATCAGCAGCGGCCATATCCTATCCTGTTTTGGGATATCTTCGGACAGAACGGGCATCCCATACGATCGACTATCTCGGAAATGGGTCCCCTGTTACTATCAAGCCTTCTGACTCTCAATGATACGCAGTCAGGTATTCTATACTCCTGCTTCAAGATCGCCGATGATGAAGGTCTCTTGCTCCTGGATCTGAAAGATCTTCGTGCAATGCTGACGTGGATGAGTGAAAATGCAAAAGAGCTGCGTGGTGAGTACGGCAATATTTCCAGCGCGAGCATCGGTGCAATTCAACGGCAGTTGCTGGTATTGGAAGAGCAGGGAGCTGAGAATTTTTTTGGTGAGCCGGCAATAACTCTCTCTGGCCTCATGCAGGTTGACTTTTCAGGTAATGGCGTTATCAGTATCTTGGACGCCACAAAGTTAATGGCCCAGGCACCTCGGGTATACGCTACCTTCCTGCTATGGTTGCTTTCTGAACTGTTTGAACAACTTCCGGAAGTTGGCGATCCTGACAAGCCGAAGCTCGTTTTTTTCTTTGACGAGGCCCATCTTTTGTTTGCCCAAGCACCAAAAGTGCTCATCGAAAAGATAGAGCAGATGGTGCGATTAATTCGTTCCAAGGGTGTAGGAGTCTTTTTCATCTCGCAAAGTCCTCTGGATATTCCAGAGGCGATTCTTGGCCAATTGGGACTTAAGATCCAACATGCCCTGAGAGCCTTTACGCCCAAGGATAGAAAAGTTGTAAAGAGTGTGGCTCAGTCTTTCCGCGCCAATCCGGAGTTCGATTCCGAGAAGGTCGTTACGGAACTCGGAATCGGTGAGGCATTGGTCTCCACCCTGGATGCAAAGGGAAGTCCTCTTCCGGTACAGCGCACCTTAGTTCGTCCTCCCGAGTCCCGCATAGGTCCTTTGGTTGATGCAGAACGTAAGGATCGTATCGACCGTTCACCTCTAAAAGGGCGCTATGATAATGTTGTGGATCGCGAGTCTGCCTATGAATTGTTAAAGAGCCGAGCTGAAGAAATGCAAGTTATTCAGGCTGAAGCTGAAAGGCAGGAAGCAGAAGCAAAAAATAAAGCAAAACCTGCAAGCAGCAGGGGCCGTCAAAGCATGGGCGAGGCCTTTATGAAAAGTGCGGCGCGGACTATAGGTAGCCAAGTCGGCCGCCAGATTATTCGGGGAATACTGGGTTCTATCTTCGGTGGCCGAAGGAAGTAAGGAGGGATATATATGGTGTGACACTTTGGGCAGACAAAATCGTATTTTTTGCGATTTCATTAATCTTCATAATTTTCTGGATATTCAAACAGTGAATTTTTCCATTCCGTTATGAGCTTCGACGCACGTTCGTAATCAGATTCGTCTACTTTAATTACACCCCAACCATATTGAGTTTGGAATATCCCATTGTATGCAGTGTCCCGGAATGAAGTGATTTGGGCGACTATTCCATTTTTTTCCAAAAAGGCTTGTAATGCCAATGCTTCAGCTTCGTTATGGGGCTTTATCAGATTCTTCATCATTACATCAAAAGATTAACGCTCCCAGTTCGTAGTAATCGAATCCGTTGCTACGTCCCCCTAGATGTTTGGCCAGGAAGTCTTCAGCGCTGCGAAACAGTTGTAATCGGTTTTTCCAGTGCTTGATGCCATGCCCGTCATTAGGAAAAAGCAGATACTGGACATCTTTGCCTGCTTTGCGAAGCGCTGCCACCATCTGTTCCGACTCTTGTTGTTTGACTCTGGGATCATTGCCGCCTTGGGCGATCAGTAAGGGGCTTTTCACCTGGTCGACGTAAAAGAGTGGCGATCGCTTTTTCATATCGGCGCGATCCTCAGGATTGTCCGGATTACCGACATACTTGTAAAAATGTGGCATAAAGAGTTTCCAGTATTCCGGTACTGATTCCAGCAACGATACCAGATTGGAAGGCCCGACAATGTCCACCCCGCAGGCGAATATATCAGGAGTGAATGTCATGCCGACCAATGCCGCGTAACCGCCATAGCTGCCGCCGAAGATACAAATCTTGTTGGGATCGGCGATGTTGTTTTCCACTGCCCAATTGACACCATCCAGCAGGTCTGTATGCATTTTGCCTGCAAATTCACGAACTGCCGCCTCCATAAAACTCTTGCCGTATCCGGTCGAACCCCGGAAATTAACGTACAATACCGCGTACCCACGGTTTGCCAGGAACTGGGAAAGTGGATCAAGACCCCATCCGACACGGGCCCAGGGACCACCGTGGACCAGCAGTACCATGGGCAGAGGCTTTTCAGTTACCCCGGGCGGTTGCAGCAAATACCCATGCAGTGTCCATCCGTCCCGGCTTTTGAAGGAGATCGGCTTCATTTCAACCAGTGATTCCTTGTAGCGTGACAACGGATGACGATTGAGAAGCTGTTTCCTGCGATGAACGCGGTCGAGCAGGTAATTCTCAACACTCCGATCCGTGTATACGGTAACGGTGGCCATCGCTTCTTGATCGTCGACGCTGCCCAGCGACAAACCGAAGTTATGGTGGTCCTTAAAGAGAGCAGCGTCCTGTTTCACCTTCTCATCGAAAAAATGAATCTTCGGAAAGTCCGCGTTGACCAGCACAGCCATTAAGCGCTTGTTTAGCCTACTGACCAGTATTTCCGCCACATCGACGTTGGGGTCTTCATAAACAAAAGATTCTTGGCCCGTGGCGAGATCGAACCGCCAAACGCCGATCCGGTCCCGTGCGCGGTTGGAAGTGACCCACAAGCCGCGGTCATCCGGAGTAAATCCCCAGACATTGAATGTGTCATCGAATTCCCAGTCCGCCATTGTTCGCCAGTCCGAGGTTGCCTGCTGCCATACTTCCAGGTGATGGCGGAAGCTCGGCGCCGTTTGACGGATGCGGGCGCGCAGCCGGCCGTCTTCATCCGTGATCCAGGCCAATACATCACCCGGATTCTCACCCACCATTTGCAGTTCACCGGTATTGATATTCAAACGGTACAGATCGAAGATCGACTTATCGCGCTCATTATGTACTATAAGGATATGGTCAGGATCGTTTTTTATGATCCGGTGGATTGCCGCTCTTATGTTTGCAAACGGCGTCAAATCATTCGGTTTTGCCTGAGGATTTTCGGTGCCGCTGATGAAGATATGATAATTCTCGTCGCCCTCCTGATCCTGTACATACATAATTCTGCGGCTGTCTTGCGCCCACTCGAAATTGAAAACGCTACGTTTTGAATGGGTGTCAATGACCTGTACTGCATCACTCGCCAATGAGCGGAAATGAACGGTCAAACGACGTTTTTTAACAGCAAGCCACGCAAGCTTCCTGCCGTCCGGAGACACCTTGTATCGGAAAGCGGTTGCAGGATTAGCAAAGAACTCACGGGTCGGGATCAACTCCGGTAACGCTGCATCCTGCAATGCAGGATGTATCGGCCTTGTCGCACAGCCATTACTAAGCAATACAATGAACAAAACAATGAGAAGTAGAAATCGACTATTTCTTGTCATGTTGTTCAGGATCTTCATAGTCACGGGACATGCCTTCATAGCAAGAGAGGATGGCATTTGTCACTTCTTTTTCTAGGAGACGATTGCCGCCAATGGAACGATAAGTAGTGAAATAATCTTCTCTTTCTGAAAACCGATCTTCACCAAACATGAATGTGCCGTTCATGTCTAGCAAAATCACTTTATAGTGCTCCAATAGATACAAAATATGTGGCCGCGTGCTTGAATAACGGAGGATTGCCAATCAGAAATCAGCACCATAGGCGGCGCTGTTTTTCTCCCACCGGTAAACCCGCACCGGCGGTATATTGAAAAACTCAACTTCCAGGCGACCCGGCCCTAGGATGGGATGCGATAGAGAGGCAACGCGATTAGTCACCTGGTAGGCAACGAAACGTCCTCCCGGGGCAAGCGCTGACGAGATCGCCTCAATAATTTGCGATCCTGAACTTTGGCTCATGGTGGAGAATGGAATGCCGGAAATGACTACTTCCGGGGCATTCAGGCCGTACATGGAAAGGATTTCCTTCAACCCTTGCGCGCTACCGAGATGGGAAATGTGCCGGCTGTCCGGTATCCGGCTTACCAGACCGTGTAAATGCGGATTAAGTTCAATACTGATGAGCTTGGCGTGCTGTTTCATTTCATCCAGTATTGACAGGGTTGTGCCTCCACTGCCAGGGCCCAACTCAACTATGGTATTGGCGGATCTGACGCCGGCTGCCTCCACAATCCGGCGCTCAAGGAAACGGGAGCTGGGTATGATTGATCCGATCTGGCGCGGGTGTTTCAGGAATTGCTGAAAAAAGGCAACCCGGCCATTCCTATGGGCATGAAGGAGGTCATTATTGGACATGCGAAGGTCTCCAGTAATATCGATTGTTATTCACGATGTTTATAATTAGGTAGTAAGCCCAGCTTCCCTGTTGTTGCTATTTGATATTCGGATGTTGGGTGAAAAGTCAACAAAAAAAGCTTTTTCAGCATACCGTGATGACTATATCCATTGCCTTTGAGGTCATAATGCAATTACAGATGCTTAAAGGTTTCATGGTATTTTACTGTCCCACGGCAGTTGGCAAGGGCGCCTTTATTTATTTCTTTAGCCATGAACACTTCCTCGGGGACGTCATATTCTGATGTAATCCCATATTTCACTGAAGGGATAAAACCAAAGCGCGGGTAGTAATCCGGATGACCCAAAACAACTACAGCATCATACCCGGCATCTTGACATTGTTTTAGGCCTTCTTTTACGAGTAATGTACCAACTCCCTTTTTTTGCCA
This sequence comes from uncultured Desulfobulbaceae bacterium, assembly GCA_945787445.1. Classification (GTDB taxonomy): domain Bacteria; phylum Desulfobacterota; class Desulfobulbia; order Desulfobulbales; family CALZHT01; genus CALZHT01. Next base: position 42,687 of record CALZHT010000004.1, read on the forward strand.
CCCTGGCAATACTGCCATAGGCGCCAGACCTGCTATGGTAATTCCTGACTTATTGCCTGCCAAGGCAACAGGGCTAAACAGTATATATCCGGTAATTTCACCATCCTTTTCAGCAACTAAAGAAATAATCGGGATGGCGCTGTTTCTCAATGCATCAACAAGATTTGCCTCTGCTTCAGTCTCAAAAGCCTCAATATTAAGCTGTCTTACTTTTTGTTGATCTTCCGGTTTTTCCGGCCTGATAATTGGGTCCACGGTATTTATTTCTCTACTGATGTGATTGCAAAATTATAGAGCCGCCAATGGCATGCTATATTTGCGAAGCCTGCTTTCCTTAACCAACTAAAATGATCAGTAAGAATCATCGGATGATCTTTTTCCATATGTTTTGAAAACCAGAATACCCTGATATTTTTTTCTCATAAGCCTCTAACATATTTTTAGGCAGAGCAAAACCAACTATAGGAATAAAGTTTTTATTTTAGGAAAGGGGGGGGCCATCAATATGGCTAGGATATAAAAATATTAATCACGATCAACGCGTGCACCCCAAGGGCACTTCCTTCGGGCGCATTCCTTGCAGGTTACGCAAAAAAGATTGCGTGCGCAAGTGGCGGCGGGGAGCTTCAATTCGGCACTCATTCAAAAGGAAAATCAAAGCCGGATAAACTCAGTGACCGGATTCTTAACTTCCATTGCCTTTGCGGCCATAGACGATGACCATTGGTCTACTGCACTGGTTGGCAACATCATCGGCAAGGGAACCGAACAGCTTACGGGGTAAGGTAAATTCTTCAGCGCCAGCCATTAGTATCAGATCGTGCTGGGCGGATTCCTGGATAATGGTTGCAAGTCGCGTTTCAGTGGCGACCGCCAGGCAGCGAACAAACGGGAGATCATTGGCAGCAGCCCAGGCCTGGAGCTTCTTTTCCTGCTGGGTAACTTCATCCAAAGGGATGTCAGGTGGCAGCAGCCGTAACAAACTGATACGGTGCTGCCCCACTGTTGCAAATGAACAGAGCACCGCTCCCAGGGTTTCCAAGTGTTGGGAATGAATGATGGGTACTAGAATGCGCTCTGTATGGAGCATGCCCACCAAGCGGACCAGTATGACCTGGCAAGGAGCATTATTGACAACATCTTCCACAACTTTTTTGAACTCCTGGGGGGAATGCTGGAGCGGATAGCCTATTATGAGGGCAAGAGCATCCTGGCCGCGGGCACTTTCCACAAGACCATCTGCAACCTTGTCAGTTTCAATAGTAATTGACTGCAGGTCATAACCCATTGTTTTTACTTCTTTGCCGGCCAGGGTGAAGAGCGGATTGATAGATGAGGATTTTGACGATGAATCCGGGTCTATTGCTGGAGGCAAGATACTGACTGCCATGGGCGCTGCCTTGTGGTAATGGGCAAGCAGGGTGGCCAGTCTGGCCAATCCTGAAACCGTTTTATAATGCGAGGCGCCGAAGATTATAGAGCCAATGGGCGGTATTGTCGGTTCAAGCTTTCCCCAGGCCCAGGGTACAAGCTCCACCTCTGTTAAATCATTGGCCAAAGAACATGTATTATTTTCAATATTCTCTGTAGTTTCACCGCATTTTTGTAGAGCATATTTTGTGCTTGCCGGCCCTACCAATTCGGCAAGAAAAACCCCAGCCAGGACTGCAGGAGTGAGAATCTCTCCATAGCTGCTAATGTCCGGATCACTGTTAATGAGAAAAACAAGGCCGATGGCAATACCGGCTTGGGGAACCAAGGCTACACCCAGATTGGCACGCAACTGCTTCGGCGCTTTAACCAGCCAGCCGCCGAGATTTGCTCCACAGATTTTTCCTATGCAGCGCAGTAGGAAATATAACAGCCCCAGCCAGCCGGCAACGATCAATGAATTAAAATCGAGGTGGGCGCCGGCCAAGGTAAAAAATAGGACATGAATCGGTGGTTCAAAGGCATTGAATACCCTGAATAATCTAACATCACGGCGGTCACGATTAACGATGGTGAAACCGACTGCCATACCTACGAGAAGAGGGGAAAGTTCCAGCAAGTGGGCCAACTCACCGCTGAGCAGCAGCAAAGCCAATCCGCTGATCAGCATTTCGGCCCGGTTGCGTAAACGATGCATCAGATCATCTATGATCAGACCGGTTATGATGCCTATTGTCAGGGAAAAAACAATAACCATCAAACTGTGTGCCACAGCACCAGCAAAAGAACCGCCGGCTGTCCCTGCCAATTGGTGAGTTACGGCCAAGGCAAACCCGAATAGCATGATGGCCATGCCGTTATTGACCGCAACAACCTGCAGGAGAGTAGTGGTTAACGGACCCACAGCTCTTGTTTCCCGCATAACAAGCAGCGTTGAACCTGGTGCAGTGGCAATTGAAACAGTACCAAGCAGCAAAGAGATCACCAGGTAATCAACTCCTTGCCAGCTTTCATCACCGAAATACAAAAAGCGGCTCAGGAGAATTACCCCAAACATGACACAGAGCAAGGTGCCCAAAACCTCACCCAGGCTGAAGGCCGTCAGAAGCCGGGCGTTCTGGCGTAATCGTTTGATTTCAAGGTGCTCTCCTATGCCCAGAGCAATCAGCATCAGAGCAATCTGGGTAAAGTGGTCGAGCCGTTCACCGAGCAGGTCGGCACTGACCAGGTTGAACCCGGCCGGTCCAAGCATAAAGCCGGCGCAGATGTAGCCCGTAACTGACGGCAGGCGGAGCATCTGGCCGACTTTAGCTATAGCAAAGCCAATGGCAAGCAGGATGGCAAGGGCTAATGTTTCTTCCTGCATATTGCCTTCTGGTGATCTTTAGTGGAAGTTGGGTAGATAATGACAGGCTTAGGATCCATTTATAGGGATATCATTAATTATTGATGGGCGATGCGTCTGGTCTAATAGAGACCAATCCATATATGTTTACATTCGATTAATTACGTTTGTGCTCTGAATAATTGTACCATCCTTTTGTGGCTTTTTAAAATCTGTTTGGCTCATCTTCCTTCTTTCCGACTTACACCGCAAGACAAACAAAAAAGGCAACGCACCGTTAATCATTGTGCCCTAAAAAAACGGCCTCTTTATGAGGCCGGTGGTGGAAAATATATTTGAAGCTCCCCGCGGCTTGCCGCGGGGAATACACTCGCTAATCGTGTTCAAGATGGTTTTGCCAGCTTCGTAAAAGGCACAAAGCAGACAGGCAATGCAGGTGTAATTATTTTTTGCCTGCCAGGAATTCTTGGACCATATCCACATCGTGTTTGCAGCCGATGATCAGCGGTACCCGCTGATGGAGATCGTAAGGCTCGATATCCAGGATGTCCTGGCATTCGTCGGTAATGGCGCGTCCGCTTGCCTGTTCGGCAATAAAGGCGAGGGGAGCAGCTTCATAAAGTAGACGGAGCTTTCCGGTTTTTTTGGCCGGGTTTTTGTTGTCCCTGGGATAGAGGAAGATACCGCCTGCTATCAGGTTCCGGTGGAAATCCGCAACCAGTGAGCCGATATATCTTCCACTATAAGGTCTGCCTGTCTTCTTATCTGTTTCCTTGAGGTATTCTATATAATTCCGCACGGGATCGTCCCAGTAGTGGTAATTACCCTCATTGACGCTGAAATATTTGCTTTTATGAGGCATCTTGATGTCCGGATGGGAGAGGTAAAACTCGCCAACGCTGGGGTCAAGGGTGAAGCCATGTACGCCTTCCCCGGTGGAGTAGACCAGCATGGAGCTTGAACCATAGATAATGTATCCGGCAGCAACCTGCTCGCTGCCTTTCTGGAGAAGGTCGTTTTCCGAGCCCGGAGTTCCGCCGTTTAAGGCCCGGTGAATGGAAAAGATCGTGCCTATACTGACATTGACGTCGATGTTGGACGACCCATCCAAGGGATCAAAGGCAAGGGTGTATTTGCCTTCATAGCCTTCCGCCACCGGAATGGCGTCTGCCTCTTCTTCTGAGGTCATAACGGAGATGTAACCACATCTGGCCATGCGTCGTTTAATGGTGTTGTTGGCAAACTCGTCCAACTTCTGGACATGCTCACCCTGGATGTTCATTTTGCCCGACATACCCAGAATATCGGCCAAACCCGCCATGTTGACCTCTGCAGAAATGGTTTTAGCCGCTACAATCAGCTCAATCAAAAGGCTTGAGAGTTCGCCGGTGGCTTGGGGATGTATATGTTGGCTGTCAAGGATGTGTCGGCTTACCGTGATTCCGAGTGGTCTGTCCATGGAGTAGTCCTCAGATTTGGGATGTTTGTTGCTTCTTAGCTTGACATAAGAGGGACAAGCGGCAATAAAGAGTGCCCCTTTATAATATATTGTCGGCTTCGCAAAAAGGCCGCTTCGCCGACGCTACAACGCTTTAAATTCTCGATTTTTCGTGACGGAAAAATGGCGACAGCGACTTTTGCGAGTATGTCAATATTGATAAAAAACAAAGAATTAATTTCCGATTAGCATAATACTAAGTAAAATCAGCGTTACGGTCAAACAAAAATATGAGTTGCCCTTGGGGCAATTTGATTAGATAACGCATAAGACCATTTTTTCAAATGTATATAAAAATTCATCTATATAACTCATTAGTTTCCATCCGGAAAGTCACAGACTTTACGGATGCTGGAACAAGTTGTTTCCAATTCGGAAACTAATCAAAAACCGTGGCACAATCCAACCAGGATGTAAAAGACAAAACAACAGCCTATCTCTCTGTGAGCGACTGGCATTCCTACGTTATCCTGTTGAGGAATAATCCTCAGTTCGGCAGACTCTGGCTGGCAGGAGTCATCAGCCATATAGGCAATTGGTTCAACTACATCGGCATTTTTGTATTGCTTACCAAACTCACAGGCTCAGGCCATGCCATCAGTTGGTTTTTGATTGCCAAATTTATTCCCACCACAATATTCGGCCCTGCAGCAGGAGTGATTGCCGACCGTTTTTCTAGAAAAACGATCATGATTGCCAGCGATCTCAGCAGGGCTATAATCGTTCTCGGATTTTTACTGATTCGCAAGCCCGAGCATGTCTGGGCCGTTTATGTTTTGGCTCTGCTCCAAGAAACAATCTGGACATTCTACGATCCAGCCAGAAGGGCTTCGGTACCGAACCTGTGCAGCAGGGAGGAATTGAATCTGGCAAGCGCTCTGGGTGGTGCCACTTGGTCGGTCATGCTTGCCGTCGGCGCTGCTCTGGGCGGTTTCGTCACTGCATATCTGGGTTGGCATGCGGCCATAGTAATTGATTCGCTTACCTTCCTTGCTTCCGCCTGGATGCTCACCGGACTCAAGTTGCCTATTGCCGCAGCAGAGGAAGAAGAATCCGTCAAAAAAGAACCAACCTGGCGAGACTATACTGGGCTGGCGGATTTGGTAGAAGGCAGTAAATACGTTGCAGCCAACCGGGATGTTGCGGCCTTGCTGTTGGTAAAAAGCGGCTGGGCCCTATCAGGCGGTATCCTCGTCATGCTTACCATTTTTGGGGAACAGGTCTTTGTTGAGCAGGGTCGGGGAGGTGGAAGCGGTGTCCTTTACAGTATTCGGGGCATTGGTGCTGCCATCGGGCCCATTCTGGCCTGGCGCTTACTCGGTGAAACCAAAAAGGCAATGTACAGGGCAATCGGTCTTTCGTTTTTTGTCGCGTCCGGGGCGTATATCATGTTCAGTCAGGCCACCGGTTTTGTATCCGCCGCACCATTTGTGTTGATCGGCCATCTCGGCGGCTCGGTGCAATGGATCTTCAGTACCAACCTGTTGCAAAAGAGGGTGCCGGATCAGTTCCGGGGCCGGGTATTTGCTGCGGAGATGGCATTGCTTACTCTGGTCTTAAGTTTGTCTACCTATTTCACCGGCGCGGCCCTGGACCACGGCCTTGACCCCCGCCTTGTCCTGCTGCGGCTTGCCACTATGTTCCTGCTGCCGGGAACATTGTGGATGGTTTATGTTATGGTGCAATACAAAAAACTGTCCGAGAAATGATCAAGTTTTCAAGTTATTTCTCTGAAATTATTGTATATTTCATATTTCAAGACGAGATTGCAAAGAGCTTTAATTTTTGGCGGGAATATAATTGTTTGGGATTTTAATGGTGCATTACAAATTCATTGATGTATTGTCCCCTGAAGGGATTTCCTCTTTGACGATCAGGGCATACTGTAATCCATTGAAATCAAGTATCACATGAGCAACGTTCCCGACCTTTTATGGTATTAAAAAATTTACTGGAGGGATGATGGATCTACAAGAATTAAAGGGGCACAGCAAGGTGGTAGAGGTTGCAGCACTGACTGTTTTGGTGACTTTTTGGGTCATCATTCTTAGGACCCTGGATTTTATTTTCATACCGCTCAGTTTTTCCTTGTTGCTCTTTTATGCGCTTGGTATTCCTCTCGAATTTTTGAAACGGTTCCGAATCCCCAGTTTTTTCCGGATTGTCTTGGTGGTGTTCCTCGTGCTGACGGTTCTTTATCTGCTGATCCGGTTGTTAAGTGTCAACGTCAGGGAGTTTCAGAACCAGCTTCCTGAATATGAGATAAAATTTTGGGAGTATGCCGGTTATATTTTAACAAGCCTTGATATCAGTACTGAACAGGCCAAGGAAATGTATGCGGCATTTCTCGAAAACTTCAAACAGGCAGATCTTGCCCCGCTGGGAACCATGGTGCAGCGCGTGGGTAATTCCTTTTTTGCCTTTCTCGGCAATCTTATCTGGGTGCTGTTGTTCATGGTGTTCATTCTTACCGAAAGAGAGAGCATGTCCCGGCGTCTGATCAAGAGCCTTGGCGAGGAGAAAACAGGCCCGGTGCAGGACACGGCCGCCCGGATCAATCTGGCGGTACAGCGCTATCTGGGTTTGAAAACAATGGTGAGTCTGATCACCGGTACCTTGGTCGCCCTGCTGCTTTGGATAGCAGGCGTGCACTTTGCGCTGATGTGGGGAGTGCTGACCTTTGTGCTTAATTTTATCCCGAATATCGGCTCACTAGTGGCCACGGTACCACCGGTGGCGATAACCTTGTTTCAATATGGCTCACCAACCAGGGCCATCATTATTGCTATTCTGCTCACTGCAGTCCAGATGGGAGTGGGAAATATTCTGGAACCAAAGCTTATGGGTAAGGGTCTAAATCTCAGTCCGCTGGTTGTCCTTCTTTCTCTGCTGTTCTGGGGCTGGATGTGGGGGATAACCGGCATGTTGCTTTCAGTGCCGCTCACTGCAGCAATAAAGATAGCCTTGGAACAGGTCGAGCAAACAAGGCCGGTGGCGGTTCTCATGAGCAGTGATTAGATATTGCACTATTCCATTTAATGGTTACATTGCTTACTACATAAATAATGATTGTATTTTGAGGAGGAAAAAAATAATGGAGAATTTCGGATACGACAACAAAATCTCAGTTGACCAGGCAAGGGTTGAGGCATCATCTCTGTTTCTTGCCAAGGTCTTTTACTGGATGGCCATCGGCCTGGCCCTCACCGGGGTGGCGGCATTTCTGGTGGTAAGCTCCGCTGCGGCACAACAGCTTATTTTTGCAAATAAACTCGTATTTTACGGGCTGATTTTTGGTGAATTGGGCCTGGTCATCTATCTTTCCGCCAGGATCCAGAAGTTGTCGGCCCAGGCAGCTACCGGTCTTTTTATCGCCTATTCCGTCTTAAACGGCGCAACCCTTTCGGCAATATTTTTTATTTATACGACTTCATCGATTGCGGTTACCTTCTTCGTAGCCGGCGGTATGTTTGCGGCCATGGCAATATACGGCACTGTGACAAAGAAGGATTTAACCAGTATGGGCTCGTTCATGTTCATGGGTCTGATCGGTATTATCATTGCCTCAGTGGTGAATCTATTCATGCAGAGCGCCATGATCTCCTGGGTGGTCTCAGCCATCGGCGTTGTTGTGTTCACCGGCCTTACAGCCTATGATGTCCAGAAATTGCAAAATATTGGCACAAGCGGCATTATGGAAGGAGGCGAGACTGCCATCCGTAAAGGCGCCATTATGGGGGCACTGGCCCTGTATCTTGATTTTATCAACCTGTTCCTGAGCCTTCTCCGGCTCATGGGTGATCGCAGGTAACGATCTTTTTACAAAATGCATTACTACCATTAAACCTTCAGCTATGCTGATGGTCCAAGCTTTGCTATGCTTTACACTGGAAGATTTTCAAAATAATTTATTCTAATGCTCCTTTTGAACATGCAAACTATATCAATCTGTTCTTTTTCTTTGCTTGCCCGAAAGAAAAAGAACCAAAAAGAAAGGGCAGCCGTTCACTTGGTCCCGCGTTGCGTGACTACCCGAAGTTTATACCCCCTTGCGGGGTGCTGCTCGAATTGACCGGGCGCTGCGGAACTCGCGTAGTTTATACCCCCTTGCGGGGTGCTCAGACAGTCCTCGCGCTTAATCCGGCCAATTCTGTGCTGCTCGGCTGCGTGAAATGGCAATGAAAAAAGCTTGACTGCCGATATTGATTACCCTTTTAGGGTCACATTGTATACCACCTTTTCTAGGGGGGCGTTAATTTGTTGTTACCTACTTCGTGAGACCTTCTTGATTCAAAATATTTTTATTTTGCGCAACGACGTAATGCGCTGAGTATAAACAAAAAAAGGCGGCAGAGATTATTTCTCTTGCCGCCTTTTTTACATAAAAAAGTCTCTTTCTCCGCCTTTTATTCTTTTTCACCCATCTGCTGTCTGTATATTTCCTGAAGATTCAATAATGTTCGCATATACTCCTCTCTGTATACCAAGGTTTCGGAGGCTTCCATTTCTTCAAGCAGTGTCTTGATGTGGGGCCTGATGTCAATGCCGTATTTGTTGAGGACCCCGGTATTGGCCCTGTCCAGAACCAGGATGCTGTAATACTTTACGAGTTTCCGCACGCGGGAGCCTCGTCTGAACAGGTAGGCCTGGCCTCCCATTGTATTGAGAAAATAGCTGGAATATTCGTAAAGGTTTTCCAGAGGCAGTTGCATTTCGATTGGCTGTCCCTCACATTCCTTGCCCATAAGAGACCACTCGTAGAAAAGGGCCATTGTCACCTCGAGCAAGTGGCCCTCTTTGAGGAGCATTTCCTTGATCAGTGCCACGTTGTATTTGCCGAGGGTTCGGTAAAAATGGGCAGTGTTTTTGAGAATAGTCATGAGGTTTTCCGTCTCACCCACTACCACAGGCTGATTTTTAAATACCTTGTTGACCATGCCGGTAAAGTGTTTATTCGAACCATCTTTGAGTTCATAGGCCTTGATATATTCCTGCTCATCAAGATAATTGAAGAACTGGTCGATTTTTACTGCTACCTTTTCGCAGGATTCGGCTTTGGGAACTTGACCTTCAATCTGCAAATCCGCGAGAGGTGAAACCGCTTCTTCCGGTGAAGCATCATCACCGGGACCGCCGGTTCCATTACCTTTGGTGAGGTCGGCAAGTTCCTGTTCCAAAGTGGCGACCTCCTGCTCCCACTCTTGCCGTTCTTTTTCCATCGCCTTTTTGGTAGACATTTCAACAAGCTTATTCCAGCTCAAAATCAAGGCAACAGCAATGAGAATGAATACAGCAAGCAATACTTTAATATTGCTTTGCTTCTTTCTGTGGATTCCTTTTTTTGCCATGGGATACGGATATAAAAAAGATTTAAGACAGTTTTAGGATCATAGTCATATAACAGCCGGAATGGTCAAGTACTTTAGCGAAGAAGTATGACGAGGTCAAATGAAATTGTGGGCGTATTTTCGATTTCTTATCTCTTTTTATTGAATTTCCTTATAAAACTCTCTTTCCGAACTATCCTCTGATAGATGTACCTCAAAATTGATCCTGCCTATCTCCAGGCCGTTTTCAGTTTCGATCAGGGCGCGCCAGGAACCGGGAACATAGTTCCGTTTATAGGCGTATCCCCGATATCCTTCTTCCCGGCCGCCCACTATGGGGAGCAGGATCCTGTCTGTGTTTTTCCAGGTGTCTTTATTATTTCTGAACTGAAAATTGATAAACACATTATCCTTAAAACCGCCTGGTGAAAATATCTTGGTAAACAGAAAAATCCGATCGCCGGTCTTTGCGTCAAATATCTGGTCTCCCTTGTGCCAGAATTTCCATTTCGGTGTTTGCTGGTAAAGATAATAGTCACCACCGCTCTTTTCAATGTTGTGGTATATGCCAATATGCTTGAGGCTTAAGGGCACAGGAGGAATTACCTTCAGGAAATAGAGAAGGATGAAAAGGACCAGCATACTGATACTCGGGGCAAGAAGATGGTTATTGATCCTTTTCTTCGCAATATTTTTTTTACGCAGCACATAATATACCGCAGCGACAACTAAACTGGAGCAGGTAAGACTTGCAAAAAATATAAATATGCCGGTTTCGCCCGCAATAGTGGGAACGATATAGAGGAAATAGCTGATAAGGCTGAGTTTGAGGATGGCAACCTTTAAGGCCGGACCCTGTTTTTTGAATAGTGCGGTTTCATTAAGGAGCAACAAGACACTCATGATGAGCAGGAGAAGGAAGGAATTGGCAAAAGAACTGCTTTTAAAGTAAAAGATTACAAAAGCGTTCAGCAGGGCGCCGAGCAGAAAGTGCAGGACCTCATTCTTGTATTCGTGAAACAGCCTGACAAATTTTTTTGCATCAGGTGGTGGCTCCATATCAAGGAGGATCACCAGGAGAATGGCAAGAATAAAAGCAAGGTACGTACCGTGACTGATAATAGTGAGGATATTATCGATTCTGCCGAGGGTAAGAATGTCAAAGAGAAAACCTGAAACGAAAAACAGGGCAGGGAGATACGGATTGAGTATGGTATAGTGGCTGGTAATCTTCTCTTTGAGAATATCGGGAGCAATAGTTTTCATAGTGTAAAAGTACTAAATTCAGTTTTTTTTTCTCCAGGCAATTTATCAAAAATAACAGTGCCCAGAATGTTGTCCAGAGAGATAGAAATAGTGTTCTGTTGGAAACGCTGGGATCTTGGATACTTTTTCGGAACTTTGCAAGACCACTATAAAATATTATGTAAATTTTGTGGCAATAAATGAGGATTCTATGGCACGTATCGGCATAATTACTTGTTCCAACTGCACCCAGGAGGCGAATTGTGCTTCTGTAGTGTGCCTGGGGGATATGCGGAAGCGCAGGGGTTTTTTTGAGGAATATAAAGAGGAGGAGCTTTATCTGATCGGCATCATTAATTGCGCCGGATGCCCCACCCTGGCAGCCCCGGAAAAGATATTGCGGCGAGTTAAAGCCATTGCAGAGTATAGGCTGGACGCCCTCCATTTTTCCTATTGCATGACAGCACTATGTCCGTTTATCAAAAAATATCAGAAAGTCATTCAGCAGGCGTACCCTGAACTGAAGATTGTCCATGGCACACATGCACCCAAGGATGACGAAGAGTTCCGCAAAGGGGTAAAAGAATTATTATGCCCAAGAATTTCCTCTATCCAGGATATGAATGATATCATCAAAGGCACTTTGAAGATTCCGGGTGATTTAAAAGACACGTGAGTTGGAATCGGTGTCAATGCCCAATGATTTGAGTGATAAATATTTTGATATTATTAACTATTTCGCTATCAAACCCAGGAAATGGAGGATGTCATGGCGTTGTTGAAGATGGTTCCACCGGACCAGGCTGAGGGGAAGCTTGCAGAACTGTATGGAGATGCTGAAAAGTTTTTTGGCATGGTACCCAATAATGTTAGGCTGTTCGGTGTAAGTTCTGATCTGCTTGAAAATCAGGTGCAGTTCGCCACCTATTTCATGAAACATCCGAGGTTGAGCGCCCCGCTCCTTGCCATGATCCGGATGCTTGCCGCCCATGCAAGCGATTCTCATTACTGTGCTAAAATGAATACCGCTATGCTCATCCAGAAGGGGATAACGCTGGATCAGGTTGAAGAAATGAAAAGCGATCCTGGCAAGGCCCCGTTAGATGGAAATGAGAAAGCTATGCTTATCTTTATCCTCAAAGCAATTCGCGATCCTCATGCTATCAGTGCAGCCGAGATTGATGATCTCCGGGTTCATGGATGGAGTGACAAGGATATTATTGACGGACTGGCTCATGGCGCGAGAGCGGTTGCCACCAATTTGCTTTTTGATGCGTTCAAGCTTGAAAGTGATTAGGTGCAGAAGGCAGAAGGCAGAAGGCAGAAGGCAGAAGGCAGAGGGCAGAAGGCAGAGGGCAGAAGGCAGAGGGCAGAGGGCAGAGAGTTTTGCTTTTGTGGATTTGATCCCTCATCATTTCGCAGCTACCTAAACGATACAAAGCTTAACCTGTTGATTAATGCTATGTCTGTCATTTCGAACGAACGTGAGAAATCTTTTCCTGGGCAATAAGATTTCTCGCTGTGCTCGAAATGACAAGGGATTCTAAAGCACGAATAAAAAAATAGCTGAGTTTTAGTGATAATCAGGTTAGAAAATGTTTGAAGCCCCGTCAATATACCCGACGCCCAGGGATAACATGCAGCGCTTTGGAAAAAAATAAGTACTTTCTTACATTTGTTCCTAAGGTTTTTCACCTACCACTTTAAAATCATTATAAATTTTCATAATGTCCTGCCGGTTGAAGTTCCCTTGATTGGATGTTTTTTTCAAGAACCAGATATTTTCGTATTGCAAAGCAAAGCTCGCATTTTGAGCTGTACGAATTATTTTTTGGCATAAAGGCAAAGAGTTCTTCCGCCTTTGCGAGAAATCCGCCGATCCCTTCTGAATAGAGAGTTGTGATAAAGGGGTAGTGCTCCGGGTCAAGTGGCTTCCCAACGTCATTTTTTCTAATGGCCAATCCGGCGCATAGGCCAGGAATATAATTGCCGTAAAGGTCAAAATGGAAATGGTTCGTTCCTGTCAATTCCAGGCATCCAGCGCTGTTTCTTGAAACCAGCTCGGAGAGGGTGTGTTGCTCTGAAACTTCTCTGAAAGTTTCAAGGGCCCGGCCTCCCGGCGAAATCCAGTATCTCGTGGGAAGCCGGGCAACATAGCTATCACCGAAAACTTGGCTGTACTCATCCAGGGAATGTGGTTTTTGCTCATCAAAAGTGGAAATGTCGGCAATAAAGTCGGCAATCCATGGGATAATCTGTATTCCTGTTGCGAGACAGGCATTGAGCACGCCCTTAACTTTGGAGAACGGGATATATTCGTTATGGAATGGGCTGATGGACACAAGCAGGGCTCCCATGCCGCGGTCTTTCAGTCTTTTCAAGAGATCACAGGCACTGCCATGGCTTGAATACCAGGATGAGTTGGTTTCCACGTATTCCACGTTGATCCCCATTTCTTTGGCTGTTTCAAGGATTTTACAGATCTTCTCGGGTTTGAGAAGCGGTTCGCCTCCACCGATATGGATGGAATTGCATCCGAGTCGGCGCATGGTTTTGAAGCTCTCCCGGGCTGTGGCTTGTGAGATAAAATCCTTTTTCCACTTCGGGCTGCACCTGTACAGGCAATGCCGGCATGAGGAGGTGCAGTAATAGTTGGTGATCAGACCTCCTGATGTGAGCCGGGATATTGTTAAAGTTTTAGAAGTCATTAGGTATTGATTTGCGATGTATCACTTTTGACAGACTCGCAAAAACTATAAATTCACCACAGAGGACACAGAGTGCACAGAGGTAACTGACTGAAATAATAAGTTTTTACTCTGTGCACTCTGTGTCCTCTGTGGTATAAAAAGACTTTTTAAGATTTCATCACTTTTCGCAATTGTATAGATATACACCGGATCATTAATTAAGGATCCTGAAGGCCTTAAAACAGATTGCAGTTCCAGGTCAGGAATAGGGAAATTGCAGGAGATTACCGTAGCGCCGTTTTTAAGTTCTTTTTGTAATTTGACAGACATGTCTTTCATCACATCGGGAAAGAGGTAGCAGAAGACCACGTCTGCTGTCGACAGGTCCGCCTGCCAGAAGTTTTGCCATTTGACCTTAATCCTATGACATCCCAGGCATTGAAGCTTTGCCTTAATGTATGCAAGGAGATTCAGTTCGTATCCTACGCCCCTAATTCTATAAAGCCTACTGGCCATTCTCAATACACGTCCGTCCCCACAGCCCAGATCAACAAGAATCTGCCCCTCCTGCATGGGGACTGCCTCTAAAATTTCCGAAATCCTCGACCTTGGGGTGGAAACATAGAGGGCGCCGCGGGTGGCTGGAAGGGCCAATGATGTGCACAGAGCATAGGCCACCTTTAATCCGACTAGAGTTCCGGACAAGAGCATGAAAATGACGAGCCATTGGGGCATAGCATACACCTTTTATTAGTCTCAATTAAGGATAATATTCCTCCCTTTCAGGCAGGCAGCTTTAGCTTGTATTTGTTATTTTCGTGCTCGTGCGCGCAATCCTAATTGTAATCGATTTTCCTTTAATTCATAACCAAATACGTAATGCTTTCTTTTCGATTACGAGCACGCGCACGATACAAACAGGTCTATTTAAGCCGTATCTGGCTTACAGCCCTTTTCATTCAACATCCATTTCTGCCAATGCACTCCCTATTCTCCATAGTTCGCTATAGGCTTTATCAGATGAGAATTCCAACCACCGCGCCCGTCATACAAGTAGCAATAGTGCCGGCCAGAATGGAGCGTAATCCGAGGGAGACGATTTCTTCCCGTCTATCCGGCGCCATAGCGCCAAGGCCGCCGATCATGATCCCCAGGCTGCCGGGATTGGCAAAGCCGCACATTGCATACATGAGAATGATTTTGCTCCGTGGGCTCAACGCGCCTTCTGTCATTTTACTCAAATCCAGAAAGGCGATAAATTCATTTAACACGGTTTTGGTGCCCATGAGCGCTCCTGCGGTAAGCGATTCGCTCCACGGGATGCCCAACAGCCAGACGACCGGCGCCATAATATAACCCAATATCCTCTGCAGGGTAATCTTGCTGCCGCCAAGTTCAGGGATAATGCCCAGCAGAATATTGACCAGGTGGACCAGGGCCACGAGCACGATGATCATGGCAATGATGTTTATCAGAAGCTGGACGCCCTGGATGGTTCCCTTGGTGATGGCGTCCATGGGTGAATGCGCCTCTTCAGGAGCGACAAGTTCTCCGGTGGTAAGGGGTTGTGATTCCGGAATCATTATCTTGGAGACAGTAATTGCGGCGGGTGCGCTGATAATCGACGCAGTGAGGATATGTCCCAGAACATTGGGGATGATCTCGCCGAGGACGCTGGCATAAAGTACCATAACCGTGCCGGCTATGGTTGCCATGCCGCAGGTCATGACGCTGAAAATTTCGCTGCGGGTCATATTTTTGAGATAGGGCCGGATAAGGAGCGGCGCTTCCACCATGCCTACAAAGATGTTTGCCGATACACCAAGGCCTTCGGCGCCGCCGATCCGCATGGTTTTCTGCAGCATTTTTGAGAATGTTTTGACGATCAGCGGCAGGATTTTCCAATAGAAGAATAGGGAGGAAAGGGCGCTCATCAGCAGGACCAGGGGGAGGCCCCTGAAGGCCAGGATAAAACTTGCTCCGGGGAAGGTTTCCTGAAAGGGGAGAGCACCGCCGGCAAGATATCCGAAAACAAGTTGCGTTCCTGCTGAGGTCGATTCTTCCAGGGCCAGGATAACGTTATTGAGCCCGATAAATAGTTCTTGAAAATAGGGGAGCTTCAGGAGGAGAATGCCAAGGATTATTTGTATAGTGACGCCGGTTGCGACCATGCGGAAAGGGAAAATTTTTCTGTTTTCGCTCGCCAGCCAGGCAATAGCGTTAAGCACAAACAATCCAAATATACTCTGCAGCATGATTTATGCCTCTGGGAAACAGTTACAAAAATAAAAACTTCAGCAGAACATTGCTGAATTACTAAAAGGTTCTTTTTTTACCACAGAGAACACAGAGTGCACAGAGTAAGAGTATATTTTTTAAAAATTATCTCTGTGACCTCTGTGTTCTCTGTGGTGAATTCATAATCTTTTCGAAGCAGAGAATATTTTTTAACAATAACAATGAGATAAGGTGAGAGCCCTTGGACAGGTAATCATGGAGAAGGTATTCCTGAGTATAGCTGTTCAAGCGGCAATATAAATGGAGAGGTAATTCTGAGGCCCGACTTCTACTGTCTTTTTGAGCATGAATCCATAAGGAGCGACTAACTTTTCAACCTCATCCGGTGTTAACCGGATGTGAATGGGTGGTCCGGGTTTCCGGTCTATTTTTGTAAATTCCACGATTCCCAGGGTGCCGCCATGCTTCATAACTCTGGCAGTTTCCTTAAGAGTGCCCGCATCTGTTCCATCCAGTTTGAGGTCATGAAGTACCGTGGCCATAAGACAGACGTCGATGCTATGATCATCAACAGGAATGTGTTCGCTGACGTTAGCAGCAATAGCTGTGATATTGTTTATACCTTTTGCCTCTATTTCCTTTTTTATGGCGACAATGCCCTCTTCCCAGAGATCAATACCATAGATCATACTGTCCTTGCCCATGATCTCCGCGGCCGCAATACTGTAACGGCCAACACCGCAGGCAATGTCAAGGAAGGTCCTTTTCCCCTTAATTTCCAGTTCCTTGAAAACCAGGGCGTTGTCCACCAGCTCAAAACTGCTTTTTCCGGCCGCAATCGGTGTATCATTTTTTTCTTTAGTTGCCATACTATTCTATACACTCCCATGAATGTTCGCGGGCGTGGCGCCGCAGTCCTTTGTCCGGATACACTGCCACCGGATGTGCCACAGCTTCGAGTAAGGGTATGTCATCCGTAGAATTTCCATAGGCAGTACAATCAGATAATTCGCAGCCGAGTTTTTGACATATTTCTTTGCTGAACCGCAACTTGTCAGGCCCAAAAGGGTGGATAAGCGGAGGATTCGAGGTGAAAATGGAGTTTCGTGAAGAACAGGTTGTGGCGCAGATGTAATGGATTCCCAGGGCCAGTCCAATCGGCCCGGCGATCATGTCCAGAGTACCGGTGAGGAGCACGGTAACATCTCCTTTTTTATGGTGGTCTGCAATGCGTTGAACCATTTGCGGATGAAAACGTTTAATGATTTTGCTCTTCACAAAAAGTGCTGCCTGTTCCTTGATCCTGTCACAGTTGAGGCCGGCAAGGTAGGCCTTGTTTTTTTTGAATACCGTTACCCCGAAAACATGGGACCAGCGGGCCAGGAAAAAAACCGTGGCGGCTATCTGCCGGAGGCCGATAATTCTGTTTTTTAATAGAAAAAGAAAAAAGAGCTTTTCGGAACTCGGCCCTTTTAACAGGGTTCCATCCAGATCAATCAGCGTCAGGGCCACTCAGGAATACCTCGATTACTCGTTAACTGTGCTGGACCTGTACTTCCTTTTTCGCAATGTGAATGAACTCGAGAAGCACAGGCAAACCCCGTAAAAGACAAATGATTACGCAACAGTATACCAGGATATATTTTATAATAGTTATGGGAGTCAGCCATTCATTGTAAAGGACAGGAAGAAGAGCAGGCCAGGGCTGGATAAAGAAAAGATAGCCGAATGTCGTTCCTTTTAAGGCGGCATAAAAAATTCGCATAAAGCGGCCGGATACCAGAAATTTTCCGGCCGGGGATTGCATCATCCCGAAAGGAGTAACGCCGAAAGAAGCGGCATGGGAACGGATTGAATCAATGAGCAGGCCGCGGATGATAAAGACAAGGGCAACCCAGACCGGAACAATATCGAGATCGGCAAACACAATCCACAGGACATTTTCCACAATCCTATCCGCGGCAATATCGTAAATAGCGCCGAAAAGCGATTCTTCCTTTTTTTTTCTGGCCACATAGCCGTCAACGCCGTCCAAGACAAAGATGATAATCAACAAGGGCAGGTTGAGAAGTTGCAGGTACGCATTGGGCAGGTAGGCCAGCCAAACAAGGATCAATAGCAAAGCCAGACGTGAGGAAGTTATAAAATTAGCCATTTTCCTGAATCCTTGAGCGTTTGTCAACGGTCCGATTTGAAACCGGGAAATCCACTCATGCGTAACGGCTTCTATAATT